>NZ_JBSFTU010000010.1:0-154830 GCF_053591435.1 Streptomyces sp. NPDC003027
ATATTTTACACAAAAAACATCGACTGGGCGGGGCCGCCGAGGGGTGATGTTTCACGTGAAACATCACCCCTCGCTCTGTCGGGGGCGCCGCCTCAGCAGGAGGGCCGCAGTCGTGGCGTAGAGCACCGCGACCATGACCACGAGGGGAACGGACCGGCCGTCCGGCGGCAGCATCAGCGCGGCGACTCCGGCGGCACCGACGAAGGCGACGTTGAACAGCACGTCGTAGAGCGAAAAGACGCGCCCCCGGAAGCCGTCGTCCACCGATGTCTGGACCACCGTGTCCGTCGCGATCTTGGTTCCCTGGGTGATGAGTCCGAGAACGAAGGCGGCGACCAGAAGCGGGACCGGCTCGAAGGGAAGTCCCAGCGCCGGTTCCAGCAGTGCGGCCGACCCCGCGCAGACGGCCATCCAGCCGAAGGGGCCGAGCCGTCCGACCGTCCACGGCGAGATGACCGCCGCCGCGAAGAAGCCCGCCCCCGAGATCGCGAGGGCCAGGCCGAGCAGGGCGAGTCCTTCCTGCTCCGTTGAGCTCCAGGCGTACCGGCAGAGCATCAGAACGGTCACGGTCAGCGCGCCGTAGCAGAACCGCATCAGCGTCATGGCGGCCAACGCATGGGCCGCCGGCCGTCGCTCGGACAGATGCCGCAGCCCGCTCTTCAGGCCACGGGCCGTCGAAGCCAGCGCAGCGGAGAGACGTGGCTGCACCAGCTCCGGCTCGGGACCGAGAAGTTCGCGGGACATCCGAAGGGATGCGAGGGCGGCACAGAGATAGAGGAAAGCGCCGAGTGTCACCACAGCGGCGTCCGAGTCGGCGGAGACGAACCGCACGGCGAAGGCCAGACCACCGCCCGCTGTGGCCGCCAGAGTGCCGGCCGTCGGTGAGAGGGAGTTGGCCACCACAAGCCGCTCGTCGTCGACGACTCTCGGCAGCGAGGCGGAGAGGCCCGCCAGGACGAAACGGTTGACAGCAGTCACCGAGAGGGCGGAGGCGTAGAAGAGCCAGTCGGGCACGGAGGCCAGCATGAGTACCGCCGTCATGCAGGCGAGCACCGTCCGCAGCAGATTGCCGTAGAGGAAGACCTGGCGGCGTTGCCAGCGGTCGAGGAGGACCCCGGCGAAGGGGCCGATGAGCGAGTACGGGAGCAGGAGGACGGCCATGGCCGAGGCGATGGCGGTGGGGGAGGTCTGTTTCTCCGGGGAGAAGACGACGTACGTGGCCAGCGCCACCTGGTAGACCCCGTCGGCGCACTGGGAGAGCAGGCGGACGGCCAGCAGGCGGCGGAAGTTCGTCAGGCGCAGGAGTACGCGCAGATCACGTACGACGGACATGGCAGCAAGACTCACATACGAAGAGGGCCCCCGGGCGCATGCCGGGGACCCTCGATCGTCGTGCGGGTGGTGCTTAGCGCTCGACCTCGCCCTTGATGAACTTCTCGACGTTGGCGTAGGCCTCGTCGTCGAAGTACTGAACCGGCGGGGACTTCATGAAGTACGAGGACGCGGAGAGGATCGGGCCGCCGATGCCGCGGTCCTTGGCGATCTTCGCGGCGCGCAGGGCGTCGATGATGACACCCGCCGAGTTCGGGGAGTCCCACACCTCGAGCTTGTACTCCAGGTTCAGCGGAACGTCACCGAAGGCGCGACCCTCGAGGCGGACGTACGCCCACTTGCGGTCGTCCAGCCAGGCCACGTAGTCCGACGGACCGATGTGGACGTTCTTCTCGCCCATCTCGCGGTCGGGGATCTGCGAGGTGACGGCCTGGGTCTTGGAGATCTTCTTGGACTCCAGGCGGTCGCGCTCCAGCATGTTCTTGAAGTCCATGTTGCCGCCGACGTTGAGCTGCATGGTGCGCTCAAGACGGACACCGCGGTCCTCGAACAGCTTCGCCATGACGCGGTGCGTGATGGTGGCGCCGACCTGCGACTTGATGTCGTCACCGACGATCGGGACGCCGGCCTCGGTGAACTTGTCCGCCCACTCCTTGGTGCCGGCGATGAAGACCGGAAGAGCGTTGACGAAGGCGACCTTGGCGTCGATGGCGCACTGGGCGTAGAACTTCGCCGCGTCCTCGGAGCCCACGGGCAGGTAGCAGACGAGGACGTCGACCTGCCTGTCCTTGAGGACCTGGACGATGTCGACCGGCTCCTCGGCGGACTCCTCGATGGTCATGCGGTAGTACTTGCCGAGACCGTCGAGGGTGTGGCCGCGCTGGACCGTGACGCCCTTGTTCGGAACGTCGCAGATCTTGATGGTGTTGTTCTCGCTGGCGCCGATGGCGTCGGAGAGGTCGAGGCCGACCTTCTTGGCGTCGACGTCGAACGCGGCGACGAACTCGACGTCACCGACGTGGTAGTCGCCGAACTGGACGTGCATCAGGCCGGGCACCTTGGCCGCCGGGTCGGCGTCCTTGTAGTACTCGACGCCCTGCACCAGTGAGGCGGCGCAGTTGCCCACGCCAACAATGGCTACGCGAACCGAACCCATTTCCGGTTGCTCCCTGTGTGATCGTGGAAGCCCTGCATGTCGCAGGGCTTCACTTGGTGGTGTCGTCGGACGGGTCCGGCCGGGTACTGCCCCCGTGCCGGGGCAGGCCGCCCGTTTCTCCAGAATCGTTGTCCTGCTGAGCGGGGGCGTCGGGACCGGATCGCTGATCCCGCCCCGCCCGCTCGCTCTCGATGAGCTCGTTCAGCCAGCGCACTTCGCGCTCCACGGACTCCATTCCGTGGCGCTGCAGCTCAAGGGTGTAGTCGTCGAGGCGCTCGCGCGTACGGGCCAGAGAGGCGCGCATCTTCTCCAAGCGCTCCTCCAGCCGACTGCGGCGGCCTTCCAGTACCCGCATCCGTACCTCGCGCTCGGTCTGCCCGAAGAAGGCGAAGCGGGCGGCGAAGTGCTCGTCCTCCCAGGTGTCCGGGCCGGTGTGGGAGAGGAGCTCCTCGAAGTGCTCCTTACCTTCCGCCGTCAACCGGTAGACGATCTTGGCGCGGCGCCCTGCGAGTGAGGCGGCGAGCGCGTCCTCGGGGGCGCTGCCCGGCTCCTCGATCAACCAGCCGTTGGCGACCAGCGTCTTGAGGCAGGGGTAGAGGGTCCCGTAGCTGAAGGCCCGGAAGATCCCCAGCGAGGTATTGAGCCGTTTCCGCAGCTCGTACCCGTGCATGGGTGCCTCGCGGAGCAGGCCGAGGACGGCGAACTCAAGGATTCCTGAGCGCCTGCTCATCCGTCGCCTCCTCCGCCGTTCAGGACTCTTATGCCGTACTGATGTATCGACTCGATACATCCCGACGATAGAACGGCGACCTGGATGCGACAAGGGGGGGTGTGGTGACCGGCGTCACATCGTCAATTCATAGCAATCGACTTGCCTGATTTGGGGTGAACTTCGGCCCTAGGAGGGTTTTGGCCGTGCGTAGTCTGTGCGGCATGCAGACCACCGGGAACCAAGCGACGCCGCGGGGCGTCAGTGCTGCGGGTGACCGGCTGCCGCACGGAGAGGCCTCCCATGGGGCTCGTCCGTGCGTATTTCGGGGGGACCGGAACTCAACTGCCGCTTCCAGGCGTACGCGCCTGCCCGAGGAGTAGTCGTTCGATGAGCGAGCACCGTCGCAAGATGCCGCAGTCGCAGCCGCCGAGTGGCGGCCGCGCGGCGGCCCGACGCGCTGCCCAGCAGCCCATGGGCCGCAGGTCGGCCCAGGCGCGGGATGTCAATATGGGATCCCCTTCGTCCGGGTACGAGGAGGAGCGCCCCTACGGTGGACGGGCCGAGGCCCGTCGCGCCGCGCAGAGAGGGGGCGGCCGTCGGCGCGCCCCCGACGGCGGCGGCGCGGGTGGTCACGGCGGCGGCCGACGCGGCGGTGGGGGCGGCCACGAGAACGGACCGGGCCGGGGTCGCGGTGGCAGGCCCCCGGGCAGGAAAAGACTGATCGACTACCCGCGGTACGGCAAGTACGGGTGGCGGCGCTGGGTGCCCTCCTGGAAGCTCGTGACGGGCCTGTTCCTGGCGTTCCTCGGCAGCCTGATGGGCGCGGCGACGATCGGCTACGCCGTGGTGGGCGTCCCCAACGAGGACCTGGCCGCCAAGGCGCAGAACAACGTCTACTACTGGGCCGACGGCAGCCAGATGGCCGCGACCGGTGGTGAGGTCAACCGCCAGATCATCGGCATCGAACAGATCCCGAAGCATATGCAGAACGCGGTCATCTCGGCCGAGAACAAGACGTTCTGGGATGACTCGGGTATCGACCCGATGGGTATCGGCCGCGCCGTGTGGAACATGGCCAAGGGCGGAGAGACCCAGGGTGGCTCGACGATCACCCAGCAGTATGTGAAGAACAACCGGCTCAACGACCAGTCGCAGACCCTGACCCGAAAGGTCCAGGAGCTGTTCATCTCCATAAAGGTCGGAACCAAGCTGGAGAAGCGGGACATCATGGCGGGGTATCTGAATACCTCGTACTACGGACGGGGTGCCTATGGCATCCAGGCCGCGGCCCGTACGTACTTCGAGAAGGACGCCAAGCAACTCAACCCCAGCGAGTGCGCCTTCCTCGCCTCCCTGCTCAAGGGCGCGACCTACTACGACCCGGCCGGCGCGCCTGAGATCGACCCAAGGGCGAACGCGAAGGACAACACCGACCGCGCCACGAAGCGGTGGCGGTGGATCCTCGACGAAATGGTCAACGACGGCCACCTCTCGCCCGAGGAGCGCGTGAAGTACCCGGACTTCCCGAGGGTGAAGCCGCCCAAGAAGGACGCGGCGCTGACCGGCCAGATCGGCTATCTGGTGAGTACGGCCAAGGCCAACTTCATCAACAGCTACGACGGTGAGATCGACGAGAAGTCCCTCGCCGAGGGCGGCTACGAGATCCACACGACCTTCGACAAGAAGAAGGTCAACGCTCTCGAAGAGTCCGTCAAGAAGATCTACGACGAGTACATCAATCCGGCGAAGCGGCCGAAGACGGACACCCATGTCCAGTTCGGCGGCGCCTCGGTCGACCCCAGGACGGGCAAGATCGTCGCCATCTACGGCGGCACCGACGCCACCAAGCACTTCACCAACAACGCCGACCAGACCGGTGCCCAGGTCGGATCGACGTTCAAGCCGTTCGTGCTGGCCGCGGCGATGGAGCACGGCGTACGGGACCCGAACAAGGGAAAGTTCCAGGACGCCTCCACCCGCACGATCGTCGACCCCGACAAGAGCCGCTACTCCGGCAAGAACAAGCTGCGGATCAGGAACTACGACGGCACGGTCTGGCGCGACGAGAACGGCGAGGAGTGGCTCCAGGTCAATGACGACGACGCGAGCTACCCGGAGATGAGCCTCCGCGAGGCGATGATCCGCTCGGCCAACTCGCCGTACGTCCAGCTCGGCATGGACATCGGCATCGACAAGGTCCGTGAGACGGCGATCAAGGCCGGTCTGCGCGAGAGCTCGCTGGTGAAGGCCGATGTGCCGTCGTTCTCGCTCGGTATCTCCGACCCGAGCGCGATCCGTATGGCCGGCGCCTACGCGACCTTCGCCAACAACGGCGAGCGCAACGACGTCTACTCCGTCACCAAGGTGAAGCGGAAGGGGGAGGTCATCTACGAGCACAAGGCGAAGCCCGAGCGGGCCTTCTCCACGGCCATCGCGAGCAACGTCACCGACGTTCTGCGCGACGTGGTGGAGAACCCGAAGGGCACCGGCCGCAAGGCCGCCATCCCGGGCCGCGAGGTGGCCGGCAAGACGGGTACCACCGACGGCAACAACTCGGCCTGGTTCGTGGGGTACACCCCGCAGCTCTCGACGGCGATCGACATGTACCGGTTCGACGACGACGAGACGAAGGCCGGCCGCAAGTTCGAGTCCATGTTCGGCACCGGTGCCCAGCCCAAGATCCACGGTTCGTCGTTCCCCTCGCGGATCTGGAACGACTACATGACCGACGCCCTGGAGGGCATGGAGCCGGAGTCCTTCCCGGAGCCGGAGAACCTGGAGGACGCCAAGCCGGTCTACGGCGGCGGCCTCACCAGCCCGACTCCGACGCCGTCGGTCACCCCGTCCCAGACCCCGTCGGCCACCCCCTCGTCGACACCGTCCTCCACCCCGAGCAAGACGCCGGACCCGGAGAAGAGCTGCGACGTGTGGGACTGGCCGTGCAACACCGACGGCGGCCAGAACGGCGGCACGACCGAGGGCAACGAGAACGGCGGGACCACCGAGGGCGGCGCGACCGGCGGTACGCCGACGACACCCACGCCCACGGCCACCGACGACACAGGCGGCACCGGCAGACCCAGTGGCGGCACCGGCTGGCTCGGCGGCTGATCCGTCGCGGCGAGCACCGGCAGCGCCCTGAGGGCCGCCGCACCCGATCCGTACCTTCGTACGCGTCCGGGTGCGGCGGCCCTCGCCGTTTCCCCAGGTACGTACGGCAGGATGTCCCCCATGCCGAGCCTCCAGAAGACGAGTCCGCCGCAGGACCGGTCGCGGGACCGGGCAGTGGTGTGCCCCACCCACCGGGACGAAGTGGCCGCGGCGGGCAGCGAACTGATCGGGGGACCGGTCGGCCGCCGGGCCCTGCTCGGCACCAGCGCCCTCACGCCGGTGCGGGTGATCGCACTGGTGGCCATCGGGATGTTTGCGCTCGGCATGGTGCAGAAGATCCCGTGCTACGACTGGGCCTGGTTCCGCGGCTCCACCTCGCAGTACACCCACGCCTGCTACTCCGACATCCCGCATCTCTTCGTCGGCCGGGGCTTCGCCGAGGGCCTCGTCCCGTACTTCGACCGGCTGAGCGGCGACATAGAGTTCCTGGAGTATCCGGTGCTCACCGGGTTGTTCATGGAGGTCGCGGCCTGGCTGACGCCGGACGGCGGCGACATGATGCAGCGCGAGCAGACGTACTGGATGATCAATTCGGCCATGCTGATGGTCTGCGCCGCCGTCATGGCGGTCTGCGTGGCCCGGACCCATCGCCGCCGGCCCTGGGACGGCCTGCTCGTCGCCCTGGCACCCGCGTTCGCGCTCACCGCCACCATCAACTGGGATCTGCTGGCCGTGGCCCTGACGGCCGTCGCCGTCCTGATGTGGTCACGCGGCCGGCCTCTCGCGACCGGCATCCTCATCGGCCTGGCCACGGCGGCGAAGCTGTACCCCGTCTTCCTGCTCGGCGCGCTGCTGCTGCTCTGCTGCCGGGCCGGGAAATGGCGGGAGTTCAGCACCTCCCTGCTCGGCGCGGGCGGCGCCTGGCTGGTGGTGAACCTGCCGGTGATGCTGCTCGCGCCCCAGGGGTGGAAGCAGTTCTACACCTTCAGCAGTGAACGGAACATCGACTTCGGCTCCCTGTGGCTGCTGGTCAGCCAGCGCACCGGTGAACCGATCACGCCCGAGACGGCCAACGTCCTCGCCGCGGTGCTGATGCTGCTCGCGTGCGCCGGCATCGCCGCCCTGGCGCTCACGGCTCCCCGACGGCCCCGCTTCGCGCAGCTCGCCTTCCTCGTCGTGGCCGCGTTCGTCCTGGTCAACAAGGTCTACTCACCGCAGTACGTCCTGTGGCTCATCCCCCTCGCCGCGCTGGCCCGGCCCCGCTGGCGCGATTTCCTGATCTGGCAGGCGTGCGAGGTGATGTACTTCCTGGGCATCTGGATGTACCTGGCCTTCACCACCAGCGGCAACAAGCAGGGCCTGCCGACGGACGGCTACCACTTCGCCGTCATCCTGCATCTGCTCGGCACGCTCTACCTGTGCGCGGTCGTCGTCCGCGACATCCTGGCGCCCGAGCGGGACGTCGTGCGGCAGGACGGCTCCGACGATCCCTCCGGGGGCGTCCTGGACGGCGCCGAGGACGTCTTCGTCATGGGCAGGGCCGCCCACCCGGCCCGGCACGCGGCATCGGCCGTGGAGGGGCCGCGGGTGGAGTGGGGCGCGGCCCGGGAGTAGCCCCCGGGGCCGTCAGCGGCTCAGCGCTCGACGAGTCGGTCGAACTGGGTCGTCGTGTGCCGCAGATGGGCCACCAGCTCGTCACCGACCTTCGGCTCCTGGGCGTCGGACGGGACGAACAGGATCGAGACCTGCATGTGCGGCGGCTCGGCGAACCAGCGCTGCTTGCCGGCCCAGACGAACGGCGAAAGGTTCCGGTTGACGGTCGCCAGACCGGCGCGTGCCACGCCCTTCGCACGGGGCATCACGCCGTGCATCGCCTTGGGGGCCTCCAGGCCCACACCGTGCGACGTGCCGCCCGCGACGACCACCAGCCAGCCGTCGGAGGCCGCCTTCTGCTGGCGGTAGCCGAACCGGTCGCCCTTGGCGACGCGGGTGACGTCGAGGACGGAGCCGCGGTACTCGGTCGCCTCATGGTCGCCCAGCCACAGCCGCGTACCGATCCGCGCCCGGAACCGGGTCTGCGGGAACTGCTGCTGGAGCCGCGCCTGCTCCTCGGCCCGCAGATGGCTCACGAACATAGTGTGCAGGGGCAGCCGGGCGGCCCGCAGCCGGTCCATCCAGCCGATGACCTCCTCGACCGCGTCGGTGCCGTCCGTGCGGTCCAGCGGGAGGTGCAGGGCGAAACCCTCGAGCCGTACGTCCTCGATGGCGGCGTGCAGCTTGCCGAGGTCCTCCTCGCGCACGCCGTGGCGCTTCATCGAGCTCATGCACTCGATGACGACCCGTGCCCCCACCAGGGCGTGCACACCGTCGACGGAGGACACGGAGCGGATCACCCGGTCCGGCAGGGGCACCGGCTCCTCGCCCCGCCGGAACGGGGTGAGCACCAGCAGATCACCGCCGAACCAGTCCTTGATCCTCGCCGCCTCGTACGTGGTGCCGACGGCGAGCATGTCCGAGCCGAACCGGGCGGCCTCGTCGGCCAGCCGCTCATGGCCGAAACCGTAGCCATTGCCCTTGCAGACCGGGACCAGTCCGGGGAACTGGTCGATCACGGTCTTCTGGTGCGCCCGCCAGCGAGCGGTGTCGACGTAGAGGGAGAGCGCCATGGCCGGCCCGGAACCTTTCTGGTGGCTGCGGTGTATCAGAGGTATGTACGACACCGACGAGATTACGTACGAGACTACGCAACCGTCGGCACGGGCGTCAGCGGCGCGACATGTAGATGTCGAGCGCCTTGTGCAGCAGCTTGTTGAGCGGGAAGTCCCATTCCCCGACGTACTCCACGGCCTCGCCGCCGGTGCCCACCTTGAACTGGATCAGGCCGAAGAGGTGGTCGGTCTCGTCGAGCGAGTCCGAGATGCCGCGCAGGTCGTAGACGGTCGCGCCCATCGCGTAGGCGTCGCGCAGCATCCGCCACTGCATCGCGTTCGAGGGCCGGACCTCGCGGCCGATGTTGTCGGAGGCTCCGTAGGAGTACCAGACGTGTCCGCCGACCACGAGCATGGTGGCGGCGGAGAGGTTCACCCCGTTGTGGCGGGCGAAGTACAGCCGCATGCGGTTGGGGTCCTCGTTGTTGAGGACGGTCCACATGCGCTGGAAGTACGAGAGCGGGCGCGGCCGGAAGTGGTCGCGGACGGCAGTGATCTCGTACAGCCGCTGCCACTCGGCGAGGTCGTCGTAGCCGCCCTGGACGACCTCGACACCGGCCTTCTCGGCCTTCTTGATGTTGCGGCGCCACAGCTGGTTGAAGCCCTTGAGGACATCGTCCAGTGAGCGGTTGGCCAGCGGTACCTGGAAGACGTAGCGGGGCTGCACGTCGCCGAAGCCGGCGCCGCCGTCCTCGCCCTGCTGCCATCCCATCTTCCGCAGCCGGTCGGCCACTTCGAAGGCGCGCGGCTCGATGTGCGTGGCCTCGACGTCCTTCAGGCGCTTCACGTCCGGGTCCTGGATGCCGGACTTGATGGCGGCCGAGTCCCACCGGCGGATGACGACGGGCGGCCCCATCTTCACGGAGAAGGCACCCTGCTGCTTGAGATGCGCCAGCATCGGCTGGAGCCAGTCGTCGAGGTTGGGGGCGTACCAGTTGATGACCGGGCCCTCGGGCAGGTACGCGAGGTATCGCTTGATCTTGGGGAGCTGGCGGTAGAGCACCAGGCCCGCGCCGACGAGCTCGCCGGACTTGTCGAACCAACCCAGGTTCTCCGAGCGCCACTCGGTCTTCACATCAGCCCACGCCGGAACCTGGCAGTGGCTCGCCGAAGGCCGGCTCTGGATGAATGCCAGATGCTGCTCACGGCTGATGGTCCGAAGGGTCAGGCTCATGCGGGGCGCTCCTCGGCAGGTGTGTCCCCATCGGTACAGGGGCTCCGGCTCTCGCGCCGAAGCCTACTGCGGCCGGGGAGCACCCCGATTCCTGTGGTGGCCGCCCGGTGGTCAGCCCAGTAGGCCGCCGAAGAGACCACCGTGGGCCATGCCGAGGAAGAAGCCCACGCCGGCGGCGCCGAGCCCGACGATCAGCGCGAAGCGTTCCCTCGTCGTGACGGAGATGAACTGTCCGTACGCGCCCGTGATGATCCCGATCAGTCCTGCCCAGGAGCTGATCAGGTGCAGGTCATGGAACATCGCGGTGACGAAGGCCAGCGCGCCCAGGACGAGCGTCACCCCGACCAGGGTGTCCTGGAGCGGGTGCGGCTTGCCGTCGGTGGCGAGAAGGGAATGTCCGGGGTCGGGTCGCATTGCCTGTGCCATGGGGCACCTCCTGGCGTGGCTGCCGGAAGGCGGCGCATCCGAGGCGCCGCCGACATCCGTTGTGTACAGATTGCGTCCCCCCGTCACCGGATTTCAACCGGAAGCCGGTGTGCGGGTACTCTGTACGGTCTGCGCCGGTGTCTGCCCAGGCCCGTCCGGGTCCCGACAGCACTCCTCACTCGCTGAGGGGATTGTCAGAGGTGGCCGATACCGTCGCTCACGCATCACGACCCTCCTGCCACGGAACGACCGTGGCCGCTGAGTCCAAAGGAGGTGGGTTCCACATGCGTCACTACGAGGTGATGGTCATCCTCGACCCCGATCTCGAGGAGCGCGCTGTCTCCCCGCTGATCGAGAACTTCCTCTCCGTCGTCCGTGAGGGCAACGGAAAGGTCGAGAAGGTCGACACCTGGGGCCGTCGTCGTCTCGCCTACGAGATCAAGAAGAAGCCCGAGGGCATCTACTCGGTCATCGACCTGCAGGCCGAGCCTGCGGTCGTCAAGGAGCTCGACCGACAGATGAACCTGAACGAGTCGGTCCTCCGGACCAAGGTCCTCCGTCCCGAGATCCACTGAGCTTCTAGCTCAGAGGTCATCGGGTCCGAGTAGCAGTAAGCAGCCAGAAGCAATCCCGCCGAGAGGTTCACCCAATGGCAGGCGAGACCGTCATCACGGTCGTCGGCAATCTTGTCGACGACCCCGAGCTGCGCTTCACCCCGTCCGGTGCGGCGGTCGCGAAGTTCCGTATCGCGTCCACCCCCCGCACCTTCGACCGTCAGACCAACGAGTGGAAGGACGGCGAGAGCCTCTTCCTCACCTGCTCGGTCTGGCGTCAGGCGGCGGAGAACGTCGCCGAGTCGCTCCAGCGAGGCATGCGCGTCGTCGTGCAGGGCCGGCTGAAGCAGCGGTCCTATGAGGACCGTGAGGGCGTCAAGCGCACGGTCTACGAGCTGGACGTCGAGGAAGTCGGCCCCAGTCTCAAGAACGCCACGGCCAAGGTCACGAAGACCACCGGTCGTGGTGGCCAGGGTGGCTACGGCGGGGGACAGCCGCAGGGCGGCGGCGACTGGGGCGGAAGCTCCGGTGGTGGCCAGCAGGGTGGTGGCGGTGCTCCCGCCAGCGACCCGTGGGCGACCAGCGCGCCGGCCGGCGGTCAGCCGCAGGGCGGCGGAGCCGGCTGGGGTGGAAACTCCAGCGGCGGCGGCTACTCGGACGAGCCTCCCTTCTAGGGCAGCTCGTACCCCCACTTCTTGATCACACAGGAGAAACACCATGGCGAAGCCGCCTGTGCGCAAGCCTAAGAAGAAGGTCTGCGCGTTCTGCAAGGACAAGACCGCGTACGTGGACTACAAGGACACGAACATGCTGCGGAAGTTCATTTCCGACCGCGGCAAGATCCGTGCCCGCCGCGTGACCGGCAACTGCACGCAGCACCAGCGTGACGTCGCCACGGCCGTCAAGAACAGCCGTGAGATGGCGCTGCTGCCCTACACGTCCACCGCGCGATAAGGGAAGGGTGACCGAAAAATGAAGATCATCCTCACCCACGAGGTCTCTGGCCTCGGTGCCGCCGGCGATGTCGTCGACGTCAAGGACGGTTACGCTCGCAACTACCTGGTCCCGCGTGGTTTCGCGATCCGCTGGACCAAGGGTGGCGAGAAGGACGTGGCGCAGATCCGCCGCGCCCGCAAGATCCACGAGATCGCGACCATCGAGCAGGCCAACGAGATCAAGGTCCAGCTCGAGGGCGTGAAGGTGCGTCTGGCTGTTCGCTCCGGCGACGCCGGCCGCCTCTTCGGCTCCGTGACCCCGGCCGACATCGCCACGGCGATCAAGTCCGCGGGTGGCCCCGACGTCGACAAGCGTCGCGTCGAGCTCGGCTCGCCGATCAAGACCCTGGGCTCGCACCAGGTGTCCGTGCGTCTGCACCCCGAGGTTGCCGCGAAGCTCGGCGTCGAGGTCGTCGCCGCGTAACGCTGCTCTCAGCAGTACGGAAGGGCCGCACCTCTGGGTGCGGCCCTTCCGCTGTTTCACGTGAAACATCGCGCTTTGCGTGAAACGCGCCGATGGCTCAGGGGGCGGCACTGATCAGCGGGTGGCCCTGCTCGGCGGATTGCACTGCTCAGTGGATGGCACGCTCAGCGGGTGGCACCTGTGACGATCCAGCGGCCGGACCGGGAGCGCAGCCAGAGCGTCAGCAGGCGAACGGTCATCATCAGCGTCATCGCACACCAGAGCGCGGTCAGCCCGCCGCCGAGAACGGGGACCAGGAGCGCGACCGGGGCGAACACCGCGAGAGTCAGCAGCATGGCCCAGGCCAGGTAGGGGCCGTCGCCCGCGCCCATCAGAACGCCGTCGAGAACGAACACCACTCCAGAGATCGGCTGGGAGAGCGCGACGACCAGCAAGGCCGGCAGCAGGGTGTTCTGGACCGTGGTGTCACTGGTGAAGAGCGGGATGAACAGGGGGCGGGAGACCACGATGAGCGCCCCGAGGACCAGGCCGGAGACGACACCCCACTGCACCATCCGACGGCAGACCTGGCGGGCGCCCTCGGGGTCCTCGGCGCCGAGATAGCGGCCGATGATGGCCTGACCGGCGATGGCGATGGCGTCGAGTGCGAAGGCCATCAGGCTCCACAGGGACAGGATGATCTGATGGGCGGCCACTTCGGCGTCGCCGAGCCGGGCCGCGACGACCGTGGCGATCATCAGTACCGCGCGCAGGGAGAGCGTACGGACGAGGAGGGGGACGCCCGCCTGGGCACTGGAGCGGATGCCCGCCGCGTCCGGGCGCAGGGAGGCGCCGTGGCGTCGGGCGCCCCGGACGACCACGACGAGGTAGGCGGCGGCCATGCCGCACTGGGCGATCACGGTGCCCCAGGCAGATCCGGCGATGCCCATGCCGGCGCCGTAGACCAGCCCCACGTTCAGCAGGGCGTTGGCCGTGAAGCCGGCGATGGCGACATACAGGGGAGTGCGGGTGTCCTGGAGTCCTCGTAGGACTCCGGTGGCGGCCAGGACGACCAGCATCGCCGGGATGCCGAGGCTGGAGATCCGGAGATAGGTGACCGCGTAGGGGGAAGCGGTGTCGGAGGCCCCGAACATGTCGACCAGCCACGGAGCGGTGGGGAGCGTGACGGCGACGACGGCGGCGCCCAGCAGGAGTGCGAGCCAGATACCGTCCATGCCCTGGCGGATCGCCGCCTGGAGATCACCGGCCCCGACCCGGCGGGCGACGGCTGCCGTGGTGGCGTAGGAGAGGAAGACGAAGACGCTCACGGCTGTGGACAGCAGGGCCGCCGCGATGGCGAGACCGGCGAGCTGGGGAGTGCCGAGGTGGCCGACAACGGCGCTGTCGACCATGAGGAAGAGCGGCTCGGCGACGAGGGCGCCGAAGGCCGGGAGGGCGAGCGAGATGATCTCTCGGTCATGCCGTCGTCGGGCGGCCTTGGTCGCCGAGGGGGCCTGGGTCATGAGCTCCAATCTAATCTTCCACAGGTAAGAGACGCAATGCGCTCGGAGTCCTTACCTGTGAGGGGTTCAGGGCTTCGGGTGTGCGCCGTTTGTTCTGATCTTGGACTGCGGGGAAAAGTTTTTCTCCCCCACAGCCGGTGGATGGAAAAAGCCCAGGTCAGAGCCGTGACCCGGGGTTGTCTATGAGTTTGTCCACATGACTGTCCCCCGGTCCGTGCACAGGTTCCGGCGGGTTCTCCACAGCATCTTGTCGTTCACCCACAGGCCCTGTGGATAACCAGATTGGCTGACGCTGCCGTCGGGCCTACCGTGGTCCGGCGCACGACGCGCCAGAAGCGGAGTCAAAGCCTCTTGTTTGTCCGAGCCGTGGCGTAAGACAGAGTGGCACGGTGAGGTCCGCGGAGCGGACGGGAGGAGGTGGCTTGGTGACTATTCCCGAGCCCTTGGACGACCCCTGGGCCGACACCGGACCCAGTGACCGGTTGCCCGTCGCCCGCCCTCGCGGCGAGGGGCGCGGACGCGGACGGGGCCGTGAGGACCAGCATGACCGTGGCAGCGACAGCGGTCCCTGGGACAGCGGTCTCTCGGGCTTCGAGCGGGTGCCCCCGCAGGACCTCGACGCGGAGCAGTCCGTCCTCGGCGGCATGCTCCTGTCCAAGGACGCCATCGCGGACGTCGTGGAGATCATCAAGGGCCATGACTTCTACAAGCCGGCCCACGAGACGGTGTACGCCGCGATCCTCGACCTGTACGCCAAGGGTGAGCCGGCCGACCCGATCACCGTCGGGGCCGAGCTCACCAAGCGCGGCGAGATCACCCGCGTGGGCGGTGCCTCGTATCTGCACACCCTCGTCCAGTCGGTGCCGACCGCGGCGAACGCCGCGTACTACGCCGAGATCGTTCATGAGCGGGCCGTGCTGCGGCGCCTGGTCGAGGCCGGCACCAAGATCACCCAGATGGGATACGCCGCCGACGGCGATGTCGACGAGATCGTGAACTCGGCCCAGGCCGAGATCTACGCCGTCACCGAACAGCGCACCACCGAGGACTATCTGCCGCTCGGCGACATCATGGAGGGTGCCCTCGACGAGATCGAGGCGATCGGCTCTCGTAGCGGCGAGATGACGGGCGTGCCCACCGGATTCACCGACCTCGACCAGCTCACCAACGGACTGCACCCCGGCCAGATGATCATCATCGCGGCCCGTCCCGCCATGGGTAAGTCGACGCTCGCCCTCGACTTCGCCCGTGCCTGTTCCATCAAGCACAACCTGCCCAGCGTGATCTTCTCCCTCGAAATGGGGCGCAACGAGATCGCGATGCGCCTCCTCTCGGCGGAGGCCCGCGTCGCGCTGCACCACATGCGCTCCGGCACCATGACCGACGAGGACTGGACCCGGCTGGCCCGCCGGATGCCCGACGTCTCGCAGGCCCCGCTGTACATCGACGACTCCCCGAACCTGTCGATGATGGAGATCCGCGCCAAGTGCCGCCGGCTCAAGCAGCGCGCCGGGCTCAAGCTCGTCGTCATCGACTACCTGCAGCTCATGCAGTCGGGCGGGTCCAAGCGGGCGGAGAGCCGTCAGCAGGAAGTCTCCGACATGTCGCGAAACCTCAAGCTTCTGGCCAAGGAGCTGGAGCTGCCGGTGATCGCGCTCTCGCAGTTGAACCGTGGCCCCGAGCAGCGCACGGACAAGAAGCCGATGGTCTCGGACCTGCGTGAGTCCGGCTCCATCGAGCAGGACGCGGACATGGTGATCCTGCTGCACCGCGAGGACGCGTACGAGAAGGAGTCGCCGCGCGCCGGCGAGGCGGACATCATCGTCGGCAAGCACCGTAACGGCCCGACGGCGACGATCACCGTCGCCTTCCAGGGCCACTACTCCCGCTTCGTGGACATGGCCCAGACCTGATCTTCGCGTGTGTAGGCCACGCGGCGGAGTCAGCCACCAGACCGCCCTGTGCGCCGCTGACGAAGCCGAGGCTCTTTCCTCCAGCCTCCGCGAAGCTTTCACCGGCCGAACGAGTCGCCGCAGCCGCCCAGAAGATCCCGGCTGAGGACATGCCACGACGGTGAGAAGCAACACCCGGCCAAGCCGTGAGGCGGCGGGAAGCTGCTCAGCGCCTCGTCTCGTACCTGGTCAGGACCACGCCGCCGGGAAACGTCCGCGTCTCCACCAGATTCAGGTTCACCCAGCTGTCCAGCGCGGTGAAGAACGGCGTGCCGCCGCCCACCAGGACCGGGTAGGCGGCGATCACGTACTCGTCGATCAGCCCGGCGCGCATGGCCGCCCCGGCGAGCGTTGCGCCGCCGATGTTCATCGGGCCGCCGTCCTCGGCCTTGAGCCGGGTGATCTCGGCGATCGCGTCGCCGGTGACCAGGCGGGTGTTCCAGTCGACCGTGTCGATCGTCGAGGAGAACACCACCTTCGGCGTGTCCCGCCAGTTCCGCGCGAACTCGATCTCCGCCGGGGTGGCGTTGGGCTGCTGGTCGCCGGTGGGCCAGTAGGAACTCATCGTCTCCCATAGCTTGCGCCCATACAGCGACAGGCCACTCGCCTTCTCGTGGTCGAGCCACCACTGGAACAGCTCGTGGCTCGGCGGTCCGCTCCAGCCGATGTCGTCGCCGGGCGCGGCGATGTAACCGTCAAGGGTCAGGTTCATGCCGTAGATCAGTTTCCGCATGGCCCAGCCTTCCGTCCGTGGGTGTCCGGCCTATAGACCAGCGCGGCGCGGGAAACTCATCGGTGCGCGATCTGGGCTCGCCGGGAGTCCTCGTGCTCGGGGCTCAGCGTGGTGTACTCGGCCGACACGGGCGAGCCGCCAATAGCGGGCCGGGCGGTCGTGGTCAGCGCCTGCCCGGACCCGATCGGGTGGGAAGGGCCAGCGGGTTGCCCGCATCGGAGTCGACTCGGCAGCCCCCTCGCGGGAATCTCGGCAACCCGCCGCGCGGGAATGGGGTCGACCGACCGGGCCCCGCGGCGTTTGATCTCCTCATGACGTCATCTTTCGAAGCTCTGCTTCCCAGCACCGAGCGTGCCTTGTCGCACCGTGTCGCCGTGGCTCAGGCGGAGGGCCGCTCCCCCTCCTTCGTCGGCGCCGTGGCCCGGGGTGGGGGCATGGTCTGGAGCGGATCGCGCAGCTGCGTCGACGGGCATGCCCCGGACGCCGACACGCAGTACCGGATCGGCTCGCTCACCAAGGTGTTCACCGCCGTCCTGGTGATGCGGCTGCGGGACGAGGGGCTCGTGGATCTGAGCGATCCCCTCGACAAGCACCTCGTCCACGCCGACCTGGTCGACGGTGTCGGCGAGGTGACCATCGCCCAGCTCCTGGGGCACAGTGCTGGTCTCGGCGCGGAGGCACCCGCGCCGTGGTGGGAGCGCACGCCCGGGACGGTACGGCCGAAACTGGCCGACGTCCTCGGCGACCAACCGCTCCTTCACCCCGCGGGGCGGCGCCATCACTACTCCAACCCCGGCTACACGCTGCTGGGTGCGCTGATCGAGGCGGTCCGAGGAGTGTCCTGGGAAGAGGCGCTGCGTACGGAGGTCCTGCAGCCACTGGGGCTGACCCGGACGAGCACCCAGCCGGTCGCTCCCCATGCCGGCGGCTGGGCGGTGCATCCGTGGGCCGATGTGATGCTCCCGGAACCGTCCGAGGACCTGGGGCTGATGGCACCTGCCGGCCAGCTCTGGTCGACGGCGGAAGACCTCTGCCGCTTCGCGGTGTTCCTCGCCCACGGGGACGACCGGGTTCTGAGCGCGGCCTCGGTCGAGGAGATGCGTACACCGGCAGCGCCGCCTGGCGCCGAGGACTGGGAAGGCGGTTACGGCCTCGGCCTGCAACTGCTTCGCAAGGACGGCCGGACCCTGATCGGTCACACCGGATCGCTGCCCGGCTTCGTCGCCTGTCTCTGGGCGAGTGTGGACGACGATGTGGCGGCGGTCGCGCTCGCCAATGCCACCTCAGGCCCGCTCACCGCGGTGGTCGCCGCCGATCTCGTACGGATCGTGGCGGAGGCCGAGCCGAGGTTCCCCGAGCCCTGGCGGCCGCTTCCCGAGGACCAGGTCGACCGGGAGCTGCTGGAGCTGACCGGTCCCTGGTTCTGGGGAACATATGCCTACACGCTGAGGCTGGGGCCGGAGCGTAGCGTGGTCCTGGAGCCACTGCGCGGGGTGGGACGACGAGCAGCCTTCCGGTCCCTGCCGGACGGCGGATGGATCGGGCTGGACGGCTATTACGCGGGGGAGACCCTGCGGGCGGTACGGCGGGCGGACGGCTCGGTGAGCCATCTCGATCTGGCGTCCTTCGTCTTCACGCGCGAGCCGTACGAGCAGGGCGACGCGGTCCCCGGTGGTGTGGACGAGGCGGGTTGGCGGGGCGTCTGAGGTGATGCCATGGCGCCGATGTTTCACGTGAAACAGGATGCCGAGGGCTCGCCTCGGCATCCTGTGCTGCTCCGAGACTCACAGGCTCATCTTGAAACCCAGATGGGAGGCTTCGAAGCCGAGCCGCTCGTAGAAGCGGTGGGCGTCCGTACGCGTGGCGTCCGAGGTCAACTGGACCAGTTGGCAGCCCTGGCGCCGGGATTCTTCGACGGCCCACTCGATGAGGAGGGACCCGAGGCCGCTGCCGCGCTCCTCCGAGTGGATGCGGACACCCTCGATGATCGACCTGGTTGCCCCGCGGCGGGAGAGCCCGGGGATGACCGTGAGCTGAAGCGTGCCGACCCTTCGTCCGCCGTGCACGGCCACGACGAGGTGTTGATTCGGGTCGCGGGCCAGCCGCTCGAAGGCGGCGGTGTACGGAGTGAGGTCGCCCGGGGACTCCCGCTGGGCGCCCAGGGGATCGTCGGCGAGCATCGCGACGATGTCGGGGAGGTCTTCCGCCGTGGCGGGCCGTATCTCAAGATCGCTCATGGAGCGCAGGCTACGCCCGGGGCAGGCCGGTCAGGCGGGAACACTCAGCCCTTCGACGACACGGACCAGCGGAGCCAGCTCCGGATTCTCCGCAGCCTGGTCGAGCGCTTCACGCAGAGCACGGTCGTTGGTGGGCCGGGCCTCCTCGAGGAGCTTCAGGCCGGCTTCGGTCACATCGGTGTAGATGCCACGCCGGTCGGTGGCGCAGAGATACCGGGTGAGCAGCCCTCGGTCCTCCAGCCGGGTCACCAGCCGCGTGGTGGCGCTCTGGCTGAGTACGACGGCGTCCGCGACCTGCTTCATCTGAAGATGGCCCCCGGGGCCGCTGTGCTGGCGGCTGAGGACGTCGAGGAGTGAGTACTCGCGCATGCTCAGGCCGTGCTTGGCCTCCAGCTCCCGCTCGATGTGCGACTCGATCCTGCCGTGCAGCAGGGAGAGGGCGCACCAGCCCTGGGACAGGGCGGTGAGTGCGGGGTCGGTCGCGGTCATGGTCTCTCCTCGGTCCCGGAGCGGCTTCTCCCAGAGTAGACGATGAACGCAATATCCCGCGTATGCAATTAACTCGGAGGGCTATCCCGCCGCCACGGTCAAGGGAGCGAACCTGCGGCTCCAGTCGCCCGGAAGGTCGGGCAGGGAATGTGTCATGACCGCGTTGAAGGCGATCGGAGCGAGGCCGTTCGCCTTCACCCAGCGCAGGAGGGACTCGTGCCGGACGTCGATGTCCGTACGGAGCGGGCGATCCGTGAGGGCGGCCAGGGAGGCGATGAGGGACTGCGCGGTCGCGGAGTCCCGGGCGATCAGAGGCCCGATGACATGGGTCTCCATATTCGGCCAGGCCGCGGCGAAGCCGGTGATCCGGCCGCCCTCCTCGGCGACACGGAGGTGGTCGGCGAAGGCTGGGAGGCGCGTGATCATATGCGTGCGGTCGAGCCCGAAGATCTCGGCGTCCAGACGCAGAATGGCCTGGAGATCCTCCGCAGTGGCCGGCCGGGTCGGAATGCCAGGAGCCGGTTCCACGGGCGTGAAGCGGCCTCGGACCATCTCCGCGCGGCCGGTGACGATGAAGCCCAGCTCTTCGTAGAGAGGCTGTCCGTTCGGAGTGGCGTGGAGAGTGAACGGGGTGTCGCCCGTCTCGGCCATGACATGCCGCATCAGTCGGCGCCCGACGCCTCGGCGGGCGTGCCGTTCGGCGACAAGAACCATCCCGATGGCGGCAAGCCCCGGGCCGTACGACGTCACGACGGACACCGCGATCAGTCCCTTGCCGCCGGGGTCGTCGATGCCGTAACCGGTCCCCGCGGTGAGCAGCAGGCTCCACTTGTGCTCCTCGCGCGGCCATCCCCGGTCTTCCGAGAGGTCGGCGCACGCCAGAAGGTCACCGGTGGTAAGACGTCGGATGGGGAGCTGGTCGAGCGGGGTGAGCGATGTCGGCATGGCGTTCAGGCTGTCGGACGCACTGATCATCCGTCCACCGCTTTAGGGGAACTGGCCGATACCGGCAGGTGACGCGCCTCCGTCGAGCGGACGCCGCCGTGTTTCACGTGAAACACCGTGTCTTCGCCCCGCTCCCTCCGGCCCTGCCGGAGGGAGTCACCGCGCGTACTAACCTCGGCGCACATGAC
Source organism: Streptomyces sp. NPDC003027 (assembly GCF_053591435.1). NCBI lineage: Bacteria > Bacillati > Actinomycetota > Actinomycetes > Kitasatosporales > Streptomycetaceae > Streptomyces > Streptomyces sp. NPDC003027. The sequence continues at coordinate 20,639 of NZ_JBSFTU010000010.1, forward strand.
GACTCCTCGGGGCATGAGACGCAGGCTTCACCTCTTCGATCTCGACGGCACCCTGATCCGTGGGTCAGCCGCCGCCGTGGAAATCTCGCGCCAGCTCGGACTGGCCGAAGAGATCGCCGCGCTGGAAGAGGGTTTCCTGCTGCGAGGACTGACACCCGACGAGTTCGCGGTCCAGGCCCGGGAGCTGTGGTCCGAACTCACGACGGAGCAAGTCACAGCCGCTTTCGAGGGAGCGCCATGGCTGGCCGGCATCCGAGAGGTCTGGGCCGACATCCGGGCCCACGGAGGACGCTGCGCCGTGATCTCGCTCTCGCCCGACTTCTTCGTCGAGCGCCTGCTGGACTGGGGGGCTGATGCCGCCCATGGGTCCCGCTGGCCGTCGGTTCCTTTCACCGCGCCGATCCATCGCCCAGGGATTCTCAATGCAGCGGCGAAGGTGAGCATCGCGCGGGAGTTGTGCGCGGAGTTCGGCGTCAGCTTCGAGGAGTGCGTCGCCTATGGCGATTCGATGTCCGACGCGGCGCTCTTCGCGGCGGTTCCCGAGACCGTGGCAGTGAACGCGGACCACCATCTGGTCGGGCTCTCCCGCCACAGCTACACGGGAGCCGATCTGCGAGAGGCGTACGAACTGGTGCGAAAAAGCGCAGCCTAGCCGGAACCCGGGTGCCAATGCCCGAGAACTCCACTTTCTGTCCGGACCCGGGGCGGACATTGCCATGCTGCGGCGACACCAGCCGGTTGCGCGAGGGCGAGGCACACGATGAACGCTCCGACCACCACGTCGGCCGCTGAGAAGGACACCGCGGACGACGCGCCGCCCCGAATACCTTCGGAGCCGTCGCCCGATGCCCTTCTCGTCCGCCGCACCCTGGCGGAGATCGCACCTGTCGCCTCCAAGGTGACCTCGTACTTCTACGCGCTGCTCTTCATCCGACGGCCCGAACTCCGGCCGATGTTCCCCGTGGCGATGGACACCCAGCGCGACCGCCTCCTCAGAGCGCTGCTGACGGCCGCCGAGCACATGGACGACACCCCGGTGCTCACCGCATACCTCCAGAACCTGGGGCGCGGGCACCGCAAGTACGGCACTCATCCCTCCCACTACCCGGCGGTCGGAGAAGCCCTCATCGGGGCGCTCATCCGGTACGCCACCACGACGTGGGACGAGGAGACGGAAGCCGCCTGGGTCCGTACGTACGCCACGATCTCGCAGGTCATGATCGATGCGGTGACCGAGGACGAGCAGCATGCGCCGGCCTGGTGGTACGCCGAGGTCGTCTCACACGACCTGCGGACCCCGGACGTCGCGGTGATCACCTTGAGGCCCGACCAGCCGTACCCCTTCCTCGCCGGTCAGTACACGACGCTGGAGACGCCCTGGTGGCCGCGCGTGTGGCGGCACTACTCCCTCGCCTCGGCGCCCAGGCGCGACGGACTACTCTCGCTGCACGTCAAGGCGGTTCCGGCGGGGTGGGTGTCCCGGGCGCTGGTCCACCGCGCGCGCCCCGGTGACGTGCTGCGGCTCGGGCCGCCGTCGGGGTCCATGACCGTCGACCACTCCACCGACAACGGCATGCTCTGCCTGGGCGGAGGGACCGGGATCGCGCCCATCAAGGCGCTGGTGGAGGACGTCGCCGAGCACGGGACCCGCCGCCCCGTCGAGGTGTTCTACGGAGCGCGCAGCGACCACGACCTCTATGACATCGACACGATGATGCGGCTCCAGCAGACCTTCCCCTGGCTGTCCGTGCGGCCGGTCACCGACGACCAGGGGCGCCTGCCGGACGCCGTGCGCCGATACGGCCCCTGGGACGAGTACGACGCCTACCTCTCAGGACCGCTCGGCATGATCCGCAGCGGGGTCGACGCCCTCCAGGGCGCAGGCATTCCCGCCGAGCGTATCCGCCACGACTCCCTCGAGGACCTGGCGGCGGTCGGCGGCTCCTAGGTGCCTGATCAGCCCAGGTCAGGCGCGTGCATCGCGCGGACACCCTCGATGTTGCCGTCCAGGTAATGCCGGAGAGACAGGGGTACGAGGTGGACTGCGGCGATTCCGACCCGGCTGAACGGCACCCGGACGATCTCGTACTCGCCGCTCGGCTCCTCGATCTCGGGGCCGTGGCGCAGGGAGGTGTCCATGGACTCCAGTCGGCAGACGAAGAAGTGCTGGACCTTCACGCCGGAGACTCCGCCGTCGACGATGTGCTCGACGGTGTCGACGAAGCAGGGGACCACATCGGTGATCTTGGCGCCGAGTTCTTCGTGCACCTCACGGTGGAGGGCCTCGACGACGGTGCTGTCCGAAGGTTCGACCCCGCCCCCGGGTGTCAGCCAGTAGGGGTCCATCCCCGGCTTCGTGCGCTTGATGAGGATGAGGTCGTTTCCATCGAGCAGGATGGCGCGTGCGGTGCGCTTGACCACTGGACGTTCGGTCATGGGAAGAAAATGGCCCGCCACAGGTGTCCTGAAACTCACCACTCGCCGGCAGCTCTCAAGAGGCACTCGTGTGCCCGCGCGATCGGGGGCAGCGCGAGGGTGCCGGTGCGCACGATCAGGAAGTACGTCCGCAGAGGAGGCACCGGTGGATCGAGCAGCGCCACCAGCCGGCCCTGCTCCAGGGCGTCCTCGCACAGGTACCGGGGCAGCACCGCCAGCCCGGCGCCGGAGGCCGCGGACTCCAGGACGGCCCGCAGGTCGGGCGCGATGACGGTGCCGGCGGCCGCCGGCTTGGTCTCGAAGACGGCGGCCCAATAGCGGGAGACGAACGGCAACGACTCGTGCACCTCCACCACCGGCAGCTGCTCCAGGACCACCGCTCCCTTGCGCAGCAGCGTCTCGGGGCCCAGCCGAGCGGCCCAGCGTGGTGCGGCGACCAGGACGTGCTCCTCGTCGCAGAGCGGCGTGGAGGTGAACAGACCGCCCCGCGGACGAGCGGTGGCGATGGCCAGATCGTGATGGCCGGCGGCGAGCCCGTCGAGGACCTCCTCGGCGCTGCCGAGAAAGGAGGCCCGGACGGCGAGGCCCTTGGAGACCAGAGGCGTGAGGGCCGGCAGGGCACGCGCTGAGGTGAACTCCGGGGGCCCGGCGAGATGGAGGGTGCGGACGCCGTTCTCCTCGTCCAGATCGCTCGCGGCGATCTCCACCAAGGCGTCCAGATGAGGGGCGGCCCGGTGGGCGAGCTCGTCCCCGATGGTGGTGGGGGTGACCCCACGGGCCTGTCTGAGGAAGAGGGGGCGGCCCAGCTGCCGCTCCAGGGTGCGGATCTGGCTGGTGACGGCCGGTTGGGAGAGCCCGAGAAGCGCCGCCGCGCGGGTGAAGGAGCCGGCCCGGTGCACGGTGACGAACGTGCGCAGCAGGGCCAAGTCCATGCCTGCCCCCTCCCGGCCGTGCGGCCGTTCGACTCAGGCGTCGGCTGATGGCGCCTCAAGACCGTCCAACTATAAATAAGTCGATAGGCCTCTGTCGCTACCGTGATTGGACACTGACGCAGAGTCAACTAGCCTTGGGAAAGCGGTATCTCCGCGCGTGGATCCGGGGTGCTCCGAGCCATGAGGGGGGAGGCTCGGAGCACCCCGTTCCATGGACGACGTGTCAGCCGGCCTGCTCGGCCAGGTCGAGGGCGCGGAGCACATCCGCGATCAGGTCCTCGGGATCCTCCGCACCGACGGAGAAGCGGATGAAACCCTCGGGGACGGCGTCGCCGCCCCACCGGCCGCGCCGCTCCGCGGTCGAGCGCACGCCGCCGAAGCTGGTGGCGTCGTCCACGAGACGGAGTTCGTCGAGGAACCGCTCGGCCCACTCCCGGTCCGGGAGGACGAACGACACCACGGGACCGAACCGCCGCATCTGCGAAGCCGCCACCGCGTGCGACGGGTCGTCGGGAAGCCCGGGATAGCGCAGCCCGGTCACCTCCCCGCGCGTGCGGAGCGTCCGCGCGAGGGCGAGGGCCGAGGAACACTGCCGGTCGGCGCGCAGCTGGAGCGTGGCCAGCGAACGATGGGCGAGCCAGGCCTCCATGGGGCCCGGGATCGCCCCGACGACCTTGCGCCAACGTCGTACCTCCGCGGCCCGCCGGGGATCGCGGCAGCTGACATGGCCCAGCAGGATGTCACCGTGCCCGGTCATGCCCTTGGTGTCGCTGGCGACGGAGAAGTCCGCCCCCAGCTCCAGCGGGCGCTGCCCGAGCGGGGTGGCCAGGGTGTTGTCGACGGCGACCAGCGCTCCCGTCTGGTGCGCCGCCCGCACCAGGCGGCGGATGTCGCAGACATCGAGCCCCGGATTGGAGGGCGTCTCGATCCACAGCAGCCGCGCCCCGTCCAGTACGGAGAGCTGGGCGTCGCCGCCGGTCGGCGCGGTACGGACCTCGATCCCGTACGCCCTCAGCTGCTCGTGGAGGAGCGGCAGCGCCTGATAGCCGTCGTCCGGTACGACGACCGCGTCGCCGGACTTGAGCTGGGAGAAGAGGACGGCGGAGATCGCCGCCATGCCGGAGGCGAAGACCAGCGTCTCTATGCCAGGCTCCCCGGGGGCCTCCAGTTCACCGATGGCGCGTTCCAGATGGGTCCAGGTGGGGTTCTCGTCCCGGCCGTAGGTGTAGGGGCCGGTGGCATCACCCGGCAGATGGAAGTGGGCGGCGAAGACCGGTCCCGGCAGGGTCGGTTCGTACTTGACCGGTTCGGGCAGCCCGGCCCGGACCGCCCGCGTTCCGTCACCGAGTTCTTCGTCCCGTGTGTCCGTGTTCATGCCGCCGGTTCCTCCACACTCTCGCGCACCGCCCGCGGGCGGTACGTCATCGTTCGTACTCAGTCGCCGTCGGGCAGCACGACGTTGAGCGCCCACGAGACGACGGAGATGATCAGGCCGCCGAGGACGGCGGTCCAGAATCCCTCGACATGGAAGCTGAGGTCGAGCTGGTCGGCCAGCCAGGACGTCAGCAGCAGCATCAGGGCGTTGACCACCAGGGTGATCAGCCCGAGCGTGAGGATGAACAGCGGAAGGGTGAGCAGCTTCACGACGGGCTTGACCAAGAAGTTCACCAGCCCGAAAACCAGGGCGACGAGGATGAGCGTCAAGGCCTTCTTGCCGGTGCTGTCACCGGTGAGCGTGATGTTCTGGAGGAGCCAGATGGCCACCGCCAGGGCGCCCGCGTTGGCGAGCGTCTTGACTACGAAATTCATCATGTGTCTGATCGTGGCAGACATGATCGGGCCAAGTGCAGGGGCGGACGGATGATGAAGGCATTCCGGTTGGACGAACTGGAGGCGGAGCGCGCTGCCAACGAGGGCGCGTACCTCCAGTTCCTGCGCGAGCGGAACATGTCGGTCGGCCTGTACGCGCTGGACGCGGGCGCGCTCGACCCCCAGCAGCCGCACGGCCAGGACGAGGTGTACTTCGTGGTCAGCGGCCGGGCCTCGATCACGGTGGGGACGGAGACGACGCAGGTGGCCCGTGGCAGTGTGGTCTACGTGCCGGCCGGGGTGGCCCACAAGTTCCACCACATCACCGAGGATCTGCGGGTCATGGTGGTCTTCTCGCCTCCGGAGAGCTGAGCCGACCCGGAGTCGAAAGCCCGACGAGGCCGCGCTCCCCTAGGGGGCGGATCAGGGGAGAGCAAGGGCCGCGAGGCCCCCGCGAGCACCCCCGCCGGCCCTAGCATCGAAAGCGTTCGGCGCAGAGCGCGCGGAACGGACTCTTCGGAGATGGGGTAAGGACAATGGCGGTACGGGAGATTCTCGCGGGCATGCCCTGGTGGGTGAAGTGGGTGGCCATACCCGTCATCGCCCTGTTCGTCTTCGGCGGGCTGATCACCAGCGTCGCGACCTTTGTGATCGGTCTGCTCTTCAAGGTGCTGGTCTTCGTGGCGCTGGTGGCCGGGCTCGTCTACGTGGTGCGGAAGTTCATGTCGTCGTCGACCTCGCGCGAGAACTGGTAACGCCGACTACTCGCTGGTATGAACCGGTTTCCGGGTATTAGCCCGGGCGAGGGAACCCGACGGTCGAAACCGCGTGGGTGCCCATGGGGTGCCATTAGAGTGGCAAAGCTCTGCCGCCCCGGGGAAACAGTGCGCTGATCCCACCTCGACCAGCGAGTTCCTTTCTGTCCCGGGCGGGTCCACCCATGGACCCCACGGATCCCAGGCCGCGGCGGGCGCGCGGGGGCGGCCCCCGCGGGCGGGTGCAGGGCGCCCGTCGAAACGCCTGGGGGTGACCTTTGGCCACGGCTTCGCAATCGGCTGTCCCTACCCTGATCGGCTCCGTGCAGCGGGCGCTGAGACTTCTGGAAGCCGTGGGCTCCCACGAGGACGGCGCTCCGGCCAAGCAACTCGCGCGCGAGGCGGGACTCCCGCTTCCGACCGCGTACCACCTGCTCCGCACCCTGACGCACGAGGGCTATCTCCGCCGCGAGAAGGGTGTGTTCGTCTTCGGCGACGCCGCCGGCCGTCTGGCCGGTGGCGGAGTTCTGCAGAATCGTCGCACCAAGATCGAAGACTCCCTCGCCCACTGGCGCGACGAGATCGGCGTCCCCGTCTACTTCGCGATCTACCGCGAGGGTGAGATCGAGCTCGTCGCCGTGGCCGACACCCCCTCAGCCCCCGCTGTGGACGAGTGGGCCGACTTCCGCGAGACCGGTCATGCCCACGCGATCGGGCAGTGTCTGCTCAGTCAACTGGATCTGAGGAGGCGTCAAGACCACCTCGACCGCCATCCGGTGGATGCCATCACTCCGTATACGGTGCGTAACCGTCGTGCCCTCTTGGAACGTTTGGGCGGCATGGGGCGCATGGAGCCCCTGGTGGAGCGTCAGGAGTACGCGCTGGGCACGGTGTGTGCCGCCGTCCCCATCACAGCGGGCTCCACCGCGGCCGCCATGGCCATTTCCCTCCCTCTCCACCAGGAGGAACGGTTGCTGCCCGCAGTGGACCGGCTACGCAGTGAGATCGGAAAGCTCTTCAGTTCGCTTGCTTTCTCTATCAGTATCTGAAAAATCACTCCTTGTGATCTGCTAGCGCTTCCAGCACGATGGCGTCAAGAGGGCCATGGGGATCATTCCCGGCCGTTTGGATCACAGCTTTCAGCAGCTGTCGTTACGCAACTGCTTCATCTACTGCGGGGTACATGATGCGAGAGTCGGTTCAGGCCGAAGTCCTGATGAGCTTCCTCGTCTCCGAGGAGCTCTCCTTCAGAATCCCCGTGGAACTGCGCTACGAGACCCCGGATCCCTACGCGGTGCGGATGACCTTCCATCTCCCCGGGGACGCGCCCGTGACCTGGGCCTTCGGGCGGGAGCTGTTGCTCGACGGGATCAACGGGCCGAGCGGGGACGGCGATGTGCACATCGCACCGACCGGCACCGAGGCGCTCTCGGACGTCTCGATCCGCCTCCAGGTGGGCAGTGATCGCGCCCTGTTCCGGGTCAGCGCTCCGCCGCTGGTCGCCTTCCTCGACCGAACGGACAAAATGGTTCCTCTCGGTCAGGAATGGACATTCGGCGACTTCGAAGACAACCTGGAGGCAGCGCTCGGCCGGATCCTGGCGGAGGAGAACGCCGGCTGAGCGGAGTGGAACACCGGCTGACCAGGCGGCCGTCCGGTCACTTCGCCCGGCGGCGCCGTCCACCCTTGGCCGGTCGGCTCGCCGAGGGCCCCGGCCGGTCGGCGGAGACCACCAGCGCCGCGAGGGCGGTGGTGACCGGCACCGAGGCGACGAGGCCGATCGACCCCACCAGCGTCCGGACGATCTCCTCCGCGACCAGCTCACTGTTGGCCACTGTCCCCACGCTGCTCTGAGCGATGGAGAAGAGCAGCAGCAGGGGCAGGGCCGCACCCGCGTACGCGAGCACCAGGGTGTTCACCACCGAGGCGATGTGGTCGCGCCCGATCCGGATTCCGGCCCGGTAGAGCGCGCGCGGCCCCATCCGCGGATCCGCCTGGTGCAGCTCCCACACCGCCGAGGTCTGGGTCACCGTCACATCGTCGAGCACGCCGAGCGAACCGATGATGACGCCCGCGAGCAGCAGACCGGACATGTCGATGTCCGGATAGAGGCCGTGGATCAGGCCGGTGTTGTCGTCCGTGTTGCCCGTGAGCGAGGCCCAGCCGATGAAGAGCGAGCCCAGCAGTCCGATCAGCAGCAGCGAGATCAGGGTGCCGAGCACCGCGACCGAGGTACGGGCTGACAGGCCGTGGCACATGTAGAGCGCGATCAGCATGATCGCGCTCGAGCCGACCACCGCCACGACCAGCGGATTCGATCCCTGCAGAATCGCCGGCAGGATGAAGAAGGTCAGCACCAGGAAGCTCACGGAGAGCGCGATCAGGGCCATCAGCCCGCGCAACCGGCCGACGAGCACGACCGCGAGCGCGAAGATCCCGGCGAGCAGCACCATCGGGAGCTTGCGGTTCACATCGGTCACCGAATACTGGAGGTCACGCGGGGCGTCGGGGGCGTACGCCACCACCACACCCTGCCCCTCGCTCAGCTGCCGCGGAGCGTCCGGCTGCACGATCTCGACGAAGGTGCGGCCCTTGTCGCCGCCCGTGGTGACCTCGATCGTCGCCTTCGCGCACTGCCCCTGCTGGGCGTTGACCGCCTCCCGCCCCTGAGGCGTGGTCGTGTCACCGGTCGGCGGCACCTGAGCGGCGTTCACGTCCTTGCAGTCGACGTACTCGACCGAGACGACCTTGCCCTGCTCGGTCTGCCGGTCGAAGCCGACGCCGGTGCGCTCGTGCGCCGGGGCGCCGCCGGGCCACAGGACCGCGAGCCCGACCAGAACGGCGGTGGCGAACGGGATGAGGACCGCGGCGATGACCTTGCGCAGATGCAGGGAGACGGGCGCGGCCGGCCCATGGCTGTGCGTATGGCCGTGCGCCATATGGCCGCCATGGCCGTCACCGTGCCCGTCGCCACTGCCTTCGCCGTACGGTTCGGGGGTCTGCTGCGAGGAAGTCACCGACCGATCATCGCAAGAACGGCGGGGGCCCACTGTTCAGCACGCCCGGGTTGACGCTAGCGTGGTGGCACCTTTGCACACGCGGGAGCTCGGAGCACCGGGCTGAGAGGGCGCTGATCACCGTACGCGCGCGTACTGACGCACGTACGGGAAGAGGCTGCGCCGACCGCCGAACCTGTTACCGGGTAATGCCGGCGTAGGGAGATCGGTCTCATGACCATTCAGGATGCACGCACGCCTGCCACCAGCCAGGACGGCCAGGCCGAGCGCACGCCGGGCTGGCACAAGGGGTACATCGAGGGCTCCCGCCCCGACCTCCGCGTGCCGGTCCGTCAGGTGCACCTCACCAACGGCAAGGACGTGACGCTGTACGACACGTCCGGTCCGTACACCGACCCCACCATCGACACCGACGTACGGCGGGGCCTCCCGCCGCTGCGCGAGAACTGGATCATCAGCCGCGGCGACACCGAGGAGTACGCGGGCCGCCCGGTCCGCCCCGAGGACGACGGGATCAAGCACACCTCGCCGCGCGGGGGGCTCAAGAACCTCGACGCCGTCTTCCCCGGCCGCCCGCGCCAGCCCCGCCGGGGCCGCGGCGGGCAGGCGGTGACCCAGCTCGCGTACGCCCGCCGGGGTGAGATCACCCCGGAGATGGAGTACGTCGCCATCCGGGAGAACGTCTCCCCCGAGGTCGTACGGGAGGAGATCGCCGCGGGTCGCGCGGTGCTCCCGGCGAACGTCAACCATCCGGAGATCGAGCCGATGATCATCGGCAAGCGGTTCCTGGTGAAGGTCAACGCCAACATCGGCAACTCCGCCGTCACCTCCTCCATCGAGGAGGAGGTGGAGAAGATGACGTGGGCGACCAAGTGGGGCGCGGACACGGTCATGGACCTGTCCACCGGCCGCAACATCCACACCACCCGCGAGTGGGTGCTGCGCAACTCCCCCGTGCCGATCGGCACCGTGCCGCTCTACCAGGCCCTGGAGAAGGTCGACGGCAAGGCCGAGGAGCTGACCTGGGAGATCTACAAGGACACGGTCATCGAGCAGGCCGAACAGGGCGTCGACTACATGACCGTCCACGCCGGCGTACTGCTGCCGTACGTGCCGCTGACCGCTCGCCGCAAGACCGGCATCGTCTCGCGTGGCGGTTCGATCATGGCCGCCTGGTGCCTGGCGCACCACAAGGAGAACTTCCTCTACACGAACTTCGAGGAGCTCTGCGAGATCCTGGCGACGTACGACGTCACGTACTCGCTGGGCGACGGCCTGCGCCCCGGCTCGATCGCGGACGCCAACGACGACGCGCAGTTCGCGGAGCTGCGGACGCTCGGCGAGCTCAACACGATCGCCAAGCGCCACAACGTGCAGACGATGATCGAGGGCCCGGGCCATGTCCCGATGCACAAGATCAAGGAGAACATCGACCTCCAGCAGGAGATCTGCGAGGAGGCGCCGTTCTACACCCTCGGCCCGCTCACCACCGACGTCGCTCCCGCCTACGACCACATCACGTCGGGCATCGGCGCCGCGATGATCGCCTGGTGGGGCACGGCGATGCTCTGCTACGTCACGCCCAAGGAGCACCTGGGCCTGCCCAACCGCGACGACGTGAAGACCGGCGTCATCACGTACAAGATCGCGGCGCACGCGGCCGACCTGGCCAAGGGGCACCCGGGGGCGCAGGAGTGGGACGACGCGCTGTCGGACGCGCGGTTCGAGTTCCGCTGGGAGGACCAGTTCAACCTGGCCCTCGACCCGGATACGGCGCGTGAGTTCCATGACGAGACGCTGCCCGCCGAGCCGGCCAAGACCGCGCACTTCTGCTCGATGTGCGGTCCGAAGTTCTGCTCGATGAAGATCTCGCAGGACATCCGGCGCGAGCACGGCGGCGACCTCGGGTCGGACGAGATCCAGGCCGGTATGGAGGAGAAGTCCAAGGAGTTCGCCGCCTCCGGCAACCGGGTCTACCTCCCGTTGGCGGACTGACCCGAAGAACACCGGACTGACCCGAAGAACATCGGGCGGACCCGCGGCTCCGGGGGAGTCGCGGGTCCGCCCGGTCCGTCCGTCCCGGCGCCCGCTCCCCCGCCGTTCCTCCAGCGTTCGGTCAGAGGGGCCGTCCTTCCGGGGGCGACGGCCGCACGGGCGCGGCTGGTTCTCCGGCGGTTCACTCCGGGCGGTTCTCCGGCGGGCCGAAGTCGGGGCTGCTGAAGTCCGGGCTGCTGAACGTCGGACGGGTGCCCGACGCGCCCTCGCCGGGGCTGGAGAACTGCGGGCCGCTGTAGCCGATCTTCGGTATGCGGGAGGTCGGCAGGGGGCGCGGTGGCGAGGCCGGCCGGGGCACGCCGGGATCGGCCAGCGCGTCGCGCAGGAACGGCACGATTCCCTGTTCCAGCAGCGCTCGGCGCCAGGCCTCCCTGGCCCGGGACAGCTCGTCGTCCGCTCCGGGGGCGGTTCCCGCCGCGGCGACCTCCGTGGCGGTGTTGCGCAGCGCGGTGATGAGGAGTCCGGCGGCCGCGCAGAGCAGCCCGGCCGCCGCGACGGCCCCGAAGAACCAGCCCGCCGTCCACAGGGTCTCGGCGAACACCAGTGTCGGGGCCAGTGTCTTCAGTACGGCTCCGACCAGCAGGAAGATCACCGCGGCCGTGCCGGCGAGCACGGGCGCGAGGACCGTGACGATCGCGACGACACCGGCGCCGGGGCCACCGCTCGCGCCGTCGCCGTCCGCCCCGAGGACGGCGCCCATGACGCTCGTACCGCTCGGTGAGCGTCCCTCTTCGCGGATCTTCACGTAGTGGTCGTACTCGGTCGCCGCCGCGGTGGTGATCAGCGCCGTCGCGTTCAGCGCCATCGTGCGCAGCTGTTCGGCCGTGAGCCGTTTCCCGACCTCGGCGAGTTCCGGACGTGTGTGCGCGTTACGCAGTGCGTCGTCGAGGATGCGCTCGTACTCGGCGCGGTCCTCGGTCAGCAGGTGCGGAGCCACGTTCATGTGCATCCCCCGATGCTCCGTAGGGCCGGGCCACCCGCGGTTCACGGGCAGTTGGGCGGAAACGGAGGAGAGCCTGCTACGGATGAGCCGATGGTATTGCGGTTACGGGACAGGGTGACAGGGGGTTTCCCGAAATCGCCCTTCCCGGATGCGCAGGGTTATGCCTCAGCCGCCCAGGGGGAGTTGGACCACCAGGAGCTTTCCGGCCATGGTCACACCGCCGTCCATGGCGATCGCCAGACCGTCGGCGTACACGTGCGGGCCGTCGACGACCGGCTCCGACGGGCCGTCGCCGTCCTCCGTGCCGACCTGGCCGAGGAGGTACGGGATGGGGCTGTGACCGTGCACGACACGGCGGCCGCCGTAGGTGCCGAGCAGCTCCCGGACCGCCTGGGGGCCGGTGTCGTCACGGAAGGCGAAGCGCTTGGTGAACTTCCGGAACAGGTCCCAGACCTCGTCGGCGTCGTTCCGGTTGATGATCTCGTGGACCGTTTCGTTGACGTCCTCGATGGTGCTGCCGTACTCGAGGTACGCGGTGGTGTCGGAGTGCATGAGGAGGTGCCCGTCCTCCTCCACCACGGCGTCCAGTCGGGACATCCACTGGAGATGGACGTCCTGGAGCCGGTCCATGTCGTACTTCTGGCCGCCGTTGAGCAGCCAGGCGGCCTGGAACGTGGCGGTGCCGGCGCCGGAGTTCACGGGGGTGTCGGCGAACCGTTTGGCGCCGATCAGCAGCAGCTCGTGATTGCCCATCAGGGCCTTGCAGTAGCCGCCGGCGGCGGCGGCCTCCGCCGAGAGGCGCATGACGAGGTCGATGACGCCGATGCCGTCGGGGCCGCGGTCGGTGAAGTCGCCCAGGAACCACAGGCGGGCGTTTCCGGCGGCCCAGGCGCCGTTCTCGTCGATGAGGCCCTGCTCGCGCAGGGCGTCGAGGAGTTCGTCGAGATAGCCGTGGACGTCGCCGACGACGTAGAGGGGGCCGGGGCCCTCGCCCACCGCCGGGGCCGGCGCGGGGACAGGGTCCTGGTCGACCCGGACCTGGACGGTGTCGCCGCGGTTGATGATCGGGAGGTCGCGCTCGGTGGGGGTGTAGCCCTCGGGGAGGTCGTCCTCCGGGAAGGCGTTGCCGGGGTGGCCGGTGGCGACGGCGACGATCGAGGAGCCGGACCCCTCCTGGCCGCCCTGGGGCCGGCCCACCAGGGCATGGCCGAGGTGGAGCGTCGGGTCGGGCGGTACGCCAGGGACGCCGGGTGCGGCGGGGGAGCCGGTCGGTGCGGCGGGTGCGGTGGGGGAGCCCGGTGCGCCGGGTTCTCCGGGTGCGGCGGGGGAGCCGTTCGGTGCGGTGGCTTCGGCGGCTCCCGGGAAGCCCGGGGCTCCGGTGGGCGGTTCGACGGCGTGGCCCTGCACGGGCACCCGGGCGTACGGCGGTACGCGGAAGTCCCGCAATGTCGCCGTGCGCACCACGGGTTCCTGCCCGGCCCCCTGAGTCATCGACCCCTCCACCACCGTCGCGATGCCCTGCACATCGCGGACCGGCCTGGTCGGGGTGGTCCGCGGTGTCGTGCGCCCATCATAGGAATGAGGGTCCTCCTGTGTGACGCACCAGGGGTGGTGAATCCGGGTCCACTCCGGGTTCACCGGTTGTTTCGCCCGAATTGAGAAGGTCCAGGCCAGGGTGAGAGCCGGGTCGACCCATGGTTTGGGCCGAACCACGGCAGGTACAGATTCTCTCAGTCGGTCGAGGGGGAGCGGGGCGGACTGACGGTCGTCCGCGGTGGACGCCTCTGGGAGGACGTACGGACGATGAGTTCGGTGGGTATGACCTGTTCGACCGGTCGGTCGGTCTCGGTCCCCTCGATGGCGTCGATGAGGAGCTGGACGACGGCCGTGCCGATCCGGCGTGGCTTGAGCGAGAGCGTCGTGACGGGCGGGTCGGTGTTGGCGTAGACGGTCGACTCGCTGCAGCAGACCAGCAGGAGGTCGTCCGGTACGCGCAGTCCGTAGCGGCGGGCGGCCGCCAGCAGGTCGGTCCCGTTGGGATCGAAGAGTCCGTACACGGCGTCGGGCCGATCGGGGCGGGCGAGCAGCCGGTCGGCCGCGACAGCGCCCGCGCACGGATCGTGCGCCGGGTAGGCCTCGTAGACGGGGTCCTGTCCGACCCGCTGGCACCAGTCGAGGTACGCGGTGGTGGACAGACGGGTGTAGGTGTCGGTGCTGGTGCCGGTGAGCAGGCCGATCCGACGGGCGCCGGCGGCGGCGAGGTGGTCGAGGAGTTCGAGGACGGCGGCTTCGTGGTCGTTGTCGACCCAGGCGGTGACCGGGAGGGTGCCGGCGGGGCGCCCGTCGGAGACGACCGGGAGGCCCTGGCGGACGAGCTCGGCGACGACCGGGTCGTGGTCGGAGGGGTCGATGACGATGGTCCCGTCGAGGGCGACGTTCGACCAGACGTCGTGGCGGGAGGTGGCGGGCAGGATGACCAGGGCATAGCCGCGAGCGAGCGCGGCCGAGGTGGCGGCTCTGGCCATCTCCGCGAAGTAGGCGAATTCGGTGAAGGTGAAAGGTTCATCCCCGTACGTCGTCACGGTCAGACCGATGAGGCCCGACTTGCCGGTACGGAGGGTGCGAGCAGCCGCGGACGGGCGGTAGCCCAGCCGGTCTGCGACCTCGCGAACGTGGCGGCGGGTGGCGTCCGGGAGCCGGCCCTTTCCATTGAGTGCGTCGGAGACAGTCGTGATGGAGACCCCGGCGGCGGCGGCCACATCCCGGATGCCCGCTCTGCCCTGCCGGCTTCCCCGGGTCTGTGCCCGGCTCACCTGGTGCTTCCCTGCTGCTGTCATGGCGAGCCGATAGTAGGGCGAGGTCCGGTGGTTGGGCCGGTCGCATATGCACTCGTTGACAGGCACGTTTCTGCATGATCAATAAGCAGTAACCACCTTGCAAACCAAGGCACTTAGGGGTGCTCTGGTTTGATCCATGGTTGTCGACGCGCATGGGCCTGCCAAGGGGGTCATGTCTCGAAGAGGTCTCAACTCACCTCTACGGGGGACGCGCGCCACGGCGCACGCCACCGGCGCACGCCACCCGTCCCCGCGCTCTGTTCCGTTTTCCACAGTCGTCGGCGTTCGTTGTCCACAGCCCATTCGCAGCGGAGGCGAATCCTCATAAGGTGAGGAGCATTGGTGGTACGTACGGTCGAGGAGGACCACAGTGAGCGCAGTGAGCGAGACCGGCGCGGCCGGCGAGGCGGCCGGCGGAGCCGGCGGGACGAGCGCGGGCGGCCCGAAGCTGCGCGCCGTACTGGACGGCATTCCCACCTACAAGCCGGGCAAGCCGGCCGCCGCGGGTGGCCCGGTCGCCTTCAAGCTGTCCTCCAACGAGAACCCGTATCCGCCGCTGCCCGGAGTGATGGAGAGCGCGCTGGCCGCGGCCGCGAACTTCAACCGCTACCCCGACATGGCCTGCACCGCTCTGATGGAGGAGCTCGCCGACCGCTTCGGCGTCCCCCTCTCGCACCTGGCCACCGGCACCGGCTCGGTGGGCATCGCCCAGTCGCTGATCCAGTCGACGGCCGGCCCGGGTGACGAGGTCATCTACGCCTGGCGGTCCTTCGAGGCGTACCCGATCATCACGCTGATCAGCGGGGCGACCCCGGTGCAGGTGCCGCTGACCGACGGCGAGGTGCACGACCTCGACGCGATGGCGGAGGCGATCACCGACCGGACCCGGCTGATCTTCGTCTGCAACCCGAACAACCCCACGGGCACGGCCGTGCGCCGGGCCGAGCTGGAGCGCTTCCTGGACCGGGTGCCCTCCGACGTCCTGGTGGTGCTCGACGAGGCGTACCGGGAGTTCGTCCGCGACGCCGACATCCCGGACGGCATCGAGCTCTACCGCGACCGCCCGAACGTGGCCGTGCTGCGGACGTTCTCCAAGGCGTACGGCCTGGCAGGGCTGCGCGTGGGTTTCGCGATCGCCCACGAACCCGTGGCGGCGGCGCTGCGCAAGACGGCGGTGCCCTTCGGGGTGAGCCAGGTGGCGCAGGACGCGGCGGTGGCGTCGCTGCGTGCGGAGGACGAACTGCTCGGACGAGTCGGCTCGTTGGTGGCCGAGCGCGAGCGGGTCCACGCGGGGCTCGTGGCCCAGGGCTGGACCGTGCCGGACACCCAGGCGAACTTCGTCTGGCTGCGGCTCGGTGAGCGGACGGTGGACTTCGCGGCGGAGTGCGAGCGGCACGGCGTGGTGGTGCGGCCGTTCGCGGGTGAGGGCGTGCGCGTCACGATCGGTGAGTGCGAGGCGAACGACCTGTTCCTGAAGACGGCGGAGAGCTTCCGGAAGGACCGCTAGGAGGCCCTGACCCGGCGGACGGGCCCCTACTCCGTCACCAGCTCCACGCGGATCGGGTCGCCGTCCCTGACGGTGGCCAGCACGCTCGGGTCGCCGTCCAGTGCGCCCAGGAGGTTGCACGGGCTGGCGAGCCGGCACTCGGCGCCCCGGGATATCGGGGTGGGGCCGTAGGGGAGCGCGAGCGCGTCGCCCTCGGTCCAGAAGGCGACGGTGCCCGGCTCGACCACCTGCCGCGCGTCCGCTTCGACCGCAGCCGAGACAGGTGTGTCGAAATACACTTCCTCCCCCCAGGTCCGGGCGGTGGAGCAGATCGGAAGAGCCCCCACGAGCGCTTTGCTCGTGGGGGTTTCGTCGAGAGTGGCCGTGGTGTGCCCGGCCGGCCAGGAAATACGGATCTGAAGGTCCATGCCCCCGATTCAACAATATGTTGAAGGTCTGGGGAAGGGGTGACCATCGAGTAGGGGGCCCCCGGTCTTACGTACGGATTTCGCATGAGTCATAATTGCTTGTGAATGTGAACGCTTTCACAAGCGTGAGGGTTCATCCCGGGATGGGTGGGATTGAGGAGCGCCCGCTCCCTGTGACCACGGCGATGTAAGGAGAAGACGACGTGGACCTCGCTCTGGCGCCAGAGACTCTGGCGCGATGGCAGTTCGGCATCACCACCGTCTACCACTTTCTCTTCGTCCCTCTGACGATCTCCCTCGCCGCGCTCACCGCCGGTCTCCAGACCGCCTGGGTACGGACGGAGAAGGAGAAGTACCTCAGGGCGACGAAGTTCTGGGGCAAGCTGTTTCTGATCAACATCGCCATGGGTGTGGTCACCGGCATCGTCCAGGAGTTCCAGTTCGGCATGAACTGGTCCGACTACTCGCGCTTCGTCGGTGACGTCTTCGGCGCGCCCCTCGCCTTCGAGGCGCTGATCGCCTTCTTCTTCGAGTCGACCTTCATCGGCCTGTGGATCTTCGGCTGGGACAAGCTGCCCAAGAAGATCCACCTCGGCTGCATATGGATGGTGTCGATCGGCACCATCCTCTCCGCGTACTTCATCCTGGCGGCCAACTCCTGGATGCAGCACCCGGTCGGCTACCGCATCAACGAGGAGCGCGGCCGGGCCGAGCTCACGGACTTCTGGCTCGTGCTCACCCAGAACACCGCCCTCACCCAGTTCTTCCACACCATGACGGCCGCCTTCCTGGTCGGCGGCGGGTTCATGGTCGGTATCGCCGCCTTCCACCTGGCGCGCAGGAAGCACGTTCCGGTGATGCGGACCTCGCTCCGGCTCGGTCTGATCACGCTGATCATCGCCGGACTCGGCACGGCCGTCAGCGGTGATCTGCTCGCCAAGGTCATGTTCAAGCAGCAGCCCATGAAGATGGCCGCCGCCGAGGCGCTCTGGGACGGCGAGGCACCCGCACCCTTCTCGATCTTCGCCTACGGCGATGTCGAGAAGGGCCACAACAAGGTCGCCATCGAGGTCCCGGGTCTGCTGTCCTTCCTCGCCAACGGCGACATGACCTCGCATGTCCCCGGCATCAACGATGTCAACAAGGCCGAGCAGGAGAAGTACGGCCCCGGTGACTACCGGCCGAACATTCCGGTCACCTACTGGGGCTTCCGTTGGATGATCGGCTTCGGCATGGCCTCGCTGACCATCGGCATGATCGGTCTCTGGCTGACCCGTAAGAAGTTCATGCTCTCGCCGGGCATGCGGACCGGTGAGGACGAGGTGCCGAACCTCGTCCTGTTCAAGGGGAAGGCGCTCGGCCCGCGCCTGACCAACTGGTACTGGATCGTCGCCCTGTGGACCATGGCCTTCCCTCTGATCGCCAACTCCTGGGGCTGGATCTTCACCGAGATGGGCCGGCAGCCCTGGGTGGTGTACGGCGTCCTGCGCACCAGGGACGCCGTCTCCCCCGGCGTCTCGCAGGGCGAGGTGCTCACGTCGATGGTCGTCTTCACCCTCCTCTACGCCGTGCTCGCCGTGATCGAGGTCAGGCTGCTGGTGAAGTACGTCAAGGCCGGACCGCCCGAGCTCACGGAGGCCGACCTCAACCCGCCCACCAAGATCGGCGGGGACGACCGCGACCCCGACCGGCCCATGGCCTTCTCGTACTGAGGCTCAGGAGACCGAGGCATGGAACTTCACAACGTCTGGTTCGTACTCATCGCCGTCCTCTGGATCGGCTACTTCTTCCTCGAAGGCTTCGACTTCGGCATCGGAGTCCTGACCAAGCTGCTCGCCCGCGACCGCTCCGAGAAGCGGGTGCTGATCAACACGATCGGTCCTGTCTGGGACGGCAACGAGGTATGGCTGCTCACCGCCGCCGGCGCCACCTTCGCGGCCTTCCCCGAGTGGTACGCCACGCTCTTCTCCGGCTTCTACCTGCCGCTGCTGATCATCCTGGTCTGCCTGATCGTGCGCGGTGTCGCCTTCGAGTACCGGGCGAAGCGGCCCGAGGAGAACTGGCAGCGCAACTGGGAACAGGCCATCTTCTGGACCTCCCTGATCCCCGCCGTGCTGTGGGGCGTCGCCTTCGGCAACATCGTGCGCGGAGTGAAGATCGACGAGCACAAGGAGTACGTCGGCACCCTGTTCGATCTGCTCAACCCGTACGCCATCCTCGGCGGCCTGGTCACGCTCGGCCTCTTCACCTTCCACGGGGCGGTCTTCGCCGCGCTCAAGACGGTCGGGGACATCCGGGTACGGGCGCGGGCGCTCGCCTTGAAGCTGGGGCTCGCCACCGCCGTACTCTCGCTCGGATTCCTGCTCTGGACGCAGGCCGACCGGGGCGACACCGGGAGCCTGGTCGCCATGGCCGTGACCGTGGCGGCGCTGGTCGGTGCGATCGGCGCCATCAAGGCGGGGCGTGAGGGCTGGTCGTTCGCGCTGTCGGGCGTCACCATCGCGGCGACGTTCGCGATGCTGTTCCTGACGCTCTTCCCGAACGTCATGCCTTCTTCGCTCGACCCGGCGTGGAGCCTCACCGTCACGAACGCGTCGTCGAGCCCGTACACGCTCAAGATCATGACCTGGTGTGCGGCGATCGCGACCCCGCTGGTGCTGCTGTACCAGGGCTGGACCTACTGGGTGTTCCGCAAGCGGATCGGCACGCAGCACATCGCCGACGCCGCCCACTAGAACCGCCCATCGAACCGTCCATGAGCGCCGCCGTACAGGAGTGCAGTGCATGAGTAGGGGATGTTTCACGTGAAACCGATCGATCCGCGTCTGCTCCGGTACGCCCAAGCCACCCGTCTCTTCCTCGCGGCGGTGGTGGTTCTCGGCCTGGCCGGGGCGGCGCTGGTCGTCGCCCAGGCGATGCTCATCGCCGAGGTGGTGGTGGGAGCCTTCCAGAAGGGGCTGTCGGGCACCGCGCTGAGCACCCCGCTGCTGCTCCTCGCCGGGGTCGCGGGCGGACGGGCGCTGGTCTCCTGGCTGACCGAGCTGGCCGCCCATCGGGCCGGGGCGGCGGTCAAGTCGGAGCTGCGCGGGCGGCTGCTCCAGCAGGCGGCAGTGCTGGGACCGGGGTGGCTCAGCGGCCAGAAGGCCGGCTCGCTGGTCGCGCTGGCGACCCGGGGAGTGGACGCGCTCGACGACTACTTCTCGCGGTACCTGCCGCAGCTGGGGCTCGCGGTCGTGGTCCCGGTGGCGGTCCTGGCGAGAATCGTCACCGAGGACTGGGTCTCGGCGGCGGTCATCGTCGTCACCCTGCCCCTCATCCCCCTCTTCATGATCCTCATCGGCTGGTACACCCAGGCCCGGATGGACCGGCAGTGGAAGCTGCTGTCACGGCTCTCGGGGCACTTCCTCGATGTGGTGGCCGGGCTCCCGACGCTCAAGGTCTTCGGGCGGGCGAAGGTCCAGGCCGAATCGATCCGCGCCATCACGTCCGAGTACCGGCGGGCCACGATGAAGACCCTGCGGATCGCGTTTCTGTCGTCCTTCGCCCTGGAACTGCTGTCGACCCTCTCGGTGGCGCTGGTCGCGGTCGGTATCGGCATGCGGCTGGTCCACGGCGATCTGGACCTCTACACGGGTCTGGTCATCCTCATCCTGGCGCCCGAGGCGTATCTGCCGATCCGGCAGGTCGGGGCGCAGTACCACGCGGCGGCGGAGGGGCTCGCCGCCGCGGAGGAGATCTTCGACGTACTGGAGACGCCGGTGCGGCAGGGCGGCGCCGCGTCGGTGCCCCCGTCGTCCCCGCGCCTTGTGCTGGAGAAGGTGACCGTCCGTCATGCGGGGCGTACCGAGCCGTCGCTCGACGCGGCCTCGCTGGTGGTGGAGCCCGGCGAGACGGTGGCGCTGGTGGGCCCGAGCGGCGTCGGCAAGTCGACACTGCTCGATGTGGTGCTGGGGTTCGCCGTGCCCGAGCAAGGCGGCACGGTACGGGTCGGTGGCCGTGAGCTCGGATCGCTGGACCTGGCGGAGTGGCGGTCTCGGATCGCCTGGGTGCCGCAGCGGCCGTATCTCTTCGCGGGCACGATCGCGGAGAACGTCCGCCTGGCCCGGCCGGACGCCTCCGACGCGGCGGTTCGACAGGCCCTGCGGGACGCCGGTGCGGACGGTTTCGTCGACGGACTCCCGGACGGCGTGGAGACGGTCCTGGGCGAGGACGGAGCGGGGCTCTCGGCGGGGCAGCGTCAACGCCTCGCCCTCGCCCGGGCGTTTCTGGCCGACCGGCCCGTGCTGCTCCTGGACGAGCCGACGGCCGCGCTCGACGGTGAGACGGAAGCGGCCGTCGTCGACGCGGTGCACCGCCTCGCGGTGGGCCGCACGGTGCTCCTGGTCGTCCACCGTCCGGCGCTGCTCGCGGTCGCCGACCGTGTGGTGGAGCTGACCCCGCAGATGGCGACAGCCGCGGGGCCGGCTCGCGTCGACGGTGCCGATCTCGCTGGGGAGGTGTGGGGGGCGGCCGGCCGGTCCGCCGACGGCGGCGCGATCGCCGAGGGCGTCGAGGCGGTCGGCCGCGAAGGTCGCGGCGGTTCCGCCGGTCAGGATGGGCGCGGTGGCGGCACCGGCCCCGCCGGTCAGAAGGGTCGCGGTCTCTTCGGGCGCGTGCGTGCCATGGCCGGGGAGCTCAAGGGACGGATGGGGCTCGCCCTGCTTCTCGGGAGCCTGGCGCTCGGATCGGCCGTCGGCCTGATGGCGGTGTCCGGATGGCTCATCTCCCGCGCCTCCGAACAGCCGCCGGTGCTCTATCTGATGATGGCCGTCACCGCCACCCGCGCGTTCGGCATCGGTCGAGCCGTCTTCCGTTACGCCGAGCGCATCGTCTCCCACGACGCCGTGCTGCGGATGCTCGCGGAACTGCGGGTCTCCGTCTACCGGCGCCTGGAGCGCATCGCCCCCGCCGGACTGCGCCGCACCCGGCGCGGCGACCTCCTCTCCCGGCTCGTCCAGGACGTCGACACCCTTCAGGACTACTGGCTGCGCTGGCTGCTCCCCGTCGGCGCCGCGCTCATCGTGGGCGCCGGTTCCGTCGGGTTCACCACCTGGCTCCTGCCGGAGGCCGGGGCGGTCCTTGCCGCCGGCCTGCTGGCCGCGGGCGTTGCGGTCCCCGCGCTGAGCGGTGTCCTCGCCCGCCGGGCCGAGCGGCAGCTCGCCCCCGCACGCGGAGCCCTGGCCACCACGGTCGTCGACCTCCTGCGGGGCTGCGCGGAACTGACGGTCGCCGGTGCGCTGCGCCACCGCCTCGACAAGGCCAGGGCCGCCGACCGCACCCTCACCGCCATCGCTTCCCGGCAGGCAGCCGCGACGGCGCTCGGCGCCGGTCTGTCCGCGCTCGCCTGCGGTCTGACGGTCGCCGCCGCCGCGCTCGTCGGTGTCCAGGCCGTTCGCGACGGTCGCCTGGACGGCGTGAACCTCGCGGTCGTCGTCCTCACCCCGCTCGCCGCGTTCGAAGCCGTCATCGGCCTCCCGCTGGCCGTCCAGTACCGCCAGCGCGTCAAGCGGAGCGCCGAGCGGGTGTACGAGGTGCTCGACGCGCCCCTCCCCGTACACGAGCCGGAGCACCCCGCCGCGCCGCCGCGGAGCCCCTTCCCGCTGGAGGTCGCCGGTCTCTCCGCCCGGCACGCCGGGCAGGAGCGGGACGCGCTCTCCGGTTTCGCGCTCACCCTGGAGGCCGGCAGGCGGGTCGCCGTCGTCGGCACCTCCGGGTCGGGGAAGACCACTCTCGCCCAGGTGCTGCTGCGCTTCCTCGACGCCGGCGCGGGAACCTACCGCCTCGGCGGGGTGGACGCGGCGGCGCTCGACGGCGACGACGTCCGCCGCTTCGTCGGGCTCTGCGCCCAGGACGCGCACACCTTCGACAGCTCCCTGCGCGAGAACCTGCGCCTGGCCCGTACCGACGCGAGCGACGACGACCTGCGCGCCGCTCTCGGCCGGGCCCGGCTCCTCGACTGGGTGAGCGGGCTGCCCGACGGCCTCGACACCATGGTGGGCGAACACGGATCGAAGCTCTCCGGCGGTCAGCGGCAGCGCCTCGCGCTGGCCCGGGCACTCCTCGCCGACTTCCCCGTCCTCGTCCTCGACGAGCCGGCCGAGCACCTCGACCTCGCCACGGCGGACGCGCTCACCGACGATCTGCTGCGGGCCACCGAGGGCCGTACCACCGTTCTGATCACCCACCGGCTGCGCGGTCTGGACGCCGTGGACGAGGTGGTGGTCCTGGACGAGGGCCGGACCGTGCAGCGCGGTCCGTACGCGGAGCTGACCGGGATCGACGGTCCTCTGCGCCGGATGCTGGAGCGGGAACGGGCGAGCGACCTGTCGCTCGCCGCCGGAGAGCGCACGTCCGAGCGACAGACCGGCGACCGTTACG
This sequence comes from Streptomyces sp. NPDC003027, assembly GCF_053591435.1. Lineage (NCBI taxonomy): Bacteria > Bacillati > Actinomycetota > Actinomycetes > Kitasatosporales > Streptomycetaceae > Streptomyces > Streptomyces sp. NPDC003027. The sequence goes on from NZ_JBSFTU010000010.1 coordinate 43,754, forward strand.
TCCGAGCAGCCGACTTTCCTCGCCAATGAGGACTTACTAGGCTCAAGGTCATGACCGCCGCCGTGCCCGATGGCCCGGAGCCACAGGAAGCCGGCCCCCTCGAAGCCGCGACCCGGGCCACCCGCGGCCTGCAGGGCCTGTCCACGGAGCTCACCGCCCGGGTGCCGCAGCTCCTGGAGGCCATGCGCTCGGTCGGCACGGGCCTCGAACTGCACTCGACCCTCGACCGCATCTGCCAGACCGCCGCCGAACTCGCCGACGCGCGCTACGCGGCCATCGGGGTCGTCGACGAGGAGGGAGAGGGCCTCTCCGACTTCCTCACCCACGGCGTCGGCGAGGACGTGGCCCGCCGGATCGGGCGGCTCCCCGACGGCCGGACCGGGCTCCTCGGGGCGCTGATCCGGAGCTCCGGGACCATCCGGCTCACCGATCTGTCCTCCGACGCCCGCTCGGCCGGCTTCCCACCGGGCCACCCGCCGATGAGGAGCTTCCTCGGGGTTCCCCTCCGCGTCCAGGGCGAGAACTTCGGCAACCTCTATCTCGCCGAGAAGAACGGCGGGGGCGAGTTCGACGACCACGACGTCCACATGGTCCGGGTCCTCGCCACCGAGGCCGGGATCGCGATCGGCAACGCCCGCCTGTACGAGGCCGCCCGGCAGCGGGAGCGCTGGATCGACGGCTCGGTCGCCGTCACCACCGCCCTGCTCTCCGGCGGCGACGCCGACGACGCACTGACGGTCGTGGCCGAACAGGCCCGCCGGCTCGCCGGCGCCGCGGCCGGGATCGTGCTGCTGCCCGCCGAGGAGGGCGGCCTGGAGATCGTCGCCGTGTCCTCCGCCACGCCCAGCGAGTCCCTGGGCGTGGTGATCCCGCCGGAGAGCGCGGTGGTGGAGCGTCTTCTCGACGGCGAGGCGGTGTTCGTGGACGACGTCTCGACCGATCCCCGCATGCTCAGCCGGGTGGCGGCCGAGTACGGACCCGGCATGCTGCTGCCGCTGCACAGCGGAGGCAGGGTGCTCGGCGCTCTCGCGACCCCCCGCGCGCGGGGCGCCCTGCCCTTCACCGAGGCCGAGCGGACGCTGGCCACGCAGTTCGCCTCCCAGGCGGCGCTGGCCCTGATGATGGCCGACGCGCAGCGCGACCGGGAGCGGCTCGCCGTGTACGAGGACCGTGACCGGATCGCCCGTGATCTGCACGACCTCGTCATCCAGCGGCTGTTCGCCACCGGGATGATGCTGGAGAGCGCGCAGCGCAGGTCGGTCGTGCCCGCCGTGCGGGAGGGTGTCGGCAAGGCCGTGGACGAACTGGATGTGACGATCCAGGAGATCCGTACGGCCATCTTCGCGCTCCAGCAGGGCCCGGCCGAGGCTCCTTCGAGTCTGCGGACCCGTGTACTGAGGGAGATCAACATGGCCGCCGTGCCGCTCGGCTTCAAGCCCGCGCACCGCTTTCTCGGCCCGGTCGACTCCGCCGTCGGCGACCCCACCGGCAAGAACCTCATCGCCGCCCTCCGAGAGGCGCTTTCCAACGCCTTCCGGCACGCGGAGGCAACCCGCATCGAGGTCGTCGTCGACGCGGACGCCGAGCTGCCCGACGGCAGCGCCGGGGTGCGGCTCTCGGTCGCCGACGACGGCGTCGGCATCCCCGAGGGCGGGCGGCGCAGCGGTCTGCGCAACCTGGCGCGGCGCGCCGAATCGCTGGGCGGATCGAGCTGGAGCGGACCGGGCCTCGGCGAGAACGGCGGCGGTACGACGGTGGTGTGGGAGGCCCCGTTGTAGCGGGCCCGCGGCCGAGGCGGACCCCACCTTCCCGGGTCTCCTCACCGCCCCGCGGCCGAGGCGGGCCCCGCCTGCCGGCGTCCGTGACCGGCGCGGACGTGTCAGTCGTCGAGGGTGCCCGCGAGGATGCGTTCGATGATCACGGCCACTCCGTCGTCGTTGTTGGCGACGGTACGGCCGGAGGCGGCGGCGATCACGTCCGGGTGGGCGTTGCCCATCGCGTACGAGCGGCCCGCCCAGCTGAGCATCTCGATGTCGTTGGGCATGTCGCCGAAGGCGACGACCTCGTCCGCCGAGATGCCCCGCTCGGCGCAGCACAGGGCCAGGGTGGAGGCCTTGGAGACGCCGAGCCCGCTGATCTCCAGCAGGGCGGTCGGGCTGGACCGGGTGAACGAGGCCAGGTCGCCGGCGGCCGCCCGGGCCACGGTCAGGAAGCCGTCCGGATCGAGCTCCGAGTGCTGCGCGAGCAGCTTCAGTACAGGGGCGGCCGCGCCCGGCTCCTCCTCGAACAGCAACTTCTCCGCGGTCGCCACGGTCGCGCCCGGGTCGAGGAAGAAGGGCGGGTACTCCGGCTCGTAGTGGATGCCGGTGGTGAGCTCCACCGCGAAGGAGGCGCCGGGGGCCGCGTCGCGCAGGGTCCGTACCACCTCCAGGGCGACCGACCGGTCCAGCGGCCGCACCTCGAGGAACGTGCCACCGGCGTGCAGATCGACGACCGCCGCGCCGTTGGCGCAGATCGCCAGGCCGTGGCCGTGGACGTGGTCGCTGACCACGTCCATCCAGCGGGCCGGGCGGCCGGTGACGAAGAAGACCTCGACACCCGCCCGCTCCGCGGCGGCGAGCGCGGCGACCGTACGCTCCGAGACGGATTTGTCGTCGCGCAGCAGGGTGCCGTCGAGGTCGGTGGCGATCAGCCGGGGGGCTGGGGCGGCGGGGCGCGCGAGGTGAGGTGAGGTCACCGATCCATTCTTCCGTACAAGATGCACGGTCGTGCGAGAGGGCGCACATCTGAGTGCGGAACGGTGACCTCCCGTGCGTGTGGTCAGCCGAGCCGGGCCACGGCCTCCGTCGCGATCCGCTCGAAGACCGCCTGGTCGGCGGTGAAGTCGGAGTCCGGGATCGGCCAGTGGATCACGATCTCGGTGAAGCCCAGCTCCCGGTGGCGGCCGGCGAAGTCGACGAAGGCCTCCAGCGACTCCAGGGGGCGCCCGCGGTCCGGGGTGAAACCGGTGAGCATGATCTTGTCGAGCTGGGCCACGTCCCGGCCGGTCTCGGCGCAGGCCTTGCCGAGCTTCTCCATCTGGCCGCGCAGGGCTTCCACCGACTGCTGCGGTGTCCCGTCCTCGAAGAGCTTCGGGTCGCCGGTCGTCACCCACGCCTGCCCGTACCGCGCGGCGAGCTTCAGCCCGCGAGGCCCGGTCGCGGCGACCGCCAAGGGCAGCCGGGGGCGCTGGCGACAGCCGGGGATGTTGCGGGCCTCCACGGCGGAGTAGTGGGTGCCGTGCTGGGTGACCGCGTCCTCGGTGAGCAGACGGTCGAGGAGGGGCAGGAACTCCCCGAACCGATCCGCCCGCTCGCGCGGGCTCCATGCCTCCTGGCCGAGGGTGGTGGCGTCGAAGCCGTTGCTGCCGGCCCCGATGCCGAGGGTGACGCGGCCGCCCGAGATGTCGTCGAGGGAGATGAGCTCCTTGGCGAGCGGCACGGGATGACGGAAGTTCGGTGACGTGACCAACGTCCCCAGGCGCAGGCGTTCCGTGGCGGTCGCGGCGGCTGTCAGCGTCGGCAGGGCGCCGAACCACGGGCCGTCGCGGAAGGTCCGCCAGGACAGGTGGTCGTAGGTGTACGCGGCGTGGAAGCCCAGCTCCTCGGCGCGCACCCAGCGGTCGCGGCCGCCCTCGTGCCAGCGGTGGACGGGCAGGATCACGGTGCTCAGGCGCAAGGTCATGCCCACGAGCCTACGACCGTCACGATTCACCCGTGGCCGGGGCGACTCCCGCTCCCCGCTGTCCCGGTCGGCTCCAGCGCGGAACAGGTGCGGCTCTCAGCGCACCTCAGACCGGGAACTCTCAGCGCACCTCAGCCAGGGAAGCGGAGGAACTCCGGAGGGACCGCGTCGGTCAGCCAGACGCCGTTGGCGCTGACGTGGAAGACATGGCCGGCCCGGTGCATCGCGCCGGCGTCCACGCTCAGGACCACCGGGCGGCCCCGTCGTGCGCCGACGCGGGCCGCGGTTTCTCGGTCGGGGGAGAGGTGGACATGGTGGCGGGCCATGGGGCGCAGACCCTCCACGCGGATCGCGTCCAGGCGGGCGGCGACCGTGCCGTGGTAGAGGTAGGCGGGCGGTTCGGCGGCCGGAAGGTCGAGGTCCACCTCGACCGTATGGCCCTGGCTGGCGCGGATCCGGGTTCCTTCGATCGCGAAGCGCTTCTTGTCGTTGCTCGCGACGACGTGGTCCAGTTCGTCACGGGTGATCGGGAAGCCATGGGCCGCCGCCGCCCGCAGCAGGGCGTCGATCTCGGTCCAGCCGTTCGCGTCGAGGACCAGTCCGATCCGTTCCGGCTGGTGACGCAGGTGCTTGCTGAGGTACTTCGACACCTTCACGGTGCGTCTCTCGTCCATGGGTCCGTCCATGGCGCCAGGATGCCGAAGAGCGTTTCAGGCCACCATTCGATTTCGGGAGAGCGGATGTTTGGTCCACAAGCAACTCGACTTATCCACAGGTGAATTGGCGATTCTGTGGACAACGATCGGGGAATTGAAGCGGATTGGTCTATTCAGCTACTTTCGCGGGGGTTTGAGGCAAGGGCGTCCAATGTCCTTGTCTGCACCTCGCGTTCCGCTGCCGCGGCGATGAAGGCGGTGACGTGTTCCGGTCCAACAAGCCTCTGTACGGCCCGAATCGTTCCCGAGGGAAGTGCCACCGGCCGGGGCTCGTCGTCCCGCAGCGGGACGGGGTCGGCCGAAAGGTGGTGCTGAAGGTGGCGGGTGGCGAACAACCGCATCGCCCGGGCGAGTTCGGCGTCCACCGTCTGCTGGGCGAGCGGCCGCAATTTCCGCACCAGCGTCGCCGCCTCGGCGGCGTCCGCGTCGGTGGGCGGCCGGTGTTCCAGATAGCGTGCGAAGACATGCTCGGTCGTGAACTCCAGGAAACGGGACGCTATGTGCTCAACCTGCACCCGAAGCTCCCTCAGATGTCCCGCGATTGCCGAGAGCGGAACACCCGCCGCGTACAACTCGGCTGCGACAGCGAGCTCTTGGGGGCTGGGCACCAGGAATTCGTCCTCGCGGTCCGGAATCCGCTCCAGGACACCCAGCTCGATCGCCTCGCGGACCGCCTCCTCGTCGGGCTTACCGCCGAACGTGGCGTCCAGCTCCTCGCGGGAGATCCGGTCGGCCTCCTCGTCCGTCCAGGGGCCGTCGACCTCCGCGACGAGACCCAGCACCCCGCCGAGCCCCCGCCCCGCGTCCCAGGCCTCCAGGAGCTCCTTGATGGAGGCCAGGGTGTAACCCCGGTCCAGCAGATCCGCGATCTGCCGCAGCCGGGCCAGATGCGTGTCCCCGTACACGTTGGACCGGCCCCGACGCTCGGGACGGGGCAGCAGGCCACGGTCCTGGTAGGCGCGTATCGTCCGGACCGTGGCGCCGCTGTGGTGGGCCAGATCCTCGATCCGGTACTCGGGCGGGGACGGCTGCCCGCCGCCGGCCGCCCGTGCTGACTGCTCCGACACACCCGCTCCCACCGCTTGCTCCGCCCGCCTACACCGGCACGGCGCGGCCCGCCGCACCGGCCGCGGCCCTCGCCACCGGGGAGGCCGCGAGGCACTCCGCGGCCTTGCGCGGGGACCCCTTCTGTGAGGGATGGTACGACCGCCGGGGGAAGCGGCGCGCCGCTCCCCCGCCGCGCGCCACCGGCACCTGCCGCGGACGGCGGCCCGGTGCCCCGCCCCCGCTAACACTCATGCCGGTGGTTCCAGCCGGGCTATCGCCCGCAGCGCCCTGGGGGCGAACCGGGACAGGAAGCGGGCTCCGCGCGCCTCCGGGGTGACCGGTACGACGGCTTCGTTGCGCAGGACCGCGCGCAGGATCGCGTCCGCGACCTTCTCCGGCGGATAGTTGCGCATCCCGTACAGGCGGGAGACCTGCTTCTGCCGGCGCTTCTGCTCCTCGTCGCCGGCGCCGGCGAACCGGGCCGTCGCGGTGATGCTGGTGTTCACGATGCCGGGGCATATCGCCGTGACGCCGATGCCCTGCCCCGCCAGCTCGGCCCGCAGGCACTCGCTCAGCATCAGCACGGCCGCCTTGGAGGTGCTGTACGCGGGCAGGGCGCGGGACGGCTGGAAGGCGGCGGCGGAGGCGGTGTTGACGATGTGGCCGCCCTGGCCGCGCTCGGCCATCTGCCCGCCGAAGATCCGGCAGCCGTGGATCACGCCCCACAGATTGACGTCGAGGACCTTCTTCCACTCCTCGCTGGTCGTGTCGAAGAACGAACCGGTCAGTCCGATGCCGGCGTTGTTGAACAGGACATCGACGACGCCGTGGTCGCTCGCCACCTTCGCGGCCAGCTTCTCCATGGCCAGCTCGTCGCTCACGTCGACGGTCTCCGCCCACGCCTCGGGGGCGCCGATCAGCCGGGACATCTCCGCCGTCCGGGCCGCGCCCTCGCCGTCCAGGTCGACGGCGACGACGCGGGCACCGGCCTCGGCGAACGCGAAGGCGGTGGCCCGCCCGATGCCACTGGCGGCGCCGGTCACCAGGACCAGTTGCCCGCCGAAACGCTCGGCGTACTCGGGCCTCACCGCGCTCCTCGTCGCCGTCCTCGGCGCCTTGGTGGCCGGTTCCTCGTTGCTCTCGACGAACTCGGTGATCCAGGCGGCCAACTGGTCGGGCCGGGTACGGGGGACCCAGTGCTTGGCGGGCAGGGAGCGCCGGGTCAGGTCCGGCACCCAGGAGCCCAGTTCGTCGTAGAGCCGCTCGGAGAGGAACACGTCACCGGTCGGGGTGATCAGCTGCACGGGCGCGTGGGCGTACGCGTCGGCGCGCGGCCGGCGCAGCCGTGCGCGGACGTTGTCGCGGTACAGCCAGGCGCCGTGCGCCGCGTCGGAGGGCAGGGAGGGCGTCGGATAGTCCCCGGCCGGTACCTTCTCGATCCGCTGGAGGATCTTGGGCCACTGCTTGCCGAGCGGCCCCCGCCAGGCCAGCTCCGGCAGCACGGGCGTGTGCAGAAGGTACACGTACCAGGATTTGGCGCCCTGGCCGAGGAGCTGGCCGACCCTGCGTGGGGTGGGCCGGGCGATCCGCTGTTTGATCCAGTGGCCGAAGTGGTCCAGGGACGGGCCGGACATCGAGGTGAAGGAGGCGATCCGTCCCTCGGTGCGTGCCACGGTCACGAACTCCCAGGACTGCACCGACCCCCAGTCGTGCCCGACCAGGTGGACGGGCCGGTCCGGGCTGACCGCGTCGGCCACGGCCAGGAAGTCGTCCGTCAGCTTCTCCAGCGTGAACCCGCCGCGCAGCGGGGCCGGCGCCGTGGACCGGCCGTGTCCACGGACGTCGTACAGCACCACGTGGAAGCGCTCGGCGAGCCGGTGCGCGACCTCCGACCAGACCTCCTTGGAATCCGGGTAGCCGTGCACCAACAGGACGGTCGGCCGGCGCTCGTCGCCCAGCTCGGCGACGCACAGCTCGATCCCGCCCGTACGGATCCAGCGCTCACGCGCCCCCTCGAGACCCACGTTCACGCCGCCGCCCTCTCGTTCTCGTTCCAGCGCCGCACATGCGGCAGGTCGTCGTCCAGCCAGAACGCGCTCTGCTCGGGATCCTTCGAGTCGGTGACGACGAGGATCTCCTCGAACTTCGCGCCGGTCCCCCGGAATCCGAGGTGCGGCTCGACCGCCCACAGCCCAGGACGGGGCGGGTGGTCGGAGAACCTGTAGGGCGACCAGAGCGGCGACCAGCCGTCCCGGTGGCCGTGGATCGCGTCGCTCGCGAGGCCCTTGAGCGCCTGGGTGCCGAAGCCGAAGAGCGTGGGCGACCAGCGGCGCTCCCTCACCCGGTCGATCTTGTGGGCGATGACGCCGAAGGGGTACGCGCGGTGGCGGTTGGCGTAGCCCTGGCGGACCATGAGCCGGTCCACGTCCTCATAGATCTCCCGCAGCGAGCGCCGCTCGCGCACCTCGGTCAGGATTAGCTCCCGGTGGGCCCGCAGATCGGCGAGCAGCTTGTCGTGCACGGGGTTGAGCCCCAGACAGCCGGAATAGCCGATGTCGGAGGTGTAGCCCTTGTACACCGGGGCCATGTCCAGGATGAAGGGCATGCCGGCTTCGAGGCGCCGGCCGGTGGGGAAGAACTGGAGGGGGATCTTGAAGTCGACGAAGGCGGTCCGGTCGCCGAACCAGGCGAAGGGCCGGTGGAACCAGTCGCGTACGCCCCGCTCGTGCAGCCAGTCCCGCTGCATCTTCGCGGCCTCGCGCTCACTCACCCCCGGCTTGAGCTGCGCCGCGACGGCCTCCGCGCATGCGTACGCGAGGCGTTGCACCTCCCTGAACCCCCGCAGCTCCGCGGTCGGTTCACCTGTCACTGCTGAGGTCATGCCGATCGCCCGTCCCGTGTGAGCGTATGCGTGCGCTACGCGGCCGTAACTTGACACTGATGAATGTGACAATGCCCGGCGGCTGCGTCAAGGGTCCTGCGCGAGGGCTGTGGAAAACCTCGGGCGAGGGCGCGACGAACGACTTTGGTCTCGACTCCCCTACGGGTCCGTACACCTGGAGTCTGATAGAGATCGAGCCGTTGGGTTGACGACCGGTGTGGTGTGCGCCACTACCGTCGAAGCGTGACTGTGATCGCCACCGAAAGCCTCAGCAAGCGGTTCCCCCGGGTGACCGCTCTCGACCGGCTCTCCCTGGACATCGGGCCCGGTGTGACCGGACTGGTGGGTGCCAACGGAGCCGGCAAGTCCACGATGATCAAGATTCTGCTCGGGCTGTCCCCCGCCACGGAGGGCCGTGCCGCCGTGCTCGGCCTGGACGTCGCCACTTCCGGCGCCCAGATCCGTGAGCGTGTGGGGTACATGCCGGAGCACGACTGCCTGCCCCCCGACGTCTCGGCCACCGAGTTCGTCGTCCACATGGCGCGGATGTCGGGCCTGCCCGCCACCGCCGCCCGCGAGCGGACGGCCGACACCCTGCGCCACGTCGGCCTGTACGAGGAGCGGTACCGCCCCATCGGCGGATACTCGACCGGTATGAAGCAGCGGGTGAAGCTGGCCCAGGCCCTGGTCCACGACCCGCAGCTGGTCCTGCTCGACGAGCCGACCAACGGCCTCGACCCCGTCGGCCGCGACGAGATGCTCGGCCTGATCCGACGGGTCTGGACCGACTTCGGCATCTCCGTCCTCGTCACCTCCCACCTCCTGGGAGAGCTGGAGCGCACCTGCGACCACGTCGTCGTCATCGACGGCGGGCGACTGCTGCGTTCCAGCTCCACCAGCGACTTCACCCAGACCACCACGACCCTCGCGGTCGAGGTCACCGACTCCGACACCCACGCCGACGGCACGGCGGCCCTGCGCACGGCGCTCGCCGGCGCGGGCGTCACCCTGCACGAAGGGGTGGAGGACGGACTCCCGGGCGCCGGCCACATCCTCCTCGTCGAGGCCGCGGGCGAGGAGACGTACGACCTGGTCCGTGACACCGTCGCCGACCTCGGCCTCGGTCTCGTCCGTATGGAGCAGCGACGGCACCACATCGCCGAGGTCTTCCGTCCCGAGGGCTCCCAGGAACAGCAGCAGGAGGTGCCGGCGCGATGAGCACCCAGGCCCAGACCCCCGAGACCACCCAGATCCACAACATCGGCTACCGCACCTACGACGGGGAGCGCCTCGGCCGGGCGTACGCGCGCCGGGCGCTGTTCTCGCAGTCGCTGCGCGGCGCGTACGGCCTCGGCCGCAGCGCCAAGTCCAAGGTGCTGCCGATGATCCTCTTCGCCGTGATGTGCGTTCCCGCGCTGATCATCGTGGCCGTCGCCGTCGCCACCAAGCTGAAGGACCTGCCGCTGGACTACACGCGGTACGCGATCTTCACCCAGGCCGTCATCGGGCTGTACCTCGCCTCCCAGGCGCCCCAGTCCGTCTCCCGGGACCTGCGGTTCAGGACCGTTCCGCTGTACTTCTCGCGCCCCATCGAGCGCGTCGACTACGTCCTCGCCAAGTACGGGGCGATGGCCTCGGCGCTCTTCATCCTGACCGCCTCCCCTCTGGCGATCCTCTACATCGGCTCGCTGCTCGCCAAGATGGACTTCGCCGACCAGACCAAGGGGTTCGGCCAGGGCCTGGTGTCCGTGACACTGCTGTCGCTGCTGTTCGGCGGCATCGGGCTGGTCATGGCCGCGCTCACGCCGCGCCGCGGCTTCGGAGTGGCGGCCGTCATCGCCACCCTGGTGATCTCCTACGGCGCGGTCTCCACGCTGCAGGGCATCGCGTACGGCACGGACAACCTCGACGCCATCAAGTGGATGGGCCTGTTCTCCCCGATCACCGTGATCGACGGAGTGCAGACCGCCTTCCTCGGTGCCACCACCTCCTTCCCCGGAGGGGAAGGAGCAGGGCCGGGTGCCGGAGCGGGTGCGGTCTATCTGCTCGTCGTCCTCGCGCTGATCGCCGGCTCGTACGCCGTCCTGATGCGCCGCTACCGAAAGGTCGGGCTGTGACCACGATCAACATCGACCACGCCTCGCGGTGGTTCGGCAACGTCGTGGCCGTCAACGACGTCACCATGACGATCGGCCCGGGCGTCACCGGTCTCCTCGGTCCCAACGGCGCCGGGAAGTCCACCCTCATCAACATGATGGGCGGCTTCCTCGCCCCCTCGACCGGCACCGTCACCCTCGACGGACAGCCGATCTGGCGCAACGAGTCCGTCTACCGGCAGATCGGCGTCGTGCCGGAGCGGGAGGCGATGTACGACTTCCTCACCGGTCGCGAATTCGTCGTCGCCAACGCCGAGTTGCACGGCCTGGGCGCCGACGACGCCCAGCGCGCGCTCGCCACGGTCGAGATGGAGTACGCGCAGGACCGCAAGATCGCCACGTACAGCAAGGGCATGCGGCAGCGCGTGAAGATGGCCTCGGCCCTCGTCCACGATCCCGCGGTGCTCCTGCTCGACGAGCCGTTCAACGGCATGGACCCGCGCCAGCGCATGCAGTTGATGGACCTGCTGCGGCGCATGGGCGCCCAGGGCCGCACGGTGCTGTTCTCTTCCCACATCCTGGAGGAGGTCGAACAGCTCGCCTCGCACATCGAGGTGATCGTGGCCGGACGGCACGCCGCCTCCGGCGACTTCCGCAAGATCCGCCGGCTCATGACCGACCGGCCGCACCGCTATCTCGTACGGTCCAGCGACGACCGGGCGCTCGCCGCAGCGCTGATCGCCGACCCGTCCACGGCCGGTATCGAGGTCGACCTGGCGGAGGGCGCCCTGCGCGTCCAGGCGGTGGACTTCGGCCGCTTCACGGAGCTGCTGCCCCGCGTCGCCCGGAGCCAGGGGATCCGGCTCCTGACGGTGTCGCCGTCGGACGAGTCTCTCGAATCGGTCTTCTCGTACCTCGTAGCGGCCTGAAAGGAGCCTGACCGATGTACAACCCCACAGTCGCCCGGCTCACCTACCGGGCCCTGCTCGGCCGCCGGCGGGCGCTGATCCTCTTCGCGCTGCCCGCGCTCCTGATCGTGATCGCCACGGCGGTACGCGTCTTCAACGGCGCCGACGACCAGATCGCCGCCGACGTCCTGGGCGGCTTCGCCCTCGCCACCATGGTCCCGCTGATCGGCGTCATCGCCGGAACGGGCGCGATCGGACCCGAGATCGACGACGGCTCGATCGTCTACCTGCTCTCCAAGCCGGTGAAGCGGCCCACGATCATCTTCACCAAGCTGATCGTGGCGATCGCCGTCACGATGGTCTTCTCCGCCGTCCCCACCTTCATCGCGGGCATGATCCTCAACGGGAACGGGCAGCAGGTCGCGGTGGCTTACACCGTCGCCGCCCTGGTCGCCTCGATCGCGTACAGCGCCCTCTTCCTGCTGCTCGGCACGGTCAGCCGCCACGCCGTGGTCATCGGACTGGTCTATGCCCTGGTCTGGGAGGCACTCTTCGGCTCCCTGATCTCGGGGGCGAAGACCCTCAGCGTCCAGCAGTGGGCGCTGGCGGTGGCCCAGAAGGTCAGCGGCGAGGGCCTGGTCACCTCGGACGTGGGGCTTCCGGCCGCCGTGGCACTCCTGGTCGGCGTGACGGTCCTGGCGACCTGGTACGCCGGCCAGAAGCTGCGGACGCTGAAGCTGGCGGGCGAGGAGTAGCCCGACCGCCGCGCGGGGCGCCCCCAACGTCCAAAGCCTCGCGCCCGCCACCCGGTGGCAAAGCCCCCTGCGGCTCGCGGGGGACCGGTGGTCTCAGACCTTCCGGTCCCTCGCCGCGAGCAGCCCCACGCCCAGGGCCGCCGCACAGACGCACAGCACCAGCGCGATCGGCACGGTCCAGGAGCCGGTCGTCTGGTGCACCGCCCCGGCGGCCAGCGGGCCCGCCGCGGCGAGCAGATAGCCGACGGTCTGGGCCATCCCGGAGAGCCGTGAGGCGGTCACCGCGTCGCCGGAGCGCAGGACGATCAGCGTGAGGGCCAGGCCCACCGCCCCGCCCTGTCCGACGCCGAGGACGGCGGACCACAGCCACGCCCCCTGGACCGGGGCGACCATCAGCCCCGCGTAACCCGCCGCGACCAGCGTCGTGACCAGCACGACCAGCGGACGCTGGCTCCGCATCCGCCCCGCGAGGAGCGGGACGGCGAAGGCGCCCGCCACCTGGATCAGATTGTTGAAGGCGAAGACCACGCCCGCCGTCCCCCGGCTCATCCCGTGGTCCGTGAAGATCGTCGGCATCCAGGCGATCAGAACGTACGACCACAGCGACTGCAGCCCCATGAAGAGGGTCACCTGCCACGCGAGCGCCGAGCGCCAGACGCTCCGGGCGGGCGCCGCCGGACCGCCCAGGCCGCCTGCGGGTACGCCCGCACCCACCGCGTGGCCCGTACGGCCCCGCGCGATCAGCACCTGCGGCAGCCACGCCACCGCCGCGAGCGCCGCGAGCAGCGACCAGAAGGCGAGCGAGGCCTCCCAACGCCCGCCGAAGGCCCGCTCCAGCGGAACGGAGGCCGCCGCGACCACCGTCGCACCCGCGATCATCGCGCCCGTGTAGAGCGAGGTCATGGACGCCGCCCGGTCCGGGAAGTCCCGCTTGATCAGGCCCGGCATCAGCACATTGAGCAGCGCGATCGCCGTACCGACCAGCACCCCGCCGCCGTACAGCGCGTACACCGACGGCAGGACACGCACCAGGATGCCCGCCCCCAGCAGTACCAGAGCGGCGAGGAGCACCGGTTCGGCGCCGAAGCGCCGCCCGAGCCACGGAGCCACCAGCGCGCCGACCCCGAGGAAGAGCACCGGCACCGATGTCACCAGCGAACTCGCCGTCGACGACAGCCCGAAGCCGTCGAGATCTCGCTCACCAGCGGCGAGACACTGGCCAGCGCGGCTCGCATGTTGAGGGAGGCGAGGACGATCCCGACCATCAGCAGGGCGGGGTGGGTGAGCAACGCCCGCCGCCCGCCGCCCCCTTGTGGCGAGAGCCGGACATCGGCCTCGGCGTCGACGAGCAGGGGTGTTACGGGGCGGGACAAGAGACCGTTCCTTTTTCTTCTGCGTACGGGTTCGTTCTGCGTACGGGTTTCTTCTCCGTACGGGATATTCAGCGGCCGGGCGGCGGGGGCACGGCGGTGCCGGCGAGCAGGGCGACCGTGTCCATCGGGACGCGCAGCAGCTCCCGGGCACCCGCCTCCGCGCCCGCCGCGTCCCCCGCCTCGATCGCCCCGACCAGCGCCTCGTGCGCGTCGATGTCGACCGGGGGCATCTCCCGGTCGCCCAGCGCCTCCACCAGCACCTCGTGCACCTGGGCGGAGAAGAAGCGGTACACCTCGACGAAGGCGGCGTTGTGCGTGGCCTCGACGACCGCGAGGTGGAAGGCCATGTCCGCGTCCGCGTCGCGGTCGCCCTCCTCGCGCAGGGTCGCCAGGGCCGCCCGCAACCGCAGCAGGTCGCGGGTGTCCCGCCGTACCGCCGCAAGCCGCGCGGCCTCGGTCTCCAGGGCGACCCGCAGCTCCAGGACGTCCCGCGCACCCGCGTGGCGCATGCCGCGCAGGACGGCGGCCGGGTCGGCCGTCGACCTGACGAATGTGCCGTTGCCCTGGCGCGACTCCAGCAGACCCGCGTGGACCAGCACCCGTACCGCCTCGCGGACGGTGTTGCGCCCGACGCGCAACTGCTCGGCGAGCTCGTGCTCGGTCGGAATGCGGTCGCCGACCGCCCACTCGCCCTCCGCGAGCTGGGCCCGCAGCTGCTCCACCACGGAGTCCACCAGCGAGGTCCGACCCGCCGCCTTGAGCGCCATCACCACTCCCTATTCGCCCGGTTGCCCAGTCATCCTACAAGTGGGTCGCTCGGGTCCCCGGGATTACTGTGGGCTCGTACGCGGACACGAACATCCTCACCACCTTCGGGAGTCAGCCATGTCAGACCGCTTCGACGTCGTCGTACTCGGAGCTGGCCCCGGCGGCTACGTCGCCGCCATTCGCGCCGCTCAGCTGGGCAAGCGGGTCGCGGTCGTCGAAGAGAAGTACTGGGGCGGTGTCTGTCTGAACGTCGGCTGCATCCCCACCAAGGCACTGCTGCGCAACGCCGAGCTCGCCCACATCTTCAACCACGACGCCAAGACGTTCGGCATCAAGGTCGACGGCACGCTCTCCTTCGACTACGGCGAGGCGTTCCGCCGCAGCCGTACGGTCGCGGACGGCCGGGTCAAGGGCGTCCACTACCTGATGAAGAAGAACGGGATCACCGAGTTCGACGGCCGGGGCACCTTCCTCGACGCGAACACGCTCCAGGTGGCGAAGTCCGACGGCACGACGCAGACGATCGCCTTCGACAACTGCATCATCGCCACCGGTGCCACGCCCCGCCTGCTGCCCGGCACCGCCCGCAGCGAGCGCGTGGTGACCTACGAGGAGCAGATCGTCGCCGAGGACGTCCCGCAGTCGATCGTCATCGCGGGCGCGGGAGCCATCGGCATCGAGTTCGCGTACGTCCTGCACAACTACGGCGTGAAGGTCACCATCGTCGAGTTCCTCGACCGGATCGCCCCGCTGGAGGACGAGGACGTCTCCAAGGAGCTGGCCAAGCAGTACCGCAAGCTCGGCATCGACGTCCTGACCTCCACCCGTGTCGAGACGATCGACGAGTCGGGCCCGCAGGTCCGTGTCACCGTCACCGGCAAGGACGGCGCCCAGAAGGTCCTGGAGGCCGACAAGGTCCTCCAGGCCATCGGCTTCGCTCCCAACGTCAGCGGCTACGGCCTGGAGAACACCGGCGTCGCCCTCACCGAGCGGGGCGCGATCGACGTCGACGGCCGCTGCCGCACCAGCGTGCCGCACATCTACGCGATCGGCGACGTCACCGCCAAGCTGATGCTCGCGCACACCGCCGAGGCCATGGGCGTCATCGCCTCCGAGACCATCGCGGACGCCGAGACGATGGAGCTCGACTACCCGATGATCCCGCGCGCCACCTACTGCCAGCCGCAGATCGCCAGCTTCGGCTGGACCGAGGCGCAGGCGCGGGAGAAGGGCTTCGACGTCAAGGTCGCCAAGTTCCCGTTCACGGCGAACGGCAAGGCGCACGGCCTCGGCGACTACACCGGCTTCGTGAAGATCATCAGCGACGCGAAGTACGGCGAGATCATCGGCGCCCACCTGATCGGCCCCGACGTCACCGAACTGCTGCCCGAGCTGACCCTGGCCCAGCAGTGGGACCTGACCGTCCACGAGGTGGCGCGCAACGTGCACGCCCACCCGACCCTGGGCGAAGCGGTGAAGGAAGCGATCCACGGCCTGGCCGGCCACATGATCAATTTCTGAGGCTTCTCAGGATTCCCCCATCTCACCGTGGTAGGCACGGTGGCGTGACGGGCGAAACACTCCCGGGTGGCGAACCGTCCCGGCCGATCAGGTCGTGGGTGCGTTCGTCACCCGGTACGCATCTCTGGCTGCTGATCATCGTGATCACCGGCCTCGTCATCGGGCTGTCCTCCGACGGCCTGGAGCACTATCTGCTGCACCGCAACAGCAGCAATCTGCACCAGCTCTCCCGCCACCCCGTCCAGGCGCTGCTCGGCAGCGCGTTCTGGATCGAGACCCCGTCGGCCCTGCCGCTGTACGCGTTGCTCTTCGAGGCCCTCCACGCGCCCGTCGAACGGTGGATCGGGACGCCGAGGTGGCTCCTCACCGTCGCCACGGCCCATGTCGCGGCGACGCTCATCAGCCAACAGCTGGTCCTGGAGGCCATCCAGGACCACGACGTGCCACGCAGCATGGCGCATGTGGTGGACATCGGCGTCAGCTACGGCCTCGCGGCGTCGGCGGGCGTCCTGACGTACCGGCTGCCCCGGCCGTGGCGTCGGCTCTACCTGGCGGCGGCGGTGGCGTTCTTCGCCGTACCGCTGTGCATCCGGCACACGTACACCGACGTCGGTCACGCGCTCTCGCTGGTGATCGGCCTGGCGTGCCGGCCGCCGGCGCGCGGAAAACCGGTGGCCGTCCACGGGCCCCCTCCCGCACACTTGTTCGGCGGGGGACGTCTTCCTCGCCTGGGACCGGGGAGGAGTACGACGATGACCGACGCCAGTTCGAGCCGGAGTTCGAGTCCGTCGGACTTCTCGTAGCGCGGCGCTTTCCGAGCGCCGCCGGGGCGGTCGCTTCGAGCGCGCGGTTCCACCGCGCGGACCGCCCTCCCGCCGTCTCGGGGCTAGCGCCCCAACAGGCTCCGGGGCTAGCGCCCCAGCAGGCGCTCCAGGACGACCGCGATGCCGTCGTCCTCGTTCGACGACGTCACCTCGTCCGCCACGGCCTTCAGCTCGTCGTGCGCGTTCGCCATCGCCACGCCCCGCGCCGCCCACGCGAACATCGGGATGTCGTTCGGCATGTCCCCGAACGCGATCGTCTCCGCCGCCTTCACGCCGAGCCGGCGCGCGGCCAGCGACAGGCCCGTCGCCTTGCTCAGGCCGAGCGGGAGGATCTCCACGATGTCCTGCCCCGCCATGACGACGTCCACCAGACTGCCGACCGTCGCGCGGGTGACCCGGGCCAGCTCGTCGGCCGACAGGGTCGGGTGCTGGATGTAGACCTTGTTCAGCGGGGCCGACCACAGCTCCGAGGGGTCCTCGTACGGGACCGACGGCAGCCGGCCTCCGAGGACGCGGTAGCCGGGGCCGACCAGGACTTCCCCGTCCAGGCCGTCGCGGCTCGCGGCCAGCGCCAGCGGGCCCACCTCCGCCTCGACCTTCGACAGGGCCAGTCCCGCGAGCTGCCGGTCCAGCGTGAGCGAGGTCAGCAGGCGGTGCTCGCCCGCGTGGTACACCTGCGCGCCCTGACCGCACACCGCGAGCCCGTCGTAACCGAGGTCGTCGAGGATGTGCCGGGTCCACGGCACGGACCGGCCGGTGACGACGATGTGCGCCGCCCCCGCCGCCACCACGGCGGCGAGAGCGTCACGCGTGCGCTCCGAGACGGACTCGTCGTCACGCAGCAGCGTGCCGTCCAGGTCCGTCGCGACGAGCCGGTAGGGAAAGGAGCTCACTTGGAGATCGGCTCCAGGACCTCGCGGCCACCGAGGTACGGCCGCAGGACCTCGGGCACCCGCACCGAGCCGTCGGCCAGCTGGTGGTTCTCCAGAAGCGCCACGATCGTGCGCGGTACGGCGCACAGCGTGCCGTTCAGCGTCGCCAGCGGCTGGACGACCTTCTTGCCGTCGCGGTCGTCACGCATCCGCACGGACAGCCGGCGCGCCTGGAAGCCGTCGCAGTTCGACGCCGAGGTCAGCTCGCGGTACTTCCCCTGCGTCGGGATCCACGCCTCGCAGTCGAACTTCCGCGAGGCGGAGGCGCCCAGGTCGCCGGTGGCCACGTCGATGACCTGGAACGGCAGCTCCAGGCTGGTCAGCCACTGCTTCTCCCACTCCAGGAGACGCTTGTGCTCGTTCTCGGCGTCCTCCGGAGCGACGTACGAGAACATCTCGACCTTGTCGAACTGGTGGACCCGGAAGATGCCCCGGGTGTCCTTGCCGTAGGTGCCGGCCTCGCGGCGGAAGCACGGGGAGAATCCGGCGTAGCGCAGCGGCAGCTTGTCCGCGTCGATGATTTCGTCCATGTGGTACGCGGCGAGCGGCACCTCGGACGTACCGACGAGGTAGTAGTCGTCCTTCTCCAGGTGGTACACGTTCTCGGCGGCCTGGCCGAGGAAGCCCGTGCCCTCCATGGCGCGCGGACGGACCAGCGCCGGCGTCAGCATCGGGATGAACCCGGCCTCCGTGGCCTGCGCGATCGCCGCGTTGACGAGCGCGAGCTCGAGGAGCGCGCCGACGCCCGTGAGGTAGTAGAAGCGCGAGCCGGAGACCTTGGCGCCCCGCTCGACGTCGATGGCGCCCAGCGCCTCGCCCAGCTCCAGGTGGTCCTTGGGCTCGAAGCCCTCGGCCGCGAAGTCGCGGATGGTGCCGTGCGTCTCCAGGACGACGAAGTCCTCCTCGCCGCCGACCGGCACGTCCTCGTGGACGATGTTGCCGAGCTGGAGGAGAAGGGCGCGCGCCGTCTCGTCGGCCTCGTTCTGCTCGGCCTCGGCGGCCTTGACGTCGGCCTTCAGCTGCTCGGCCTTCCGCAGGAGCTCGGCGCGCTCCTCCGGGGTGGCCTTGGGGATCAGCTTGCCGAGCGCCTTCTGCTCGGAACGGAGCTCGTCGAAGCGGACGCCGGACGACCTGCGCCGCTCATCGGCGGAGAGCAGGGCGTCGACGAGCTCGACGTCCTCTCCACGGGCGCGCTGGGAGGCGCGAACACGGTCGGGGTCCTCACGGAGCAGGCGAAGGTCAATCACCCCACCAGGCTACCGGTGCGGGCTCTCGGCCCCCCACCCGATATAGCCGAGCGTGTCACTTTGCCCTAATTGCCGCAAATGGGAAATGCTCTGCCTATTCGTCAATAAACAGGGGGCGAGCCCCGAAAAGGGGCGGAGCGCCCGGGGCGGCTCGACCGAACCGCCGAGTCGATCACGTGACTTCTCCACAGGAGGGCGAGGCTCCGGCGAGTTATCCACAGGGTGTGCGGGAGTTCTGTGGATCACGGAGGAGATCATTCCGAATCGGGCACCGGCGCTCGAGAATTCTCCGACCAAACCCCCCTCGCCCACTCATTCGGGTGGGAATTCCTCGCCCTAAAGAGTTGATCAAGGGAATTGAGCTGACACGGGCAGACGTGCGGCGCTGTGGACGCATGCGAGTAACTAGGGCGATTTGTCGATCATGTCTGCAAGCATTATCGACTTGTCCCCAGGTCGAGAGAGGGTCTGTGGATAACTTCTGTGGGCAAGTGAAAAGTATGCAGGTAGGACTAATGGTCCAAACCTGTGGACGGCCGCCCCCGGCCACGGGAGCGATCGGGGACTATCTCCTCAGGCCCGACCGTCCTGGGCCCTCGCCAGCCAATCGGAGGCCGCCATGAACTCCGCGTCCGACGTCCCGAGCCGCAGCGCCCGTACGTCCTTCTTCGCGACGCCCGCTCGCGGGTACGACCCGAGGAACCGCACCTGGGGGCAGATCCGCTTCAGCCCCATGAGCGCCTCGCCCACGCGCCGGTCCGAGATATGGCCCTCGGCGTCCACGGCGAAGCAGTAGTTGCCGATGCCGGCGCCGGTGGGGCGGGACTGGATCAGCATCAGGTTGACCCCGCGCACGGCGAACTCCTGGAGCAGTTCGAGGAGCGCACCGGGGTGGTCCTCGCGCAGCCACAGCACGACGGAGGTCTTGTCCGCGCCGGTGGGCGCCGCCGGCCGGGCAGGGCGGCCGACGAGGACGAAGCGGGTCTCGGCGTTCTCCGCGTCGTGGATCTCGGTGACCAGCGACTCCAGACCGTAGGTCGCGGCCGCGAACTCACCGGCGAAGGCCGCGTCGAAACGGCCCTCCTGCACGAGCCGGGCACCGTCCGCGTTGGACGCGGCCGACTCCCACAGGGCATCGGGCAGATGGGCGCGCAGCCAGTTCCGTACCTGCGGCTGGGCGACCGGATGGCCGGTGACGGTCTTGATCTCGGAGAGCTTCGTTCCCGGCCGTACGAGCAGGGCGAAGGCGATGGGGAGGACGACCTCGCGGTAGATCATCAGCGGTTCGCCGGAGGCCAGCTCGTCCAGGGTGGCGGTGACCCCGCCCTCCACCGAGTTCTCGATCGGTACGAGCGCGGCCGCGGCCTCTCCGTTGCGTACGGCGTCCAGCGCGGCCGGGACGGAGACCATCGGGACGAGTTCCCGGGTCGCCGCCTCGGGCAGCGTACGCAGCGCGGCCTCCGTGAAAGTGCCTTCGGGGCCGAGATACGTATACCGGGTGGCTGACATACGGTCACCCTAATAGGCGCCGACGGCGCACGCCTCGCCCGAGCGGGTCACGACTCCAGAAGCCGCTGGCCCACGTACTCGCCCTCGGCGGGCCCGCCGGGTACCGCGAAGAGGCCGCTCGACTCGTGCCGGACGAAGGGGGACAGGGCGTCGCCCCGGTCGAGCTTGCGCTGGACCGGTACGAAGCCGCGCAGCGGATCGGCCTGCCAGCAGATGAAGAGGAGACCGGCGTCGGGAGTCCCGTCCGGGCCGATCCCGTCATGGAAGGAGAAGGGCCGGCGCAGCATGGCAGCTCCGCCGTTCTGTTCGGGGGCGGAGATACGGGCATGGGCGTTGTCGGGGATGACCGGTTTCCCGTCCGGGCCGAGCTTCTCCAGGTCCGGCTCGGTCGTCTCGGTGCCGCCGGTGAGCGGGGCGCCGTCCGCCTTGCGCCGTCCGATGACCTTCTCCTGCTTGTCCTGGGACAGCTTCTCCCAGTCGTCGAGCAGCATCCGGATCCGGCGGACGACGGCGTACGAACCTCCGGCCATCCATTCCTGCGTCCCGGCCGCCCCCTGCGGGACGAAGATCCGGCGGTCGAAGTCGGGGTCGCTCGGCTTGGGGTTGCCGGTTCCGTCGATCTGGCCCATGAGGTTCCGGGCCGTCATCGGGCGGGCGGTGGCGCCGGCCGACCGGTTGAAGCCGTTCATCTGCCAGCGGACCCTGGCCGCGGCGCCCGCGTCCTTCTGCAGCGCGCGCAGGGCGTGGAAGGCGACCAGCGCGTCGTCGGCGCCGATCTGCACCCACAGGTCGCCCTCCGACCGCTTCGGGTCGAGGGCGTCGGCGGAGAAGGCGGGCAGCGGGTCGAGCTGCGCCGGGCGGCGCGTGGTGAGTCCGGTACGGCCGAAGAAGGAGTGGCCGAAGCCGAAGGTGACCGTCAGAGAGGAGGGACCGGCGTCGAGCGCGATGCCCGTGTCGTCGGTGGACGGCTTGCCCTCCATGAGCGCCTTCGCCGTCACCGACCAGCGGCGCAGCAGGGCGGCGGCTTCCTTGCGGCCCGCGCCGGGGGCGAGGTCGAAGGCGACGAGATGACCCCGGGACTGAAGCGGAGTGGTGATCCCCGCTTGATGTTTCCCGTGAAACATCACCTCTGTCGACCCGACCGTGGTCAGGGCGGGGGAGGCGCCGGACCCGGCCTCCGAGCCGCCCCCCGAGACGGCCGCGTACATCCCGGCGCCGCCGGCGGTGCCGAGCGCGAGACCGGCCGCGCCCGCCGCACCGACCGTGCCGAGCATCCGCCGCCGGGAGATCTCAAGGTTGTCGTCGCTCATGAGGTCAGCCGATCTTCACGTTCTTGTCGATGGTGGTCTGGTCGATGTCGGAGGTGCGGACGGTCACCTGGATCTGCCATTCGCCGGGCATCGGGATCTGTACGCCGCTGGCGCTCCAGTGCCCGGTCTGGATCCGGTCCGGTACGACGGGGAGCGGGCCGACGTCCTTCTCCTTGAGGGTGAAGGCAACCTTGACCTCCGGGACGTCGAGGGGGCGTCCGTTGGGCCGGTCCACATAGATGTGCAGGGCGTTGGCTCCGGTGCGGCCCGGATCGAGGCTCAGCCGTACGGTGCCCTTGCCGTCCACGCCCCCGGTGTCGAACGGGAGGCGGATGTCGACGGGCCGGTCGGGTACGGCGGTCGAGCCGGAGACGGAGGACCGGCCGGCCTCCTCCTCCGTACGGGCGGGCTCCGTCGACGTCAGTACGGTCGTCACGGCGAGCAGCACCACGGCGACGGCGGCTTCGGTCAGTACGGAGCGCCGGAGTCCGGAGCGCTCGGGGTCGGCGTCCCTGTCCCGCTTGCGGCGGGCGGTGGCGACGGCGGCCCGCTGCCGGGCGAGCTGCGCGGCGCGCTCGGGGTCAACGGTTTCCGCCCGTACGCCCTCGGCGACCTCCGCGCCCTCGGCGACCCCCGAGCCCTCCGCCGCCTCGTCCTCGGTGGCCGTGTCCGTCTCGCCGGACGCCTCGGTCCTCGCCGGTGCGCCCAGTCGCCGGGTCCAGCGGCGCGAGACCCAGGCGATGCCGACGAGCACGGCGACGAGTCCGATCTTGACGAGCAGGAGCCTTCCGTACGAGGTGCCGGTCAGCGCGGACCACGATCCGACCTGCCGCCAGGACTGGTACAGCCCGGTCGCCGCCAGGACGAGCACGGCGCCGAAGGCGATTGCGGAGAAGCGCTCCACGGCGGCCCGTTCGATCCCGGGTGCCCGGTACAGCGCGACGAGCAGGGTCGCGAGGCCGCCGAGCCAGGCCGCCACCGCGAGCAGGTGCAGGATGTCGACGGGCATGGCGACACCCGGCTGGAGACCCGTGGAGGCGTGTTCGGCGAGTGCCCAGGTACCGGCGATGCCGGCCGCCACCACCGTGCCGCCGATCGCGAGTCCGAAGGTGAGGTCCTTCTTCTCCTTCTCGTCGGTCCGTTTCGTGTACGCCCCGAACAGCACGGCCACGAAGAGCGCCGCCGCGCCGAGGAGCATCAGCCGGGAGATCAGTGCCGCGCCCGTCTTGGTCTCCAGGACCGCCTTCAGTCCGCCGAGGTCGAAGGCGTCGGCGAGCTCTCCCGATCCGGTGTACGGGTTGCGGAGCAGCAGCATGGCGAGGGTGGCCGCGGTGAGGGTCAGCCAGCCCCGGACCACGAGCCGTTGGACCGGCCGGGCGCTCGCGCCGCGCGGCCAGCAGGCGAGGACGAAGACGCCGCCGCCGACGAGGACGGTGAAACC
This sequence comes from Streptomyces sp. NPDC003027, assembly GCF_053591435.1. Taxonomy (NCBI): domain Bacteria; kingdom Bacillati; phylum Actinomycetota; class Actinomycetes; order Kitasatosporales; family Streptomycetaceae; genus Streptomyces; species Streptomyces sp. NPDC003027. The sequence continues at coordinate 66,805 of NZ_JBSFTU010000010.1, forward strand.
GGCGTACGCGAGATAGCGCGCGATGCCGTACAGCGCGCCGACGAGTCCGCCGCCGGCCTCCCGGTCGGGCAGGGCGACGGAGGTCTGCGACGGGGCGCCGATGGAGAAGGTGAAGGCGCCCGCGATGGGGTGGCTGTCGGCGGAGACGGTCTGCCAGGCCACGGTGTAGGTGCCCTCGGGCAGGCCGGAGCGGAGCCCCACGCCGTACCGGACGATCGATCCGCTGCACAGATCGCGGATCTCGCCGGTGTCGACGCGCTTTCCCGACGGGTCGAGGACCCGGATCGAGTCGGCGCTCATGGCGACCTGTTCGGAGAAGGTGAGGTTGACGTCCTTGGGGGCGGTGGCGACCACCGCCCCGTCCCTCGGGTCGCTGCCCGTGAGCGCGGCGTGCGCGGACGCGGGAGCGGCACCGGCGAGCAGGGTGCCCAGCAGTGCGGCCACGACGAGCAGCAGCCGGGTCAGGGCGGTTCCGAGGCGCGGGGCGGTGGCTGGCATGTGTGTCAGTCCCTCGACTGGCTCAGTGCTGCTTCGGGTTGTGGGTGGCGGCCTCGACGGGGAGGTCGACCTTGATGGGGCCCGACTTCTCGAAGTGCAGCTCGATGCTGACCTTCTCGCCCTGCTTCGGCTTCTGCTTGATGTTCATGAACATGATGTGGTCGCCGCCCCGCACGAGCTTCAGCTCGCCCTTGGCGGGGATGTCGAAGGACTTCACCTCCCGCATCTTCTGGTCCTTCGTCTCGTGGATCTCGACGTCGTCCGAGAGGGGGCTGGTGACGGAGGTGAGCTTGTCCGCGGTGTCGCTGTCGTTCTCGATGGTCAGGAAGCCGCCGGCCATGTCCATCACGGGCTGGGGCATGAAGGCGCCGCTGACCTTCAGCCTGGGCTCGTCGCCGGAGCCGTCGGACGAGCACCCGGTCAGCGCGGACCCGCAGGAGAGCGCGAGGGCGGCGAACAGGACGGTGGTGCGGGTGGTGCGGCGGTTCACGGGTTCTCCCCCTTGATGAGCTTCGGCAGGTCCTTGGCGTATTCGTCGACGGTGGTGTCCTCGCCGTACAGGACGTAGCCCTGGTCGGTCGTGGGCGAGAACGCGATCACCTGGGCTCCGTGCATGGAGACGACCGAGCCGTCCTTCTCCTTCTTCGGCGGGTCGATGCCGATGCCGATCTGGCGGGCACCCGCCTGGATGGTGGAGAAGTCACCGGTGAGGCCGGTGAAGGAGGGGTCACCGGCGGCCGGCAGCCACTTGGCGAGCTCGGCCGCGGTGTCCCGCTCGGGGTCGGTGGTGACGAAGACGACCTGGAGTCTGTCCTGGTCGGCCTTGGGGAGCTGCTTCTTCGCGATGGCGATGTTGCTCATCGTCAGCGGGCAGACGTCGGGGCAGTGGGTGTAGCCGAAGTAGATCAGGGTCGGCTTGCCCTTGGTCCGCTCGCGCAGGTCGTACGTCCTGCCCTGGGTGTCGGTGAGGACGAGGTCGGGCTTGGCGAACGGGCGGTCGAGGACGGTGGCCGCCTTGGTGGTGTCGGTGGCGCTGGAGATCTCGGCGACGGGACCGGCGCCGGCGCTCGTGGTGTCGTCACCGGACAGGCTGACGACGGCCGTGACGCTCAGGGCCGCGACGGCGGCGGCCACGGCGACGATCAGGGGGGCGCGTCGGCTGGGCCGGGTCCGCTCGTCGTTCTTCTGGACAGACATGGAGTTCTCTCTCGGGAAGGGCTCGGGCCGGGGCGTCAGGCCGAGCGGCGGCGTCCGGCGAGCACGCCGAAGGCGACGCCCGCGATGCCGATGAGGATGCCGACGACGGCGAGGACCCGCGCGACGTTGTCGCTGGAACCGGCGTCGGCGGTCTCGGTGTGGCCGTTGGCACCGGCCTTCTCGCCGTGACCGGCCGAGTCCTCGGCCTTGCCGCCGGCCTGGTCCTCGGCCTGGTCACCGGTGGTGGCGCCGCCGTGGTGGTCGTCCGCCGCCGCGGAGAGCTTCAGTACGGGGGCCGGGTTCTGCGGTTCGGCCGCGCCCTCCTTGGGCTCCTCGATCCAGCGGACGACCTCGTTGTTGTCGTAGGTCTGGATGGCCTTGAGGACGAGCCGGTCGGTGGTCTCCGGCAGCTGTCCGAGGGAGAGCGGGAACTGCTGGAACTGGCCCGGGCCGATCTTCGAGCCGTCGGCGGTCCAGGTGACCTTCGCGACGGCCTCGTTGATCTTCTTGCCGTGCAGCTCCAGCGGCTTGGCGAGCTTGGCCTTGGTGACCTCGGCCTTCCAGCCCGGCACCGGCTGCGGCATGACGGAGGCGAGGGGGTGGGCGGTGGGGAAGTTGATCTCGACCTTGACGGTGGAGGCGTTGTCGCGCTCGTTGGGGACCTTGACGTTGACGGTCGCGTAGCCGCCCTTCGCGGCCTCGCCCTGGGGCTGCACGCTGACATGCGCGAAGGCCGTGCCGGAGAGCAGGACGACGGAGGAGAGGGCGACGCCGCCGACGGCGGCGAGACGGGAAACGTTCATGGCGGAGGACACTCCAGCTCTGAGGAGAAGGTGAGCGTCGCCCGGCGCGCCGACGGTTTCGACCGGTCGTGCGTGCGGGGGCGACCGCGGACCCGCTCCCTTCGAGCGGTCCGCGTCAGGCTGCGAGGACGCAGGCGGCGGCCGGCGGGCCGCGCCGGATCAGCGTGTGCTGGAGTGCCTCCGCCACCGGCGGCGGCGGGTCGTCGGCCGCGGTACGGACGGGGCGGCGCGGCGTGCCCGCCGGGACCCCGGGAAGGCCGGCGAGCAGCGCCCGTACGAGAGCGAGCGCGGCACGCAGCGACTGGACGAGGGCGGCCTCGGCGAGCCCGGTCGCGCCCTGCGCCGAGAGCTGGACGAGCCGGCGCAGCGCGAGGTCGCCTCGGCGCAGCAGCCAGCCGGTGGCGAGTGCGGCCAGGAGGTGGCCGATCACCATGGGCGGGTTCGGCAGCAGCTCGGCGCTCTGCGGAGCGCCGGCGGCCAGGTGGCCGGCGTGGACGTGCCCGCCCGCGGCGGCCGGGTCGAGGCCGGCGTCGGTGATGATCCGGCCGGCGTCGGCCGGGCTGAGGGAGGCGGCACCCGCGCCGCAGACCAGTTTGGCGGCCATGCGGATGAGTGCGTCGTTCGCCTCCGCCCCGAGGCCGGGGCCGGGCGAGGCGCCCGCCCCGAGTGGGAGAGGTCGCTGCCCGAGCCCGAACAGCGTGTGCAGCCCGAGCTGTCCGACGGTCAGCGCCCCGACGACGAACCGCAGCGAGCGTTCCCGCCCCGTGAAGAGCAGGATGCTCGCGAACACCCCCAGGAAACCGGCGAGCACGCTCCACAGGGCGATGCCCGCGCAGGCGGCGAGGGCGTGTCCCAGGCCGGACAGCACGACACAGACCGCGGCGAACACCGCGGCCCGCAGCAGCTGGGGTCCGAGCGTGGGGGCAGACATGGCCGCCCCATCATCGCACCAGCGCCCCCGCCGCCATGCGGCAGGTCCGGAAGGTCACACTTGGGGCGTCTTCAGGCCGACATACACCGGCGCGTGGTTTGCGTGCATCCGCCGAATGAGGGCTGTTGTGCTCCCGGAGGGCTTACGGACGGCAGAGCGCGGCAATACGTATCGGTAATGTCGAGCCGCGGCCGGGAGGCTGGAGCATGAGCATCTGGTGGTCTCTCCATCTGCGGCGCGAGGCTGCGAGCGTTCCGCTCGCCAGGCGGCTCCTCCTCGGCACGATGGAGACGGCGGGCGTCGATCCGGACATCTCCTACGAGCTGTCGGTCGCGCTGACCGAGGCCTGCGCCAACGCCGTCGAGCACGGCGGCGACCAGGCCATGGGCGACGCTTCGGAGGCGTACCGGGTGACCGCCTATCTGGACGGCGAGACCTGCCGTATCGAGGTGGCCGACTCGGGGCCGGGGTTCCCGGGGGGCCGGCCCGCGACGGTCCAGCGGGCGGCACCGGACGGCGAGAACGGCCGCGGACTGCGGCTGATCGAGGAGCTGGCCGACCATGTCCACTTCGGCAACAGAACGGGCCGGGGCGGGGCCGTGGTCAGCTTCGACAAGATCGTGAAGTGGCGGGCCGACGCGCCGCTGGCGCTGACCTGACCCGCACCGGCCTCATCCGCGCCGGCCTGACAGCGCTGACCTGACCCGCGCTTATCCGCGTACGTTCGAGCGCGAGCGCGAGAAAGCCCCCGCCGATACCGATACCGATACAGGTACGCGGATCGGCGAGGGCTTTCTCATGCTCAAGGCGGCGGTGGATCAGCCCTTCAGGCCGGCCATCCACGCCTCGACCTCGTCGGCCTGGCGCGGCAGCGAGTCGGAGAGGTTCCGGTTGCCGTCCTCCGTGACGAGGATGTCGTCCTCGATCCGGACGCCGATGCCGCGGTACTCCTCCGGCACGGTCAGATCGTCGGCCTGGAAGTACAGACCCGGCTCGACGGTCAGGCACATGCCCGGCTCCAGCGTCGTGTCGACGTACGCCTCGGTGCGCGCGGCGGCGCAGTCGTGGACGTCCATGCCGAGCATGTGACCGGTGCCGTGCAGGGTCCAGCGGCGCTGGAGGCCGAGCTCCAGGACGCGCTCGACCGGGCCCTCGATCAGGCCCCACTCGACGAGCTTCTCGGCGAGCACCCGCTGGGCGGCGTCGTGGAAGTCGCGGTAGGCGGCGCCGGGCTTGACCGCGGCGATGCCCGCCTCCTGCGCCTCGTACACGGCGTCGTAGATCTTGCGCTGGAGTTCGGTGTACCGGCCGTTGATCGGCAGCGTGCGGGTCACGTCGGCGGTGTAGAGCTCGTTGGTCTCCACGCCGGCGTCGAGCAGCAGCAGCTCGCCGGAGCGGACCGGGCCGTCGTTGCGGACCCAGTGCAGGGTGGTGGCGTGCGGGCCGGCGGCGCAGATGGAGCCGTAGCCGATGTCGTTGCCCTCGACGCGGGCGCGCAGGAAGAACGTGCCTTCGATGTAGCGCTCGCTGGTCGCCTCGGCCTTGTCGAGGACCTTGACGACGTCCTCGAAACCGCGGGCGGTGGCGTCGCAGGCCTTCTGGAGCTCGGCGATCTCGAAGTCGTCCTTGACGAGCCGGGCCTCGGAGAGGTAGACCCGCAGCTCCTCGTCGCGCTCGGCGGTGACCTTGTCGGTGAGGGCCGCCTCGATGGCGGCGTCGTGGCCGCGGACCACGCGGACCGGGCCGGTGGCCTCCTTGAGGGCGGCGGGCAGCTCGCGCACGTCCTTGGCGGGGATGCCGAGCAGCTGCTCGGCCTCGGTCAGGGAGTGGCGGCGGCCGACCCACAGCTCGCCCTGGCCGTCCAGCCAGAACTCGCCGTTCTCGCGGTTCGAGCGCGGCAGCAGGTAGATCGTCGCGCGGTGGCCGGCCTTCGCCGGCTCGAGCACCAGGACGCCGTCCTGCGTCTGGTCACCGGTGAGGTAGGCGTACTCGGTGGAGGCGCGGAAGCTGTACTCGGTGTCGTTCGAGCGGGTCTTGAGGTTGCCCGCGGGGATCACCAGCCGCTCGCCGGGGAAGCGCGCGGACAGCGCGGCGCGGCGGGCCGCGGTGTGCTCGGCCTGCGCGATCGGCGCCAGGTCGTGCAGCTCGGTGTCGGCCCAGCCGGACTTCATGTTCTCGGCCAGCTCGTCGGAGACGCCCTGGTAAAGGCCGTTCTTGCGCTGCTTGATCGGCTCTTCGTCCGCTGCGTCAGCAACGAGATCCAACTCAGCTTCCGGGGTCTCCGGGGTGAGCTCCTCGGCCACGGGTCTGCCTCCTCTTGGTACGACACTGAACCTTCACCATCGTACGGTCGTACGGAAGAGGGCCCCAGGGCCGTAAGTCCCCTGGCCGGCGAGCTGACCGGTGAGTCATCCGGCCTGTCGTGTCCCGCTCACTCGAAGCGGGCGGCGAGCAGGACCACGTCCTCTCCGTCGGCGGTGTCGCCGAGCCCGTCGGGAAGCATCGTGCGCAGAACATGGTCGGCGACGGCGGCCGGGTCGGTCCGGTCCGCCTTCGGAACGCTCACGGCGGCGGCGTGCAGCCGGGCGAAGGCGCGGTCGATGGGGTCGCCGGTGCGGCGGAGCAGTCCGTCGGTGTAGAGCAGCACCGTTTCTCCGGGCGCGGGGACGAGCTCGACGCTGGGCGCCTCCCAGCAGGCGAGCATGCCGAGGGGCGCCGACAGGGAGGTCTCGACGAACTCGGTGCGGTGGTCCCCGATGATCAACGGCGGGGTGTGCCCAGCGCCCGCCAGCACGATCTTGCGCTGCTTGGGCTCGCAGTAGGCGAAGAGCGCGGTCGCCGAGCGGGCCGGTTCGGTGAGCCGGAGGAGGAGTTCCAGGTCGGAGAGGACGGCGACGGGGTCCTCGCCTTCCATGACGGCGTACGCCCGCAGGGAGGCGCGTAGTCGTCCCATGGCGGCGAGCGCGCTGGGGCCGGTGCCGGAGACGGAGCCGACGGCGAGTCCGAGGGCGCCTTCGGGCAGCGGGAGCGCGTCGTACCAGTCGCCGCCGCCCTGGGGGCCGGTGCGGTGGCGGGCGGCGAGCTGGACGCCGGGCACGCGGGGGAGGCGGCTGGGGAGCAGCTCCTCGGCGACGGTGGCCACCTGGACCCGGGCGCGCTCCAGCTCCAGGAGGCGGGCGAGGTGCTCGGTGGCGTACCGGCCGTAGAGGCCGACGAGATGGCGCCGGCGTTCGGAGGGTTCGGCGGGTTCGTCGTACAGCCAGACGACGGCGCCGAGTCTCCCGGCGGCCTCGGTGGCCAGCGGAAGGGCGTAACTGGCGGCGTAGCCCAGGCGGGCGGCGACTTCGCGGTGGCGCGGGTCGAGCTCGGCCTCGCCGAGCAGGTCGGGTACGGCGACGGGGCCGGGGATCGCGACCGGATCGGGGAAGCCTTCGAGGATGCGGCCGTAGGAGGTGGCGCTGCGCGGCACGGTCTCGATGGTGCCGAGGTCGGCGTGGGCGAGGCCGAGGCCGACGGTGGTGGCCGGGCCGAGTCCGTCGGCGGGTTCGAGGACCGCCATGCCGCGGCGCGCGCCGACGAGGGTGGCTCCGGCGCTGAGCAGTTCGTGCAGCGCGTCGTCAAGTGAACCGGTCCTGACCAGGCGCTCGGTGAGTTCATGGAGGGTGGTGAGGTCGGAGACCCAGCCGGCCAGCCGGTCCTGGATCAGTGCGCCGGGCGGGAGGGGCGCGGCGGGCACGCCCGGGAGGGGCGTCGCAGTGTGCGTGGGAGAGGGAACCGTTGAATCGATTCCAGCCACTTTCGGCAGGTGAGGGGCGCTCATAGCAGTCGGCTTTCCGACTGGTGCGTTTCGCGCAATAGCATCGCAAACCCCCATGTCATTCTGCGCCGCTATCCATGCATCCACATGTACACGCACAAGAGGAGCGATGTCCAGCATTGTCCCCACGGGACTTGTGGTGTCTATGGGGTTCTGCAGAAGGGTTGAAGTGCGAGGGAAGTTGGCCGAAAATTGCCCTCGGTGTGCACCTTTCGCGGTCGACTGGCGACGTTTGAAAGCGCGTCATCCCGAGCGTGCTGGGTACGTAAACGGTGACAGTCAGGGGCAGTTGACGCTGCTCCGGAACCTGACGCGGAGCCCGGGCGTCTTCATCGCCGCAGGCCGCACCGATCCCCGAGTGGCGGGGAACGTGTTTCGAGTGGCCCGAGTGGATGACGAGCTGCGGCTCGGTCCGTCCCGCCCCGTCGGCACGGGGCGGCGAACCGCCGACCTTGTACGCGCTGATACGCACAGTGAAGTGATCTGCACGTGGTGTGATGTGGATTCGGCGTTCAACGGAAAGGAACGAGCGCACATGCGCGAGATCCTCGGAAGGCGACGCAGGCTCCGGTTCCGGCGCAAGGGGAGGACCGCCCAGCTCGACGCGGCGCTCACCTGCGCTCTCGAGTGGGACTGGCCCGTACTGCCCGGCGTGGGGCTGAAGGCGACGACGACACGGGCCGCGGCCCGCGGGTCGGGAGGGGCGGGCTGCGCCTGCCCGGACCCCGAGTGCGTGGTGCCCGGCGCGCACCCCTTCGACCCGGGACTGCTCGCGGCGACCACGGACGAGCGCATGGTCCGCTGGTGGTGGACGCGGCGGCCGGACGCGCCGATCCTCCTGGCGACCGGCGGGGGCGCGCCGTGCGCGGTGAGCCTGCCGGCCGTGGCGGGGGCGCGGGCCCTGGTCGCGCTCGACGCGATGGGCATGCGGCTGGGCCCGGTGCTCGCGACCCCGACGCGATGGTCGCTGATGGTCGCCCCGTACAGCCTTGAGCGGCTGGGCGAACTCCTCTACGCGAAGGACAGCGTGCCCAGTTCGCTGCGTTTCCACGGCGAGGGCGGCTACCTCCTGCTGCCGCCGTCGGTCGCGGGTACGGGCCAGGTGCGCTGGGAACGCGCCCCACTGGCCGGCTCCGCCCGTCCCTGGCTGCCGGACGTGGAGGCCGTGGTCGACGCCCTGGTGGAGGCGAGCACGGGCGCGCCGGGCGGCGGCAGCAGACTCGCCTACTGATCGGCAGCGGACTCGCCTGCTGATCCGATGCGGGCCGGGGCGCGGGGCGTACGCGCACGCCGGCCCGACACCGTAAAGGCATCGGCCTCGGCATCGGCCTCGGATCAGCCTGGGCATCGGCATCGGCCTCGGCAACCTCGGGTTGTCGGGGCCGTTTGTGTCACTCGTACGGGTGCGAGCCGGACCCACTTGTACGGAAACGGGCGCGGGGCGTGCGGCGCGCCCGCGATCCGCCGATATCTTCGGCGCACCGTTCACGAGTCGCAGCCAGCCGGGCAGGTGGGTCCCATGAATCTCCGCATGATCGGGCTGGGGGCCGCCGTGGTGTGCGCCACGCTTCTGCCGCTGGCCGCCCTCGCGAGCCCCGCGGCCGGCCCGGGCCCCTCCGACGACGCGAAGGCGGCGGATGGCCGCGGCGGGGCCGACGGCGGCCTGCTGTCGGGTACCGGCCTGGTCGTCGGGGGTCCGGCTTCCGCGTCCGCGTCCCCTTCATCACCGGCGCACGCCCGGCCGCCCGCGCGCGCCTCGCGCTGCGGACCCGAACTCACCGCTCCCGACGGGATCGAGGCGCAGACCTGTGTCATGACCGAAGGGCCGGACACCTGGGGGCGTACGTACTACCGCAATGCCACCGGTCGGGAGCTCGAATCCGTCCTCACCCTGATGGGGCCCGGCGGACGGACCGTACAAGTGCGTTGCTCGATCACGGCGCAGGACGAACCGGGGGCGTGTGAGACGCCGAAGGAGCGTGCCCGGGGAGAGGCTTCGGCATATTCGGCGGTCTCGGAATTCGCGGGAGCGGGGGAGGGCGGGAGTGCGCCCCTGCTTCTGCGCTCCGGAAGCAACCCGGCGGGGCCGACCGGGAGTTGAGCCGGGCCGGGAACCCGATGCGGGCATGAGAAGGCCCGGTCGCTGGCGACGGGGGATGCACCAGCGACCGGGCTTCTAGAACCGTAACAAGAGATCTGCTGTTCGCAAATTCGATCTCGGTTATTCGGACAGGTATTTTCCCGGCCTCTGCGGGGAGTTGTGGCCGAGGTCACCGACTGGTCGGTCTGTCAGTCACCACCGCCACCCCGGGGGTCAGCTGAGAGTGACCTGGCGGTTGGTCAGGCCACCACGGGCCCGACGCTCCTCCTGCGTGAGCGGGGCGTCCGAGGCCAGCGCCGCGGCCAGCCGCTCGGCGAACTCGGCGGCCGGCTTCTCGCACTCCTCGGCACCCATCGCCGTCGGCAGGTCCCAGACGGGAACCATCAGGCCGTGCGCCCGGAAGGAGCCGACCAGACGGGTGTCGTCGCCCAGCGAGGACGTACCGGCCGCGTGCAGCCGGGCGAGCGCGTCGAGGAGCTTCTCCTCGGGGTGCGGCATGACCCAGCGCAGGTGGTTCTTCTCCGGGGTCTCGCACCAGTACGCGGATTCCACACCGGTCAGCTTCACCGTCGGGATCGCGGCGGCGTTGGCACGCTCCAGGGAGGCCGCGACCTCGGGGTTGGAGTTCTCCGCGGATTCCGGAATCCAGAATTCGAAGCCCGAGTGCACGACCGGCGCGAAATCGCCGTCCGGGTCGAGCAGATCCTGCAGGCGGGGGCCCTCGGCCGGCACGCGACGGGGGGTGACCGGAGTGCCGGGCTCCGCCTCCAGGGCGCGCTGGAGCGTGTCCGCGAGATCGCGGGCGAGGTCGCCGGAGGTGGAGTCGTTCTGCAGCGCGAGGAGCACGGAGCCGTCGTCGCGGCGCAGCGCCGGCCACGCCATCGGCAGCACGGTCGCGAGCGTCACGGACGGCACGCCCTCGGGCAGCCCGTTCTTCAGCGGCAGCGGGACGGTGGCGGCGGGCACCAGCTCGCGCAGGGCGACCCAGTCGCACTCACCCGGCAGGCCCTCGAAGGGGCGCTGGACCAGCTCGGTCACGGCGTGCGCGGCGGCCCGGCCGTGACACGCCTTGTAGCGGCGGCCCGAGCCGCACGGGCACGGTTCGCGTGCGCCGACGACCGGGATCTCCCCGTTCGTGACCTGTGCTGCGGCGGCCTTCGTCTGGGGGCGCTTCTTGGCCATGGTGTGGCTTTCTCCCGATAGCGGCGGTGCGGTGGTGCAGCGCGGTGCGCGGTGCACGGCTCTGTGTCGGGCGAGCCTAGCCGCCCGGACGCGCCACGGGGCTCAGGCGGGAAGTCCGGTCCGCCTGCTGGGCATCCGCCGGGGCCCGGGGGCCCATGTGTGGCTGCCCGATGGCCCCGGCCCTTGGTCCGTACGCCTGTAGAGCCGTCCGTACCGCCCGGGCGGTCGGTCCGGGTCAGTCGTACGTGCCGCCGCCGGATCACCCCGGCTCGTCGTCCGTACCGCCCGCGCGGTCAGTCCAGGTCGTCGTACGCGTCCAGGAAGTCGAAGCCGGAGCCGCCGCCCACCCGGGCCGCGAAGTCCTCGCGGCGATGGCCTTCGGTGACGACCACCCAGACCGTGACCTCGCCCGTCGCGCTGTCCCGTACGCCCCAGTCCCGGGCGAGCGCGCTGATGATGTTCAGCCCACGGCCGCCGCGCGCGGTGACCGAGGGCGTCGACGGAACGGGCCGTGTGGGACCACCGCCGTCCGTCACCTCGACCGTCAGACCGCCCGACGCGTCGATGTGCCAGGCCGCACGGACGTCCCCCTCGCCCATCTCTGCCCGGCCCAGCGGCCTGCCGTGCCGGCAGGCGTTGCTGAGCAGTTCGGAAAGGATCAGTACCGCGTCGTCGACGACCGATTCGGACATGCCGCTGCGGTGCAACTGCTCCCGCATACGGTGTCGCGCCTCACCCACGCCCGCAGGGCCATGGGGTACGGCCATGCTCGACGACGTGGGCACCTCCTGTGCCACCACCAACGCCACCCCCGAGACCTCCTTTGCCCCACGCCACGGTGTGGATGCCCCAATGGACTGGACCGGAAACCGGCCGATACGCGTGCGGTGACGCACTCGTGACGATCGAGTACGGACCGAACGCGCCGGTGCACTCCCTGTAAGGCGCGATACGGGAGGGGAAAGGGATTAAAGACGTCCCAATTGGGACAGGACCTGCTTCGGCCGATTGGTGATGATCGCGTCGACACCGAGCCGCTCGCACAGCTCGACGTCCTCAGGGTCGTCCACCGTCCACACGTGGACCTGGTGCCCCGCCTTCTGGAGCCGCATGATCACGGTGGGGTGGTGGCGGACGATCCGGATCGACGGTCCGGCGATCCGCGCGCCCGCCGGCAGGCGTCCGTCGCGCAGCCGGGGGGTGAGGAACTGCGTCAGGGAGACGGTGGGCAGGTGCGGCGCCGCGGCCGCGATCCGGAGCAGCGAGCGGGCCGAGAAGCTCATGACGCGTACGGGCGATTCCTCCGGGGCCGACGGCGCGGCCAGGCCGAACCGCTGGAGCAGCTGGATCAGCCGCTCCTCCACCTGGCCCGCCCAGCGGGTGGGGTGCTTGGTCTCGATGGCCAGCTCGACGCGCCGCCCGGCGTCGGAGACCAGCTCGAGGAGCCGTTCCAGGGTGAGTACGGAGGTGAGTCCCGGGTCCTTCCAGTCCGGGCTCTCGCCCGCCTCCTCGCGGCCTTTCCAGACGCCGAAGTCGAGGGCGGCGAGGTCGGCGAGCTCCAGGGCGGAGACGGCGCCGCGACCGTTGGAGGTGCGGTTGACGCGCCGGTCGTGGACGCAGACGAGGTGGCCGTCGGCGGTGAGGCGGACATCGCACTCGAGGGCGTCGGCTCCGTCCTCGATGGCCTTCACATAAGCGGCGAGGGTGTGTTCCGGGGCGTCGTCGGAGGCTCCGCGGTGGGCGACCACCTGGACGGGGCCGCGGTTCGTGTGCTGCCGTGCGTGGGTCACCGCGACATGGTGCCATTGGCGGCGCGGTCGTACGGGATCGCGTCCGTTCTGTCCGTAAATAAAGAAAGGCGTGCGGACGCACAGCTCCGGCTTACAGTGGCCTGACACGCTGTGGGAAAAGCTGTTCGCACACAGAGCCCGCATTTCATCCACCCGCGCAGTACACGAGGAGAGAGCTGTGAGCACCGAGAACGAGGGCACGGCGGTTCCGGCGGACCCGACTGCCCCGTCCGCCCCTCCCGCCCCTCCCACGCCTCCAGCCCCTTCCGTACCGCCTGCGTCGACGGTGGACGCGCCCGAGCCGGCAGCGGTGCCGGAGGCGGCGCCCGGACACTCCCCCCGGTCCGAGCCCGCCACGGCGCCGCTGCCTGTGACGCCCCCGGCCGACGTTCCGGCCGGCGCGGCCGCGCACGCGTCGGCGGCCGACCAGGCGACGGGGCACGCGGGCGGCTGGTCCCCGCCCCCGCCGGCTCCGCCGGTCTGGGGCGCGCCCGTCCCGACCCCGCCGACGGGCCCGCGGAAGCGGACCGGCGGCCTCGTCGCGGCGGTCCTGGCGGCCGCGCTGGTGGCCGGCGGTGTCGGCGGCGGGATCGGTTACTGGGCGGCCGAGCGCGGGGAGAGCGGGACGAGCTCCACGACGGTGTCCGCGGGCGACTCCCCGGCCTCCTTCAAGCGCGACCCGGGCACGGTGGCGGCCGTGGCCGCCAAGGCGCTGCCGAGCGTCGTGACCATCCAGGCGAAGTCCGGCGGCGGCGAGGGCGAGGGCGGCACGGGCACCGGCTTCGTGTACGACAAGGAAGGCCACATCGTCACCAACAACCACGTGGTGGCCTCCGCGGCGGAGGGTGGCGGCACGCTCTCGGCCACCTTCTCCAACGGGAAGACGTACGACGCGCAGGTGGTCGGCCGGGCGGAGGGTTACGACGTGGCCGTCCTGAAGCTCAAGTCGGCGCCGGAGGGCCTGACTCCGCTGCCGCTCGGCAACTCCGACGCCGTGGCGGTCGGCGACTCGACGATCGCGATCGGCGCGCCCTTCGGGCTGTCGAACACGGTCACCACCGGCATCATCAGCGCCAAGAACCGGCCGGTCGCCTCGGGCGACGGCTCCAGCGGCAAGAACTCGTACATGAGCGCCCTGCAGACCGACGCCTCGATCAACCCGGGCAACTCCGGCGGCCCGCTGCTCGACGCGAGCGGCGCGGTGATCGGCATCAACTCGGCGATCCAGTCGACCGGCAACGGTTTCGGCCAGTCCCAGGCGGGCTCGATCGGCCTGGGCTTCGCGATCCCGGTCAACCAGGCCAAGAACGTGGCCGAGCAGCTGATCAAGACGGGCAAGCCGGTCTACCCGGTGATCGGCGCGACGGTGAACATGACCGAAGAGGGCGAGGGCGCGACCATCGCGGACCAGGGCGCGGGCGGCACGCCGCCGGTCACCCCGAACGGCCCGGCGGCGAAGGCGGGCTTGAAGGCGGGCGACGTGATCACCGGCTTCGGCGACCGCCAGATCGACAGCGGCCCGACGCTGATCAGCGAGATCTGGACGCACAAGCCGGGCGACTCGGTCAAGGTCACCTACGAACGCGACGGCAAGACGGCGACGACCACGGTCACCCTCGGCGAACGCACGGGCGACAACTGACCGGCTAGGCTGTCCCCCGCGCCGACCCTTACGGGACTGGCGCGGGGTGGGTTGCCCGAGCGGCCTAAGGGAACGGTCTTGAAAACCGTCGTGGCAGCGATGTCACCGTGGGTTCAAATCCCACACCCACCGCAGGTGAACGGCCCCTGACCAGCAACAAAGGTCGGGGGCCGTCTCGTTCCCGGCACCGAGACACTCGGTGTTTCCCGTGAGTTCCGGGTCGATCGCGGCGCCGGACGCGCCCGGGAGGCGATGACCAGCTTCTACCGCGTCGACCTGACCGGTCTCGGCGCGGCCAGGGCACTGGTCACGGCAGGCACCGGGGTTCCCACGTCCGGGTTGATCCTGGGCACGGACGGCTGAGGCGACGGCCCGAGCGGTGGCCGGACCGGGCGGGTGGCCCTTCACTCGCCCCATGGAAAGCTCCCTGAACGTGACGGGGCCTCACCACCGGTCCGTACGGGCACGGGTCCTGGGCCCCGCCGTCGCGGCCGCGCTCACCGCCACGGTGCTCGCCGCCCCGGCCACGGCGCCAGCGCCCCCGGAAGCGGCCCCCGCCCCACCCGCCCGCGCCGACGCCCCCGCCCCGCCCGCCCCGGCCTTCGCACCCCCGGCCGCCCCTTCGCCGTCCGATCCCCTGCCGGACGACCCCTCGCCGGCCGCGTCCACGTCCCCCGCCAGCGTGCCGCCCGCCGCTCCCGCCGCTCCGTACCAGCGCTTCCTGGGCCGGGCCTTCGACACCTGCGAGGCGCCCTCCCTGGCGGTGATGGAGGCCTGGCGCGCCTCCCCGTACCAGGCCGTCGGCATCTACTTCGGAGGCCGGGGCCGAGGCTGCCTCACCCAGCGGCACCTCACGCCGTCCTGGGTCGCCTCGGTGCACGCGATGGGCTGGCGGCTGCTCCCGCTCTTCGTCGGCTCCCAGGCGCCCTGCGTCTTCGCCGAGCACAAGAAGGACGTCCCGATCGGGTCCACCCCCTGGCTCCAGGGCACCCAGGAGGCCGGTGAGGCCGTGAAGGCGGCCCGCGCGCTGGGGATCGGCCCCTCGAGTCCGCTCTATCTCGACATGGAGGCCTATCGGTTCACCGACACGTCCTGTGCCGCGACCACCTTGCTCTTCGTCCGCGCCTGGAATCGCGAGGTCCGCCGCCACGGCTATCTGCCCGGCTTCTACAGCAGCGCCGACACCGGCGTCCGCCACATGGAGCAGGCGCGGAAGGCCGGGGCCGAAGACCTCCCGGCGGTGATCTGGTTCGCGCGCTGGGCCGGCGCGCCGGCGCTGTACACGGAGCCTGTGCTGCCCTCCACGGCCTGGCGGGAGTACGGGCGGATCCACCAGTACGCGGGCAACGTCGCGGAGTCGTACGGCGGCAGCCGGCTGGTGATCGACCGCAACTCGACCGACGCCCCGGTCGCCCACGTCCTGCCCGCCTCCTGACCCCCGGCCCCCGACACGCCCGGCCCTTCCGGCGCCCCGCCCCCCGACACGCCCGGTCCTTCCGGCGCCCCGCCCCCGACCCGTCGACCCTGAGCCCGTCCCCCACCCCCGACTCCACCTTCAGGAGGTCCACCCGTCCTCCCCCCTACAACCTGAGGCGGAGTGCGGTTCGGGACCTGGGGCCGATCCACGCGATCGCCGCCGCTTCTAGCGTGTAGGCATGACTCCGCCACCCTCTGGCCCCGTCTGCGCCGGCGCCTCCACGGTCGCCCTGGGGGCCGCCGTGACCACCGGCTACCCGTCCTTCTCGTCGTACGTACGGGCTCGCGGGCCCGTGCTGCTGCGCACCGCGCGCTCGCTGACCGCGAACCCGTCGGACGCCGAGGACCTGCTGCAGACCGCGCTGGCCAAGACCTTCGTCGCCTGGGAGCGGATCGAGGACCACCGCGCCCTGGACGGCTACGTCCGCCGTGCGCTGCTGAACACGCGTACGTCCCAGTGGCGCAAGCGCAAGGTGGACGAGTTCAGCTGCGACGAGCTGCCGGAGCCGGCCGGTCTGCCGGAGTCCGACCCCGCCGAGCGGCAGGTCCTGCACGACGCCATGTGGCGCGCCGTGATGAAGCTCCCCGAGCGGCAGCGGGCGATGGTCGTCCTGCGGTACTACGAAGACCTCAGCGAGGCTCAGACGGCCGAGGTGCTCGGGGTGTCGATCGGTACGGTCAAGAGCGCGGTGTCGAGGGCGCTCGGGAAGCTGCGCGAGGATCCGGAGCTGGCCCCGGTCCGCTGACCAAGGCCGCATCTCCGCCGAGTCCGCGCCGACCAGGGCCGCCGCGTCGGCGGTCACCGGCATTTCCGTACTCCCGGGTAGTGACATACCGCGCGGTACGTGCGCAGAATCTGCACACCCTTACTGCCACGTAGCGCCCACCGGGAGGACGCCGTGCTGAGCACCATGCAGGACGTACAGCTGACTGTGACCCGCATCCTGAACCACGGGATGACGATCCACGGGAAGTCCCTGATCACCACCTGGACCGGCGAGCCCGAGCCGCAGCGCCGCACCTTCGCGGAGACGGGGGCACGCGCGACCCAGCTGGCCAACGCCCTGCGCGACGAGCTCGGAGTCACCGGCGACCAGCGGGTCGCGACCCTCATGTGGAACAACGCCGAGCACGTCGAGGCGTACTTCGCGATCCCGTCGATGGGCGCGGTGCTCCACACCCTCAACCTGCGGCTCCCCCCCGAGCAGCTCGTCTGGATCGTCAACCACGCCGCCGACCGCGTCGTGCTGGTCAACGGCTCGCTGCTCCCCCTCCTCGCGCCGCTGCTGCCGCACCTGCCGACCCTCGAGCACATCGTGGTCTCGGGCCCCGGCGACCGTTCCGTCCTCGACGGCGTGGCACCCCGCGTGCACGACTACGAGGAGCTGATCGCCGGCCGCCCCACCACCTTCGACTGGCCGGAGCTCGACGAACGCTCGGCGGCCGCCATGTGCTATACCTCCGGCACCACCGGCGACCCCAAGGGTGTCGTCTACTCCCACCGCTCGATCTACCTGCACTCCATGCAGGTGAACATGGCCGAATCGATGGGGCTGACGGACAGGGACACGACGCTCGTCGTGGTCCCGCAGTTCCACGTCAACGCCTGGGGTTTGCCGCACGCCACCTTCATGACCGGCATCAACATGCTCATGCCGGACCGCTTCCTCCAGCCGGCCCCACTCGCCGAGATGATCGAGCGGGAGAAGCCCAGCCACGCCGCCGCCGTCCCCACCATCTGGCAGGGCCTCCTCGCCGAGGTCACCGCCAACCCGCGCGACCTCTCCTCCATGCGCCAGGTCACCATCGGCGGCGCGGCCTGCCCGCCCTCCCTCATGGAGGCGTACGACAAGCTCGGCGTCCGCCTCTGTCACGCCTGGGGCATGACGGAGACCTCCCCGCTCGGCACCATGGCCCACCCGCCGGCCGGTCTCACCGAGGAGGAGGGGTGGCCGTACCGCGTCACCCAGGGCCGTTTCCCGGCCGGCGTCGAGGCCCGGCTCGTCGGCCCCGGCGGTGAACACCTCCCCTGGGACGGCGAGTCGGCCGGCGAGCTGGAGGTCCGTGGCACCTGGATCGCGGGCTCGTACTTCGGCGGGATCGACGGCGAACCGATCCGCCCGGCGGACAAGTTCAGCGAGGACGGCTGGCTGAAGACCGGAGACGTCGGCGTCATCAGCCCGGACGGCTACCTCACGCTCACCGACCGCGCCAAGGACGTCATCAAGTCCGGGGGCGAATGGATCTCGAGCGTCGAGCTGGAGAACGCGATCATGGCGCACCCGCAGGTCGCCGAGGCCGCCGTCGTCGCCGTGCCGGACGAGAAGTGGGGCGAGCGGCCGCTCGCGACCGTCGTCCTCAAGGAAGGTTCGACGGCCGACTACGCGACGTTGAAGGAGTTCCTCGCCACGGAGGGCGGCATCGCCAAGTGGCAGCTGCCGGAGCGCTGGGCGATCGTGCCGGCGGTGCCGAAGACGAGCGTGGGGAAGTTCGACAAGAAGGTGATCCGCAGGCAGTACGCGGAGGGCGGGCTGGACGTGACCCAGCTGTAGGGCGGACGCACGGGACACCGGGTGTACGGGGAGGGGCCCCGGCCCCCTCCCCGTACGGCGGTTGGTCCATGGCCTGTCCGGCCATGATCCGCCTGACAGGCCTTGAACCGACTGACAGCCCTGATCCGACCGGACAGCCCTGATCCGCCGGGCAGGCCCTGGTCCTAGTTCGTTCCGATCTTCGCGAGCAGGTCCACGATCCGCGCCTGCACCTCGGTGCTGGTGGAGCGCTCGGCCAGGAAGAGGACCGTCTCGCCGGACGACAGCTTCGGCAGTTCGGTCTCGTCGAGGCCGGCCGAGGTGTAGACGACGAGCGGGGTGTGGTTCAACTGCCCGTTCGCACGGAGCCAGTCGATGATCCCGGCCCGGCGGCGGCGCACCTGCATCAGGTCCATCACCACCAGGTTCGGCCGCGTCTGGGTGGCCAGCGCGACCGCCTCCGTGTCGGTGGCGGCCCGCGCCACCTGCATCCCACGCCGCTCCAGCGTGGCGGCGAGCGCCTGCGCGATCTCCTCGTGCTCCTCGATCAGCAGCACGCGGGACGGGTGCTGCTCGCTGTCGCGGGGCGCCAGCGCCTTCAGGAGTACGGCGGGGTCGGCGCCGTACGCCGCCTCGCGGGTGGCCTGCCCGAGACCGGCCGCGAGCAGCACCGGGACCTCGGCGGCGACCGCGGCCTGGCGGAGCGACTGGAGCGCGGTACGGGTGATGGGCCCGGTCAGCGGGTCGACGAAGAGCGCGGCCGGGAAGGCGGCGATCTGGGCGTCGACCTCCTCGCGGGAGTGCACGATCACGGGGCGGTAGCCGCGGTCGCTCAGGGCCTGCTGCGTGGCGACGTCCGGCGCGGGCCAGACGAGCAGACGGCGCGGATTGTCCAGCGGCTCCGGGGGCAGCTCGTCGTCCACGGGCTGCGGAAGCGGCCTGTTCGCGACCTCGACCGCACCGCCGGGACCGTCGAGCGGCTCGGGGCCCTCGGCGGCGCCCTCGGCGGGTGCCCCTATGGCGTACGCGCGGCCTTCGGGGGCGGGGGGAGCGAGCTTGGGCGCGGGGGTGGCCTGCTGCGGGTGTGGCTTGGCCACCGGTTCGGCGGGGGTGGCCGCCGGGCGGTCGCCCTCGGGCGGGGTGGCGAGCCTGCGCCGCCGCCCGGAGCCGTTGGACCCGGGCATGCCGTGCGCGCCGGTCCCACCGCCACCTCCGACGGGTGTGCCGCCGCTGACAGGTGTCCCGCCGCTCGGGCTCTGAGCGCTCTGCGGGCCCGGCTGGTGCTGAAGGATCGGCTGGCTCTGCGGGCCTTGCTGGTTCTGCTGGTTCTGCTGGGCCGCGATCTGCTGGGCGAACGGGACGCCCTGACCGAGCGTCCGGACGCTGAACGCCCGCCCGCCCTGCGTCCCGTCCTTCCGCGCCTGATTCTGCTGCGCCTGGTCCTGCCGCACTCGTTCCTGCTGCCCGGCCACCTCGGACGGCAGGGGCTGAGCGGTCGGGGGCAGCGGTGCGGAGCCGGTGGCGGCCCGGGTCTCCTGCGGAGCACCCACCGGAATCCCGGCCGACGTGTCCTGGGCCGCCCGGCGCCGACCGGTCGGCTCGGGCAGCGGGTGCGGCTGCGGGTGTGGCTGCGGGGACGGCTGAACGGTGTCCGGCCGGGGCGGTACGGCGTCGTGCCGCCCCTCGTCGCTCACAGGGAGCGGGCCCGGCGCGGCCGGTGCGGGAGCCTGTCCCGGCGCCGGGACGTGGACCTGGGCCTGTGCCGGGTCCCGGTCCACGTCCGCCGGGGGGAGCGCGAAGGGGGTACGCGGCCCGGCGTCGGCCGCCGCCGCCCGCTCCTGCGCTGCCGCGAGCGCCCGCCGCCGGCGCCCGGTGGGATGGTCCTCCGGCGCCTCGTCGGAGCTGGCGACGGCGGGCAGAGCCCGTGCCAGGGCGGGTGCCTCGGCGGGGACGCCCTGCGGGGGAACGGTGGCCCCCAGCGCGGCACGGCCCTGCGCGCCTTCGGCGGCGGTCACCACGGAGCCCTCGGCCGGACGGCCGCGACGACGCCCGGTGGGCCCGGTCGCGCCCGGCCCGGCCTCCGAACCCGTACCCATGCCCGTACTCGTACTCGTACCCGTACTCGTGCCCGTACCTGTGCCCGCGCTCTGGGCAGGGATCAACTCGGCGGCGGCCGGTGCGTCCGCCGTCTCCGTACGACCACGCCGACGACCCGTCGGCCCGGCGCCCCCGCCGACACCGCCGGATCCGTCCTCCGCCGCCACCGAACTCTCGAGGAAGGCGTCGGTCGACGCCCGCCGGGCTCGCCGCCGGCCGCCTCCCTCGGTCTCCGAGGCCTGCGCGGGCAGCGCGAGCTGCCCCCCTGGGGGCGCTGTCTGCGGCCCCGGACCGGAGGCGGGACGGGGCGTCGGCTCCAGTTCCGCGGCGGGCGGCGGAGCGACCGTCCCCCGCCCGCTCCCGAGCGGAACCTCCAGGACGTACGCGCTACCGCTCATCCCGGGCACCTCGTGCGTCTGCACCACACCGCCGTGGGCGGCCACGATCCCGCGCACGATGGGCTGGTGGACCGGGTCGCCACCGGCGTACGGCCCGCGTACCTCGATCCGTACGACGTCACCGCGCTGCGCGGCCGCCACCACGATCGTCGAGTCGGCGTATCCGGCCCCCGGCACCACCCGGGCCTTGCCGGTCGAGTCGACGCCGGCCACGTCCGCGACGAGATGTGCGAGCGCGGTCGCGAGGCGCCCCGCGTCCACCTCGGCCTCGATCGGCGGCGCGTGCACGGCGAACTGGACGCGGCCCGGCCCGATGAGCTCCACGGCCCCGTCGACGCCGGCGCTCACGGCCGAGTCGAGGAACACCACGCTCTTGTCCAGGGTCTCCGCCCCGGCATCGAGGCGCTGATAGCCCAGGACGTTGTCGACGAGGGTGGTCATCCGGGCGTACCCGGCGGCCAGATGGTGCAGCAGCTGGTTGGCCTCGGGCCACAGCTGCCCCGCGTCGTCGGCGGCGAGCGTGGCGAGCTCCGTACGCAGCTCCTCCAGGGGCCCGCGCAGCGACTCCCCGAGGACGGCCGTCAGCTGCTCGTGCCGGGCGGCCAGCTCCTCGTACCGCTCCTTCTGCCGCTCCAGTTCGGCGGCGTGCCGCTCGGTGCGGTCGGCGAGCTCGGACGCGTGCCGCTCCGTGTGCTCGGCGAGTTCGGCGGCGTGCTTGTCGAGGAGCTGCTGGTACGGCCGGCGGTCGGTGAAGGTCATCACCGCGCCGACGAGCTGGTCCCCGTCCCGTACGGGAGCGGTCGTCAGGTCGACGGGCACCTGCGAACCGTTCTTCGCCCACAGCACCTGCCCCCGGACCCGGTGCTTGCGGCCCGACTTGAGCGTGTCCGCGAGCGGTGACTCCTCGTACGGGAACGGCTCGCCGTCCGGCCGCGAGTGCAGGATCAGCGGGTGCAGCTCCTTGCCGCCGAGATCACTGGCCCGGAAGCCGAGGATCTGCGCGGCGGCGGGGTTGACGAGGACGACCCGCCCCTCGGTGTCCGTCCCGACGACGCCCTCGGCGGCGGCGCGCAGGATCATCTCGGTCTGGCGCTGCGAGCGGGCGAGTTCGGCCTCGGTGTCGAGGGTGCCGGTGAGATCGCGTACGACGAGCATGAGCAGCTCGTCGCCGGTGTAGCCGCTGTACGAGTCGTAGGCCTCGCGGCCGTCCTCCAGGCTGGCGCTGGTCACCTCGACGGCGAACTCGCTGCCGTCGGTGCGGCGGGCGATCATCCGGGTCGGCTTGGTGCGGCCCCGCTCGTCGGCGCCCTCGGGGCGCCGCATGGAGCCGGGGATCAGCCGGGAGTCGAAACCGGGCAGCAGATCGAGCAGCCCGCGCCCGACGAGCGCGGTGCCGGGGGTCTCGAACATGCCGAGGGCGATGGTGTTGGCGTTGACGACCGTGCCGTTGCAGTTGACGAGCACGAGGCCGTCGGGGAGGGCGTCAAGTATGGCTGCGAGGCGAGCAGCGCCTCGGGATGGCCTGCTGCTCACGACGACGCTTCCTCCCTGACCCACTGCACCTTGCCCGGCGGCTGGCCGGCCCCATCTTGCCCCTAGGGCCGCAGCCTGTCACTGAAGGAGTCTAAGGGCAGGCTCGGAGGGAGGGGGGCGAGGTCTCGTGCCCCCGGCAAGATCCGAACCTCTTCCTCACGTCATCCGCGCACCCGGGGCAGGACGGGCTCCAGGTTCTCCCAGCGGTCGATCTCGCATCCGTTGGCCCGGGAGAAGCGGGCGTCGATGGTGCGGCCCTGCCAGGTGCCCTTGATGTGCGCGACGGCGGCGCCGCCGTACATCTGGGTGCAGAACTGATTCCTGTTGACCGGCCGGAACGGGTCCTTGCCGTCCCGCGCGAGCTGGGCGAGCCGCCGGCAGGCGTTCTGGGCGGCGGGATGGTCGCCGCCGGCCTTGGCGCCGCATTCGAGCCTGAACGTGCCGTCGGCCTGGCGGTGACCGCTCTTCTCGACGGTCACGGTGAGGGTGTCGGCCGGGGCGAGAAGCGACAGGGGCGGCAGCGGTCCCTGCCCGATGGGAACGATCGCGCCGGCGGTGGTCGCGGTGGTGGCGGTGGCGAGGGTCGCGACGGCGGTGGTGACGGTCGCGAGGACGAGGCGACGCAGCATACGAACTCCAGGACGGCGAGGGTGGAGAGATGCGGAGGGGCAACGGACTCGGGGCCCGTCTTCTCTAACGCTCCGTACGGCCGTTCGTTGCGCAAGCGGGAGAGGCCGTGCGATGCGCCGACGGGCTTTGCTCTCCGCCCCGGAGGGCTAGTACGGTGAGAAGCGATTGGTGGCACGAGGCCCGCCTGTGTCATCATCTGCACGCACCACTCGCGCCCGCGCGGGGTGCATGGAGGCGTCGCCTAGTCCGGTCTATGGCGCCGCACTGCTAATGCGGTTTGGGTCTTAAAGCCCATCGAGGGTTCAAATCCCTCCGCCTCCGCCCCACCCGAAGCCCCGGCCCACACGGCCGGGGCTTCGACCGTTCCGGGGACCTTCCCGGACCCATCCCCGGGACGTCCCCGACCTCTTCCCCGAGCCAGGCTCGACCGCCCCGCGCCCTCTCCTCGCGCCGGGCGCTGGTCACTCTCCTGGGGGACGCGATGAGGCCCCGTAATGGCGTTTCCGCAGGTCAGAGGGGGTCTGACTAATGGATTTCGCGCTACGGCGCAGGTCATGTAATGTTGTTCCCGCAACGCCGACCGGCAAGAAAAAAGCCGGGAAGCACAAGCACTCGTAGCTTAACGGATAGAGCATCTGACTACGGATCAGAAGGTTGCAGGTTCGAATCCTGCCGAGTGCACACAGGTGAGAGGCCCCCGGAGAGATCCGGGGGCCTCTTGTGTTGGGGCCGTACAGCAGCGAAGTACAGCAACCGTCTGAGGGGGAGCGACGTCCAATGGCCGAAGCCGGGGAGCCGCTGGAGTTGATCGCGCTGGCGAGCGGGACACAGAGCGTCGCGGTCCGACTGCTGTCGACGATTCCGTCCTTCACCGGCGTATCGGGCCGCTACTTCGACGCAGAGATCCAGATCCGAAGCGACTTCGTGAACGCCTCCGTGCGGATGGGCGTCTTCGACCAAGAGGTCGAGGAGTGGGGCCACCTCCTCGACGCCCTCGAAGAAGCCATGGAAGACGCCGCCGAGGACGACGACGATGTGTTCGCCGGCGACTGGCCCAGAGAAGGCCGTACGGCGTACCTCCGCTTCGTGGCCGAGGACCCTCTCGTCATCGAAGTCTGCGACGCACCCAGCACCGGCATCTGCGTCCAGGTACCACTTGCCTTGGACGACGATTGGATCGCAGAGGCCAGGGCCCGGCTTGCGAGCGCCCGCGAAGCGCTCAAGGTCTAAAAGCAGATCACATCTGTCCCATGGCGTCGGACAGCTTGCCGATCGCGGCACGTACCGCTTCCTCGCTCGCCTCGGCGTAGACCTCCATCGTCATCGCGATCTGCGAATGCCGCAGGATCCGCTGCGCCACCTTCGGGTGGACCTTGAGCGCGACCAGGAGCGAGCTGCACGTGTGGCGAGTGTTCCGCAGCGGGATCACGCGAACGCCGGCGCGACGGGCCCGCAGGGCGAACATCCGGGTCAGGTTCCCCGGCTCGATCGGGGTGCCGTACTTCGTCGTAAAGATCAGATCATGGCTGTCCTGCCACAGGTCCCCAGCGGCTTTCCGGTCGCCGAGCTGCTGGGCACGACGCATTCGCAGGGCCTTGAGGCAGAGTGTCGGCAGGGGAAGGAAGTCGTCGGAGTCCTCGGTCTTGGTCTCCCGGTGGAGGATCAGGCGCCCGGCGCGCTGAATCTGGTGGTCGACGTACAGCTCGCCCGTCTCCAGGTCGATGGACTTCCACGTCAGGCCCAGGACCTCACCGCGGCGCAGGCCGAGGCAGAGCACGAGCACCCAGGCCGCGAAGAGGTGGTCATCGCGCGCAGCGGCGTCGGTCAGGAACTGACCCGCCTCGGCGACGGACCACGGCTTGATCCGGTGACGACGAGGCTTAGGCACCTTGACGAGAGAGGCGACGTTCTTCCCGATCTCCTCTTCGGTGACGGCGTGCGTGAGAGCGGCGCGGAGCGCGTCACGGGCGCCCTGGACGACGCGGCGGGACGGGTACGCCTCGCAGCACTCCCCGACAGCGCAGCACTTGCGGCTGCCCGGCTCCCTCTTGGCGTCCTTCTTCTGCGCGCAGCACTGGCAGATGGTCGCGAGCTTGGTCAACCACTCGCGCACGTCCCGGACGGTCAGCTTGTCGAGCCGCTTCGTGCCGAGGTGCGGGGCGATGTAGAGCCGGACGTACCCCTCGTACGAGACGTACGAGAGCGGGGCCAGGTTGGGCTTCACGATCGAGTCGAGCCAGTACGAGAGGAACGCGGCAAGGGTGCGGTGCCGGGTGGCCACGGGCCCCTTCTTCGCCTCGGCGTGGAGCATGAGCCACTTGTCGTGCACCTCTTCGCGGGTCTTCCCGTAGGCGTACTTCCGGGCCCGCTTGCCGTCTGGCTTCGTGACCCAGACGTAGGCCGCGTAGCCGTTCTTGTACGGGTAGATGGAGCCTTCGCCGTTCCCGCGCTTCCCGCTCATGCGGCCCACCCTTCGGCGCCGGCGGCGACGCGCTCGACGTACTCGTCGACCCACGCGGGGAGGATGCGGCGGTTGCGGCCGACCTTCACGGAGCGGATCTCCCCAGTGAGGACGAGCATCTTCGTCTTGGACAGGCCGAAGCCGAGCATGGCGGCGACCTCGGCGGTCGTGTGCCACTTCGGCGTGATCACGGTCGTGGTCATACTTCCGTCCCTTCAAGGGCGAGGTGGTCGTGCAGGGCTTCGCGAGCGGTCTCGCGGTTGAGCGCGATGTCCCGGGCGATGGATGCGGCGAGGACGGCCTCTCCGGGGCTGTGACCCTGGCCGGCGTACTGCCAGGAGGCGAGGACGAGGACGGTGTCCGGCTCGATGTCCTCCAGGCCCCGGGCGGCGTGTTCCTGAGCGGCGCGGTAGTCGGCGCGGGTCTGACGGAGTTCGCCCAAGGTGGTCGAGTAGTGCCGGGACTTGGTGGAGAAGTGGCCCCGGAAGCCGAGCATGTGGGCCCAGGCGAGGAGGCGCCGGTCCGGGTAGAGCGGGTCGAGGTCGAAGCAGGCTTCCACCAGGCGCCGGGTGTGGGCGGGAACGCCGAGGAGGACCAGGGCCTCGCGGTTGCCGATGCGGCGGTCGAGGCTGCTGGTGGTCTCCGCGGCTTTCGTGGAGTACTTGGCGATGTAGGAGGCGACGGCCTGTTCGGTGATGTCGGAGCCGTCGCCGAAGGCCTTGACGGGCCGGATGTCGAGCTGGGTGCCCCAGCGGAGGCGGCGGGCGGGCTGCTCGCCGGCGGCGGGGACGGTGACGGTGGTGTACGCGTGCACGGCAGCGGCACGGATCGAGCTGGTCAGCAGGTCGGTGGTGGCCCAGGACGGCGGACGGCTGTCGGGGCCGTCCGGGCCGTCGATGCGGACGACGGCGTGGAAGTGGACGGCGCCGCGCTTCTGGAACTCGGCCACCTTCCCGTACGAGATCCGCGCGACCTCCCTCAACTCCCGCTGGGAGAGGCCCGCGGACGCGGCGATCTCGCGGCGAAGGCGGTTCGTGAACCTCTGCCAGAGCTGCCCCGCGTGGTTGTTGAACAGGACGGCGGCGGCGTAGTCGTACGTGTCGGGGTCGAGCGGAGTGCCGAGCGCGGGATCATCCTCGGCGTGCTGGGTGCCGCAGCGGCAGGGGCGGTTGCCGGGCCGGTTGTGGACGGGGCCGAAGGACGGAGCGGTGAGGGTCAGGAACACGCGAGGGTGGTCGCGGACGGCGGCGGGGATGTCACGGCGGTCGTCCCCGGCGAGGCCGGCGCGGATGAGGTGGAAGGTGTCCCCGGCGTAGGTCCAGGCGCAGGCGGGGCAGCGGGAGGACCGCCGGTTGCCGCAGGCGACCCGGAGCCGTCCGCCGGGCTCGGTGTCGGTGGAGTACCGGTGCAGGGTCTCGCCGGTGGTCCTGTCCTGGGTGAGGGTCCAGCCCTGGAGGTGGACGGGGTTGGAGCAGCCACCGGTGCGCTGGATCTGCTCCTTCCAGCGGTCGAAGCCGGTGGACCCGGCCACCCGGAGCATGTCGTCGAGGGTGGCCGAGTCCAGGCCCGCCGCGGTGAGGGCGGTGTCGTTCAAGAGGGTCACTTCCCGGCACGGACGAGGGTGGTCGGGACGGTGTGGCCGAGGCCCCGGCAGACGGGGCAGGTGGCGGGGAGCGTCTGGCGCCGACCGTCCGGGGTGGTGGTGCCGGTGGTGACGTGGACGACCGGGAAGCCGTCGCAGTGGGAGCAGACGCGCGTGGTCGGGGTGTGGGGCATCATGAGCTGTCCCTTTCGGGTCCGTTGGATCTAGGAGGGGTTCAGGCGCCCGGGTGGCGGCGGAAGTTTGGCGACAGAGGCCGTCCCGGGGGCCGCTTAGCGTGTGTTGCGCCTGCCGTGGCCCTTGGCCGCGTACATCGAGGCGTCGGCGGCCGAGAGGGCGTCGGTGAGGGTCGGCGCGGGCAGCTGGTCGCGGTGGCAGTGGCCGACCGAGGCCGAGACCCGGAGGACGTGGCCGTTGTGCGTGACCGGTTGGTCCAGGGCGGTCCGGAGCGCCGGGAGCCCTGGGGTGTGGTCGGGTTCGGTGACGATGGCGGCGAACTCGTCTCCGCCGAGGCGGGCGGCAATGCCGTGGCGTCCGCACCAGTCGGTCAGTCGGCGGGCGGTCTCGGTGAGGACCGTGTCTCCGGCGGCGTGGCCGTGGGTGTCGTTGATGGCCTTGAAGTCGTCCAGGTCGACCAGGAGCACGAGGGCGTTGGGATGCTTGGCCATCAGGTGCTCGGCGCGGGCGGTCCAACCGGCGCGGGTGTGCAGGCCGGTGAGTGGGTCGCGCCGGGCGGTGGCCAGGCGGCGGAGGAGCAGACCGCCGTGCAAGGCCCAGCCCAGGGCCGGTAAGCCCGCGGCTGCAATGGTCTGCGTGTCCATGCTGGTCACCGGCCCTTCTGCAGGTCGCGGACGAGCAGCCGCAGGACCACGGCGCTCACGGCGACGGAGGCGCCGGTGATGGCGACCGCGAGCAGCAACGAGACGAGGACCGTGCCGATGACCAGGACGACTCCGGCGCCGCCCGCGACGACGGTGACGAGGCCGGTCGGAGTGAGGCGGATGGCCGGCACCTGGACGCGAGGCGCGGCCTGGGTGAGCTCCGGGGCGTGGTTGTGGTGGCAGGGCGTCGGCTCGATCGATGTCGGGTCGGTCGGCTGGACGAGCGGGGTGACGATGCCGGTCGGCAGCAGGTTGACCGGGATGTGCGGACGGAACATGGCGGTTCTCCCTACTTGATCGTGTTGTCGATGAGCGGGGCGATGACGCTGTCGGCGAGGAGGTAGCCGCCGAGGAGGATCACGGCGACGAGCCACCAGGGCGGGCGGATCAACTTGATGCCGAGGGCGCCGACGACGATCAGGGCGAGCCAGAGCGGGACGTCCATGACGCGGTTCTCCTTCGGGTCAGCGAACGGTGCAGCGGTGGGTGCGGGCGGCGAGCTGGGCGGCGGAGGAGCTGGAGTAGTCGGCGGACCAGCCGCAGCGGTCGGCGGTGCAGACGGCGGCGTACTTGGTGCGGCCGTTGCGGTCGCGGTAGGTGCCGATCTGCACGGGGCCGATCCGCATCACGGAGTGGAAGCGGTCGCGGGCGGGCATCGCGCTTTCCTTTCACTCGAGTTGGGCAGCGATGGCGTGGGCCATCTGGGGCGGGACGCCGAGGCGGGCGCGCAGGGTGTCGGCGTCGATCGGGTGGCCGGTGCGGGCGCGGTGGTCGTCAGCGACCTTCCGGGCGTGAGCGACGAGCGCCGGTGGTACGGCCACGAGGGCGAGCCCCGGCTCCGGTGCAGGTTCCGGGACAGGCTCCGGCTTTGGTTCCAGGGAAGGGAGGGCGGGGGCCGTAGCGATCTCCGGCTCCGGCTCGGCCACCGCGTCCCGCTCGATGACCCCTTCCACGGCCGGGGCGTGCTCGGTATCCCTGTCTGGCTCGGCGGCGGACTGGTCGGACGCCGAATGGCCAGGGGCGTGGACGAGGAGCGTGCCGCCGAGGAAGGCCAGGGCGGGCCACCCGGCGACGAGGATGCGCAGCCAGTCCGGTACGTCGGTGAGGTCGAGGAGCCCGGCGGTGGCGACGTTCGCGCCGAGGGACGCGGCCAGGGCCACGGCAAACCAGGTCCAGGCCGAGCGGGCCGGGGTGCCGGCGGCCCGGAGGCTCCGGAGTCGGTGCCAGGCGGCGACGAGGAGGAGATCGACGGAGACCGGATAGGCCCACGCCTTCCATCCGGTCTGTCCGGCGGCCTGGGCGAGGTCGTGCAGGTGGGCGAAGGACAGGGCACCGGCGATCACGGCTTGCACGAGGACGGCGTCCGGCCGGAGCGTGGGGCGCATCGCGGTTCCTCCATTCCGATTTCAGGCATGGGAGGGGTAGGGACCTGGCGTGAGGCGGTCACGCCAGCCGTGGGGCGGGGATGATCAGACGGTCGCGGGGGCCGTGGCGATGGCGGTTGCCGCGGACTTCGCCAGGGGCGGCAGGACGGGCCGGAAGGCGTCCAGCGCGGGGACTCCCGGGGTGCGATGGGTGTGGGCGTTGCAGAGGTTCACGGCCCGCCGCAGGGTGAGATGCGGGGTACGGATGCGGACCCAGCCGCCGGAGGAGTCTCCGACGACGGCTGTGCCGGGTCGGTCGGTGGGGATCTGGATGGTGGCGAGTACGGCGTCGGGTGAGATGTCGCCGAAGGCCATGTTGGCGGACGTTTCGTCGTTGACGCGGTGGGCGGTACGGCCGGTGAGCTGGGCTCGGAGCATGGTGATGCCCTTGCCGAGTTCGGAGCCGAAGCGCTGTCCGCAGATCTCCAGGTAGATGCCGGCGGCGCGGCCGAGCTGCGAGAGCCGGACGAGGGAAGTGATGATGCGGTCCCGGCGCTTCTCCTCGTCCTTCGTGGCGAAGAGGGCGAGTTCGGCGACCTCATCGACCAGCAGGACGATGGGAGTCGGCCGGAGGTCGGCGGGGAGGTCCCAGATGTCGGCGGTGATCTCCGCGTCCGGGATGTCCGCGCTCAGCCTCTGCTCGCGGCGGATGAGCTGATAGACGCCTTCCATGTGCTCGACGAGTGCGTCGAGGAGTTCGGCGGCGGTGTCGGGGTTGTCGGCCAGGGCGGTGAACCTCCGAGCGAGCGGGGCGAGTTCGACTCCCTGTTTGCAGTCGATGCCGACCAGGGCGACATCGTGCGTGGCGAGGGCGGCTACAAGGTTGCGCTGGTAGACGGACTTGCCGGACTGCGTGGCGCCGACGTTCAGCGCGTGCGGGATCTGGCGGTAGTCGCGGTAGTAGACCTCTCCGTCCTCCCGCAGGGCGACTGGTACTCGCATCGCCTTGCCGCTGGGCAGTGCCGGCATCTGCACGCGCTTGAGGACGTCGTAGCCGGTCATCCGCAGTTCGACCACACCCGAGCGGATCTCGCGGGTGGTGACGTTCCGCATCACGAACGAGTGCCGCAGACGGTCGGAGGCAGCCGAGAAGTCGAACGCGTCCTGGCCCGGGCGGAGCTTCACCCGAAGCACCACCCCCGTACGCGTCGGCCGCAGCCGCAGAATCCGGGGGGAACGTGACTCGGGAATCGGCCGTCCGGTCAGGCGGGCCAAGGTGAGGCGCCAGCGCGAGGGTGGGACGGTCAGCCCGCACGCGTCCATCACGGACGAGTACCGGACCAGGACCCGCCCGATCGCGAGACCGATGCCGAAGCTCAGCCAGTACCAGGCCGGACGCTGCCACCGCAGCAGCAGCGCGGTCCCAGCGACCAAGGCGAGGAGGACTGTTAAGGCAGTCACGGTCAGGCCGCCTTCGCGGCGGTGAGGGAGGTGACGGCCACCGCGCGGAAGCTGATGCCGTGGCGCTTCTGGCCGTTGAACTCGTTCTCCCACGGCCGGGCGACGACGCCGGTCAGGGCGACCGGGGTGCCCATGGTCAGCTCACCGGAGATGCCGGTCTCGGGGACGGTCAGGTTCAGGATCTCCGCGTTGCCGTCCATGACGAACATGACGTCGATCGTCATCAGGGTCGCGCCGGTTTCGCGGTCGGTGGCGAGCTCTCCGGTCTGGCGGTTCGCGATCTTGGGGGTCGGGGGCTGAGCCACCATCACCATGGCCGTGGAGGTGTCGACGGGGATCTGACGCATAGCAGAACACTCCTCTATAGAGGCTTGACTCGTTCACTCCTGTACAGGAGTGACATGAAGAAGAGTGCAGCACTCCTGTACATGAGTCAACCCGCCGCAAAGAAGAAATCGCGGCGGGCTGCTGGAAGTTGAGCGGACGTCAGTCCGTGGCGGGGATGCGGTACTGGAAGACGAACTGGTCAGCGGCCATGAGGGTGTCGCAGACCTCGACCACGAGTCCTTCCTCGGTGACCGCGTTCCGAAGGAGGTGGATCACAGGAGCGCCAGGGCTCAGCGCGAGTTCCGATGCCTCTGCCTTCGTGGCCGGCCGGGCCTGGAGTGTCTCGACGAACTCGGCGAAGACGTGGCCGTGGTCTTCGAGTCGGGCGTAGATCCCGCCGGGGCCCGGGTTCTCCTCGAACAGCTCGGGGATGTCCTTGACCACGTCCCACGGCAGGTAGGAGGAGGCCGTCTCGACCGGGGTGCCGTTCCGGAAGTACAGGCGGCGACGAGCGAGAACCTTCGTGCCAGCGTCGAGGTCCAGGCGCTCGGCGACCTCGGCCGGCGCTTCCATGGGACCGATGTAGAGGACGCTCACCTTCGCCGTGGCACCGGACTGCTCGGACTCGGCGAGGTACGCGGCCTTGCCCCCGCGGCGGTGCGAGGCCCGGAACCGGTCCGACGAGCGGAGCCGTACGGGCGGCCGGTCCTTCACGATCGAACCCTTGCCGTGCCGGGTCTCGACCAGGCCGCTTGCCCTGACCTCCACCATGGCCTTGCGGATGGTCCCGCCGGCGACGCCGTAGCGGTCGACGAGCTCGGACTCGCTCGGCACCATGTCGCCCGGCTTCAGGACGCCTTCGCGGATCTGTTGAACGATCTCATCGGCGATCTGAACGTACCGAGGTACCGCTCGACCACCTCCTACTGGAGTTCCCACGGTCCTCTTCACTCTCCTATGCTCCTGTACATGAGTAACAGCGCCCGCGAAGGCCAGTCAACGCCACTGCACTCCGTATCGGTGGCGGGAGCGGTCGTCCGGGAGGACGGGCGCCTCCTCGCGATCCGGCGAGCCGACAACGGGACGTGGGAGCTTCCGGGCGGCGTCCTCGAACTCACGGAGGCCCCGGAGGAGGGTGTCGTCCGTGAGGTCTGGGAAGAGACCGGCATCCGCGTCGAGGTGGACGAGCTGACCGGGGTCTACAAGAACACGACGCGGGGCATCGTCGCTCTGGTCTTCCGATGCAAGCCCGCAGGCGGCGCCGAGCGAACGTCGGACGAGTCGACGGCGGTCGAGTGGCTGACGCCGGCGGAGGTCGAGGAGCGCATGGCCGAGGTCTTCGCGATCAGGTTGCTGGACGCCCTGGACGGTGCGGGACCTCACGTGCGCAGCCACGACGGCAGCCACCTCCTGAGGAGGTCCGCATGACCGAGGCGAAGCATGTCAGCGAGTGCCGCGATGTCTATGACTTCTTGGACCAAATCCGCCTGCGCCCAGCAATGTTCATTCGCGGTGGCTCGCTCTTGGAACTGCAATCCATGCTGTACGGCTTCCGTGTCGCCTCCGAGATCTACGGTCCCCAGGCAGTGACGGACTTCGAGCACGAGGGCCCCTTCACTGAGTGGCTGTGGCCGCGACTAGGCCAGAGATACAGCAGTCCCTTGGGGTGGGCCGTCGAGATCACGAAGGCTGCTCAAGCAGCCGATAGGGCAGCCACCGACCTGTTCTTCGATCTGCTGGACGAGTTCAAAGCCGAGCGAGACCCGCAAGCGCGGTAAGACTTTCTCTACTTCATCAAGGCGGCTCGCTCCGCTCGCCGCGCGCGGCCCCGGCTCCAGCGCCGGGCCCCGACGCTCCTGTCTCCGCCCCGCTCCGGGCCCCGGCTCCGCCGGCCGCGCGGCTAGAGCGAGCACACCTGATGCAGTGGACGGTAGCCCGCGGTGGCTGGGGCCGGTCGGCTCCACGGCTTTAGGCAGCCACCATGGGGCGAGCCTCGAAGATCGGGGGCCCACATCGGGCTATTGCGGGCAGGTCCAGAGACTGCCCGAGTCGCGGGAAGCTTACGGGCCCCCGATCTCTCGCCCCATGGCAGCTCCCGCCCAAAGCCGCTCCACCGACCTGTGAATCGCGCCGCGGCTACTGGATGACACCGATCGCCTTCCCGTAGTTGTTGATCTTGCCGAGTACGTAATTTGCGATGGTCGCCCTGCCGGTCTTGGCGCGCCACATCAGTTCAAGGCGAATTGGCGCCCCGCCCTTGATGCAGTAAATGTCGCTATGGAAGACGAGATCTGTCCCAAGGTTTCGCTCGGTTTCATAGGTGTCGATGAGTCCCGTTTCGACCAAGCCTCGCCCAAGCGCATCATTCAAGAGTCCGTCGTTCGTTCTGGAAATCTCCACCAGCTTCGCGAACGCTTCCTTCGTGTTAGACCCCGGCTTGGGGCCACGCTTGCGGGTTCCCAACGGCTTGTCTTGCAGCAAAATCCCCAGATCGCTCTCAAGGAGTCGCCTAGCCGCACTGCTGTCCTTGGCCGTGATCATGTCCTTGGACTGCATCACCTTGTGTAGCTCGGGGCTGCCGTAAGTTCGCGTGATGGCGAGCATGCAGACCATGTCCATGTTTATGATCCGGGCGTCGAGGACGGTTCCCAGAATTCCCGTTTGCTCTGGGTGCTTCTTGAGGTCGCTGACGACATTTGCACCGGTAGAGCTCAAGAGTCGATCAACATCAGCAGCTGAGAACCCGCCCCTTGTGAGGGCCGCAACGTCACCCTCAACATCATTTCCAGATACAGTGACAGTCCACAAGCGGTAGCGTTCCTTCGTGAGGAGCTTCTCTACTCGACTGCCAGCGCGCACGGCAGCGGCTCGAACTCTAGCCAGATAGTTACCGATCGTGTCGGACTGATTGGCGAGATCCTCGGCCAAATCTGCCGAGATCCCCAAGGCGTCGAGTGAGGCGCCTTCGTTCAGGACTGAGACGGTCTGCTGAGCGATTCTTGCATACTCAGACTTGGGTGGCCCTTGGAAGGACGTGACAGGGTTTGAGATCCCGAATAGCGCCTCTCGCCCCAAGCTTTCGCCGAGTCCGACCAACAGATCCGTGAGGTCGTCGCGGTTAGTCGGCCACACGACAAGGGATCGCCTGCCAGCTTCCGATCTAATGAATTGATTGATTTCATGCATGGCGGACTCGATCTCGGATCCAGAGACGTCCCCTAGGGCCTCCCGGCCCTCAAAAACAATTACGGTATTCTCAGAATCCGCAGCTTCGAGGAGGGCTTGGCCAACGTTCGCGTCCCGGGCAATTCGGCGGGTCGAGATTTGCTGGCGGAAGAAGGCGATCGTGTCAAGAAACGTCGACTTCCCGGCCCCGGACGTTCCTCGGAGAATCATGAGCGAACCGCGGTCCGCAGCGCGCATGTCCATGAACCGCTCGTCGATCTCCTCCAGCATCGGTTCAACCGGGATGATGATGGAGCTCAGCGTCTCGTCCCCAAGATCGCGAAGTCGTTCAAACCGGTCCGGGATGCGCAGGTTGTTGACGTCCATGAGGACATTGTGAGGGATGCTTAGCTCATGGTCTGGTGATCGGGTGAAGCCTGTTCAGTTGCGCAGGACCATGCCTCTGCCGCACCCTGCCTGGCGGTACAGCAGCGCCGTACCGCAACCCCAGTAACCGTCCCCGTCTCGTAGCGTCCTCCCAGGGCCATGAAGCGACGGGTATGACCGTTGCTGACCGATCCGGCTAGAGCTACGGATCAGAAGGTTGCAGGTTCGAATCCTGCCGAGTGCACAGCAGGCGAGAGGCCCCGGACGAGAGTCCGGGGCCTCTCGCGTTGGGCCGTCGGGACGGTGTTCCAGGCGAGGGCCGCTGCCGCCGAATAGCTGTCTAGCGCGGTGCGGCGCCGGGTGGGCGTCAGTGCCAGAAGGCCTTGACGATGGCGTGGCCCGTCTGGGACGTGTGGGGGTAGAAGGCGCGCAGGTCGGTGTCGTGGGTGAGGGATTAGCTCTTGACCTCTGTTTCGTCGAGGTGGGCGAAGGGGGCAGGACCTTCTGGCGGGTGGCCGTCCACCGGGTGTCGAAGGAGGATGCCATCAGCAAGGCCGCCACCGTGCGGACCTGGTCGGGCGGAGGATCAGGAACGGGGGTCGGTCGTGGGTCGGGTGGTGGACCGGGGCGCCGCCGGAGACCGGCAGGGCGCGGGTGCGGGCGTCCTCGGGGGTGTATGCCGTCGTGTAGACCGTGTGGAGGGCCGGGAAGTGGTGCTCCACGGCTGCCGCGATGCCGGCCTCGCGTACCGCCTGGAAGCGGTCGGATTCCCCGGCCGCGCCCGTGAACTCCTCCCAGGCCCGGTCCTCCCGGATCTCCGACTCCGGCATGGCGCGCAGCTGCGTCTCGATACTCACGCCGCGCATTTGGCCGAGGCCGCTGACGACGACTCACGCGAGCGCGAGGGTGGCGACGGCCAGGCGCCAGATAGAGTCGGAAGATCCTTTTGTCGTCTTTTCTTGGGGGGTCCCACATGGCGCTGTTCGGGAACGCGCACGCGATCAATCCGGCGCAGGCGCAGCAGGACTACGCGCGGCTGCTCGGGCAGGGGGAGCAGATCCACGCCGCGTACCTGCTGATCCGCGACACGATCTTCTTCACCGACCGGCGGCTCGTGCTCGTCGACAAGCAGGGCATCACCGGCAAGAAGGTGGAGTACCACTCCATCCCGTACCGGAGCATCACGCACTTCTCCGTCGAGACCGCCGGGACCTTCGACCTCGACGCCGAGCTGAAGATATGGATCTCCGGCAACTCCATGCCGATCCAGAAGACCTTCACCAAGGGCGTGGACATCTACGAGGTGCAGGCGATCCTGACCCAGTTCGTGGCGCGGTAGTCCGCACCCGCCGGATGCGGAGCGAGGCCCCCTGGTTTCCGGGGGGCCTTCTTCTTTCGGGTGAACGCGCCCGGATTTTCATGTCAGTTGAATATGCCATCGGCCTAGCGTCGCTTCTGGAGGTGAGGCTCGATGGACGAGCAGCTCGGGCAGAAGGACGCGATCGATGTCGACGACTTCGTGTTCGCGGCGACGGGCGCGCGCATGCGGAGGCTGACGATGCCGGACGGGACGCACTGGTTCCCGGCGGTCGACGCCGCCAAGCAACTGGGGTACGTCAACACCCGGCAGGCGGTTCTCGCGCATGTGGCGGCAGAGCGCCAACAGGTGCTCGGTGACCTCGCACGGGGTGCCCTCGGACCGGACGTCGCTCGCAAGATCGCGGGTCACGGCCTCAAGAAGTCGATGAAGGTGGTGGATCTGCGCGGGCTCGTCCAGCTCGTCAACGCCTGTACCAAGCCCGAGTGCGCGCCCTTCAAGGCCTGGGTCTCCGACGTCGTCGCCACCGTCCAGCGCGATGGGGCCTACGCGCTCGAACCCTCCCCCGTGCACGCCGGCTACCTCATGCCCCGGGAGGTCGTCGACATCATCGTCCGGCTCGAGAAGCGGAACCTGCGGCTGGAAGCGGAGTTCGCCCGGCAGGACGAGCGGAACGCGCTGCTCTGGGACGCGAACCGGAACCTCTCCCGCATCGCCGACTCCCTCGAACGGCTCGCCGTCCCCGCCCAGCGCACCGGCCACACCCCGACCCCCGAGGAGCTCCTCGCCTCCTGGCAGGACGGCCACCTCGCCCTCACCGGGGACGCGCACGCCGTCGCCGCCTACCTCGCGCCCGCGCTCGTACGGGGTGGGGCCCGGTACCGGCTGGAGGAGATCGCGCGGCGGACCGGACTCGCCGTCGAGCAGGTGCGGGACTGCGTGGCGTTGCTCGTGGCGCGCGGCTGCATCCGGCAGACCGGCACCGCGCCGGACGGGACCCGGATCTACCTGCTGCCGGAGTGAGGCCCCGCCCTCCGCGGCGACGTGCCCGTCCGGCCGGGGCGGCGGACCCGCCGGGATGTTCGACGGCGTCCGCGGACCCGCCGGGCGTGGCGCAGACTGGCAGTCGGACGGCCGACGGCAAGGGGAGAGCGCACATGGTGTGGCGGTGCGCCGGAATGCGATGGAGCGGGGGGACACCGGGGCTGCGCTGGGTCGGCGGGCGCGTGTCCGGCCTGGAGTACGGGCAGCCGATCGGTTTCCGGGCCGCCGACGGCCGGCTCTGCCCCGGCGCCCGGGGCAACCCCTGCCCGCTCGGCGCGACCGTCCCCGGGCGGGCCACCGGAGGCCAGTGTGCCGAGTGCGCGCGGCTCGACCGGTTGCGTTCGGTGGCCGCCGACACGATCGCGGACGATCCCCGGCCGTACCGCGTCTACCTCGCCTGGTTCGGGCCCGGCATGACCAAGGTCGGCATCACGGCCGAGGCCCGTGGCGACGCCCGGCTCCTGGAGCAGGGGGCCGTCGCCTTCAGCTGGCTCGGACGTGGGCCGCTCATGGCCGCGCGGCGGACCGAGGAGGTCCTCCGGCACGCCCTGAAAGTCCCCGACCGGATCCCGTACGCGCGGAAGCGGGGCGTACGGCACGACCTGCCTCCCGCCCCTGAGCGGGCCCGGCAGATCGAGGAGCTGTACCGGAGGGCCGTCGCCCTGCCCGGCTGGGCCGAGACCCTGGAGCCGGTCGGGCTCCACGTGCACGACCACGCGGACGCCTTCCGTCTCGATGGCCTGCCGCCGCTCTCCGGAACCGTCACCGAACTCGTCGAGGGCGGTGCCGTCGCCGGCCGCCTCCTCGCCGCCGCCGGGCCCGACCTGCACCTTCTCGACTCCGAGGGGCGCTGCCTCGCCCTCGACACCCGGCTCATGAGCGGCTGGGGCCTCGTCTCGGCCGACCCCGGCGCACCCGTCACCGTGCCCGTCGCCGAGACCGGCCCCGTACCGCCGGACCAGCCCGAGCTGTTCTGACCGGGCCCCCGCCTCCGTAAAGACTTGGATCCCTTCCGGCGGCCCGTATGGACATACCCGCCTCCCCCGGCCCAGGGTGATCCGCATGACCCAGCGCCTGGTGGCGGGCCTCGAACCGCCTTACTACACCGTCGTCTTCACGTCCGTGCTCCCCGGCAACCCCGAGGGGTACGCCGAGACCGCCGCCCGCATGGCCGAACTCGTCCAGGACGTCCCGGGCTTCCTCGGCAGCGACTCCGCCCGCAGCCCCGGCGGCGTCGGCATCACCGTCGCGTACTTCCGCGACACCGAAGGTCTCGACGCCTGGCGCCGCAACGCCGAGCACCAGGCGGCCCAGCGCCATGGGCGGGAGCACTGGTACGAGAGCTACAGCGTCCATGTCGCCAAGGTGGAGCGGAGTTACGGCTTTGACAGGCGGTGACCGCGGGCAGGGGCTGCTGGGGGACGGGCACCTCGGGGAGGACGGACTCGGCGCCGACGGCCCCCGGGCGTTCGCCGCGGCCCTCGGGCTTCCCGGGCTCGTCGACGTCCACACCCACTTCATGCCCCAGAACGTCCTCGACAAGGTCTGGGCCTACTTCGACGCCGTCGGCCCCCTGACCGGCCTGGAGTGGCCGATCACCTACCGCGAGGAGGAGGACCGCCGGGTCGATCTCCTGCGCGGTTTCGGTGTCCGCGCCTTCACCTCGATGCTCTACCCCCACAAGGCGGGCATGGCCCGGTGGCTCAACGGCTGGGCCGCCGACTTCGCCGCCCGTACCCCCGACTGCCTGCACACCGCCACCCTCTACCCCGAGCCGGAGGCCACCGGCTATGTGGACCACGCCCTCGCGTCCGGCGCCCGCGTCCTCAAGGTGCACCTCCAGGTCGGCGGCTTCGACCCCAACGACGATCTGCTGGACGACAGCTGGGGGGCGATCGCCGACGCACGCGTCCCCGTCGTGATCCACTGCGGCTCGGGGCCCGCGCCCGGCAGGTTCACCGGCCCCGGGCCCGTCGGACGGCTGCTCGCACGCCATCCCCGCCTGCGGCTGATCGTCGCGCACATGGGCATGCCGGAGTACGCCGACTTCCTGGATCTCGCCGAGCGGTACGAGGACGTCCACCTCGACACCACCATGGCCTTCACCGACTTCAGCGAACGCCTCGCGCCCTTCCCGGCCGACGAACTGCCGCGGCTGCGGGCCCTCGGCCACCGGATCCTCCTCGGTTCCGACTTCCCGAACATCCCCTATCCGTACGTCCACCAGCTCCACGCCCTCGAACGGCTCGGGCTCGGCGACGACTGGCTGCGCGGGGTCGTGCACGACAACGCGGCGGCCGTCTTCGGCCTCGCGTAGCCCGTCGCCCGTACATAGCCCGTAGCCCGTCGCCCGTACATAGCCCATAGCCCGTACATAGCCCGTAGCCCGTAGCCCGAGCCCGTCTCCGTCGTTCTCAGGGAATTCACAGGGAAGCGAAAGGGAGCTTTCAGCACCTCCGGCCAGCGTGGAAGCATGACCGCGACCACGCCTCAACGGCGCACCGACATGCTCCGGCCCGACGGCTCCGCCGTCCGTGTCCTCGTCGTCGACGACGAGGCGTCGCTCGCCGAGCTGCTCTCCATGGCCCTGCGGTACGAGGGCTGGCAGGTGCACAGCGCCGCCGACGGAGCCGGCGCCCTGCGCACGGCGCGGGAGTTCCGGCCCGACGTGGTGATCCTGGACATGATGCTGCCCGACATGGACGGGCTCACCGTCCTCGGCGGTCTGCGGCGTGAGCTGCCCGAGGTGCCGGTGCTGTTCCTGACCGCCAGGGACGCCGTCGAGGACCGGATCGCCGGGCTCACGGCGGGAGGCGACGACTACGTCACCAAGCCGTTCAGCCTGGAGGAGGTCGTGGCGCGGCTGCGCGGGCTCATCCGGCGCTCCGGGGCCGCGCAGGCGCGCAGCGAGTCGATGCTCGTGGTCGGCGACCTCACCCTCGACGAGGACAGCCATGAGGTCACCCGCGGCGGTGAGTCGATCCATCTCACCGCCACCGAGTTCGAGCTGCTGCGCTACCTCATGCGCAACCCGCGCCGGGTCCTCAGCAAGGCGCAGATCCTCGACCGGGTATGGTCGTACGACTTCGGCGGCCAGGCGAACGTCGTCGAGCTGTACATCTCCTACCTCCGGCGGAAGATCGACGCCGGGCGCAGCCCGATGATCCACACGCGGCGCGGCGCCGGTTACCTGATCAAGCCGGGGGAGTAGCCCGGTGCACGGATTCCGTGCGCGGCCGGTCGTCCGGTGGCCGCTCCGTGCGCGGCCGGCTGCCCGGTGGTCGTTCCGTGCCCGGCCGGGTGTCCCATGGTCGCGTCGTACGCGGCTGGTCGTCCCGTGGTCGCTCCGTACGCGGTTGGTCGTCTCCGCCGTCGCCCTGATCGCCGTCGTCGCCGCCGTGATCGGGACGGTGACGACGGTCGCGTTCCGGTCCTATCTCCACGACCAGGCCGACGCCCAGCTGCGGAACGTCGCGAACCGGGCCGCCGGGCCGCCGATCACCGCTCCGGGTGGGCCGGGCGGCCTGCCCGGTGGCGGCTCGCACGATCCGCTCGGCTTCGTCGTCGGTCCCGGCGCCCCGCTCGGCACGCTCGGCGCGGTGGTCGTCGACGGCGAGCTGGGGAAGGCCGGGGTCTCCGACCCGCCGAGGCAGGGCGCGTACGGGCCGATGTACAGCGTCCGCGACCTGGGCCCCGCCCAGCGCGCCGCGCTCGCCGGGGTCCCGCGCGACGGCGAGCCGCACACCGTGGAGCTGCCGGGCCTGGAGGACGCCTATCGCGTCCAGTACGCCACCGGGGAGCGCGGGGACTATCTCGTCGGGCTTCCGCTCGGCGAGGTCGAGGACGCCCTCTCCACCCTGATCCTCGTCGAGGTGAGCGTCACCGGCGCCGGGCTCGTCGCCGCCTCGCTCGCCGGCGGGGCGATGGTCGGGATCGCGCTGCGGCCGCTGCGGCGGGTCGCCGCGACCGCCACCCAGGTCTCCCGACTGCCCCTGCACAGCGGCGAGGTCGCCCTTCCGCAGCGGGTGCCGGACGCCGAGGCCGATCCACGGACCGAGGTCGGGCAGGTCGGCGCGGCCATCAACCGCATGCTCGACCACGTCCACTCCGCGCTCCACGCCCGCCAGCGCAGCGAAACACGGGTACGGCAGTTCGTCGCCGACGCCAGTCACGAGCTGCGCACCCCGCTGGCCTCCATCCGCGGGTACGCGGAGCTGACCCGGCGCGGCCGTGAGGAGTGCGGGCCCGACACGCGTCACGCGCTCGGACGGATCGAGTCCGAGGCGACCCGGATGACGGGTCTGGTCGAGGATCTGCTGCTGCTCGCCCGACTGGACGCCGGACGTCCGCTCTCGTACGAGGAAACGGACCTCGCCCCGCTGGTCGTGGACGCCCTCGGCGACGCCCGTGCCGCCGGGCCCGGCCACCACTGGCGTCTCGAACTGCCCGAGGAGGCGGTCGGGATCCGGGCGGACGGCGCGCGTCTGCACCAGGTCCTCGTCAACCTCCTCGCCAACGCCCGGACCCACACCCCGCCCGGCACCACCGTCACCGCGCGCGTGCGCCGTGACGGCGGCGGTGACGGCGGCGGTGACGTCCTCGTCGAGGTCGAGGACGACGGGCCCGGTGTCCCCGCCGCGCTCCTCCCGTACGTCTTCGAGCGGTTCGCCCGTGGTGACGCCTCACGCTCCCGCCGGGCGGGCGACCAGGCGGGGAGTACGGGGCTCGGTCTGGCCATCGTCCGGGCCGTCGTCCTCGCGCACGGCGGCGAGGTGAGCGTCGACAGCGTCCCCGGCCGGACCGTCTTCACCGTCCGGCTGCCCGGCCGCGACGACGCCGGATCCAGCTCCGGTGACCCCGGCCGCCCCGGCTCCCGCGACGACTCACAGGCGGGGCACAGGCTCATCACACAGCCGTGACAGCGGCCCCGGCGAGGGTCGGGGCATGCGAACCCAATCGACAGCGGGGCCCGCGTCCGGCGCCCTTCCCGCCCGGGAGCATCTGCCCGTCGGCGTGGCCGGGCGGCCCGTCCTCGACGTGGTGATTCCCGTCCACAACGAGGAGAAGGACCTGGAACCGTGCGTGCTGCGGCTCCACGACCACCTCTCCCGCACCTTCCCCTACGGCTTCCGCATCACCGTCGCCGACAACGCCTCCACCGACAGCACACCGGCCATCGCGGGCGCCCTCGCCGCCGAACTGCCCGAGGTGCGCTCCGTACGCCTGGAGCAGAAGGGCCGCGGCCGTGCGCTGCGTACCGTCTGGTCGCACTCGGACGCACCCGTCCTCGCCTACATGGACGTGGACCTGTCCACCGACCTCAACGCGCTCCTGCCGCTCGTCGCCCCCCTCATCTCCGGGCATTCGGACCTCGCGATCGGGTCCCGGCTCGCCCGCTCCTCGCGGGTGGTGCGCGGGCCGAAGCGGGAGTTCATCTCCCGGGCCTACAACCTGATCCTGCGCGGCTCGCTCGCCGCCCGGTTCTCCGACGCGCAGTGCGGGTTCAAGGCGATACGGGCAGAGGTGGCGCGGCGCCTGCTGCCGATGGTCGAGGACACGGGCTGGTTCTTCGACACCGAGATGCTGGTCCTCGCCGAACGGGCCGGGCTGCGCATCCACGAGGTCCCGGTGGACTGGGTCGACGACCCCGACTCCACCGTCCACATCGTGCGGACCGCGACCGACGACCTGAAGGGCGTCTGGCGGGTGGGCCGGGCCCTTGCCACCGGCTCGCTGCCGCTCGACCGGCTCGCCCGCCCCTTCGGGGACGACCCCCGGGACCGTCAACTCGTCGGCGTACCGGGGGGACTGGCCCGGCAG
The DNA here is from genome assembly GCF_053591435.1 of Streptomyces sp. NPDC003027. Taxonomy (NCBI): domain Bacteria; kingdom Bacillati; phylum Actinomycetota; class Actinomycetes; order Kitasatosporales; family Streptomycetaceae; genus Streptomyces; species Streptomyces sp. NPDC003027. The sequence goes on from NZ_JBSFTU010000010.1 coordinate 109,259, forward strand.
CTCGTCGGCTTCTGCGTCATCGGTGTCCTGTCCACCCTCTGCTATCTGGCGCTGTACTCGGCCTTCCGGCTCGGTGCCGGACCCCAACTCGCCAACGCCGGAGCGCTGCTGGTGTCGGCCGTCGCCAACACGGCCGCGAACCGGCGTCTCACCTTCGGGGTACGGGGCCGGGACCGCGCCCTGCGCCACCAGGCCCAGGGGCTCGTCGTCTTCGGCATCGGCCTCGCGCTGACCAGCGGCTCCCTCGCCGCGCTCGCCGTGGCCACCGGTGATCCCGCCCACTCCACCGAGCTCGCCGTGCTGGTCACGGCCAACCTGGCCGCGACCGTCCTGCGCTTCCTGCTCCTTCGGCTCTGGGTCTTCCCGGACCGCCGTACCGACTCCACCGATGCGGACGCCGATTTCCCCGGTGCGGACGCCGATCCCGCCGGTGTGGCCGCCGATCCCCCATATCCCGCCGACGTGGCCGCCGATCCCGCCGCCTCCCGCACCAGCTCCGCCGCCGCCTCCCCCGCAAGGACTTCCCGATGACCACCGCACAGGCGCCCTCCCCACCCCTCCCCCACGCCGAGGCGACCGCCTCGCGCCTCGGCCGCCTCTGGCGGGGGCGGGCCGACGACGACCCCTGGGTGCGGCCCGCGTTCCTCGCGCTCCTCCTCGCCACCGGCGTTCTCCACCTCTGGAACCTGTCCGCCTCCGGCTACGCCAACTCCTTCTACTCCGCCGCCGTCCAGGCGGGCAGCGAAAACTGGAAGGCCTTCTTCTTCGGCTCGCTCGACGCGGCGAACGCCATCACCGTCGACAAGCCGCCGGCCGCGCTCTGGCCGATGGCGCTCTCCGTCCGCCTCTTCGGTCTCGGCTCCTGGCAGATCCTCGTGCCCCAGGTGCTGATGGGCATGGCGACCGTCGCCGTCCTGTACGCGGCGGTACGGCGCCGGTTCGGCGCGGGCGCCGGGCTGATCGCGGCCTCGGTCCTGGCCCTCACCCCCGTCGCGGCGCTGATGTTCCGCTTCAACAACCCGGACGCGCTGCTCGCGCTGCTGATGACGGTCGCCGTGTATCTGGTGCTCCGGGCCCTGGAGGACGGGCGGACGAAGTGGCTGGTGTGGGCGGGGGCCGCCTTCGGTCTGGCGTTTCTCGCCAAGACGCTCCAGGCGTTCCTGATCCTGCCGCCGCTGGCGCTCGTGCACGCGGTGTGCGCGCCGGCCGGGATCGGCCGCCGGATCGGTCAACTCGCCCTCGCCGGGCTCGCGTTGATCGTCTCGGCGGGTTGGTGGGTGGCTCTGGTCGAACTGTGGCCCGCGTCCTCCCGCCCGTACATCGGAGGATCGCGGAACAACAGCTTCCTGGAGCTGACCTTCGGCTACAACGGCCTCGGCCGGATCAACGGCGACGAGACCGGCAGTGTCGGCGGCGGTCGGGGCGGTGGCTGGGGTGAGACGGGCATCGGCCGGATGTTCAACGACGCCGTCGGCGGCCAGATCTCCTGGCTCCTGCCCGCCGCGCTGATCCTGCTCCTCGCCGGCCTGGTGCTCACCTGGAAGGCGCCTCGGACGGACACCGCCCGGTCGGCGTTCCTGGTGTGGGGCGGTTCGCTGCTGCTGACCGTCACCGTGTTCAGCTTCATGGCCGGGATCTTCCACGAGTACTACACGGTGGCCCTGGCTCCGTACATCGCGGCGCTCGTCGGCATGGGGGCGAGCGTCCTGTGGGAGGAGCGGACGCATCTCCTCGCCTCGGCGGTCCTCGCGGTGACGGCCGGTGCGACGGCGGTGTGGGGCTGGACGCTCCTCGGCCGGACGCCGGACTGGCTGCCGTGGCTGCGCTGGGCCGTGCTGATCGGGGGCTCGGTGGCGGCGATCGGACTGCTGCTCGCCGGGCGGCTGGACCGGCGGTTCGGTCTCGCGGTCGCGGGGCTCGGTCTGGCGGCGGGGCTTGCGGGCCCGTTGGCGTACACGCTGTCCACGCTGGGCAGCGGCCACCAGGGGTCGATCGTGACGGCGGGCCCTTCGGGCGGTGCCATGGGCGGAAGGCCGGGCGGGATGCGCGTCTTCGAGGGCGGACCTCCGGACGGCCAGGGCCGGACACCCGGCGGCCCCGGCGGCCAGGCCGGCCAGGCGCCGGGCGGAGCCCCCGGCGGTACTCCTCCGCAGGGCGTGCCCACCGGTACCGGCGACGGTCGTACGGAACGCTTCGCTGGCCCGGGCGGTCGCGGTGGCGGCGGCATGGGCGGCCTCCTCGACGGCGCGAACGTCGGTGCGAAGGCCGAGGCCGCCCTTCTGGAGGGCGCGGACGCCTACACCTGGGTGGCGGCGACCGTCGGCGCGCAGAACGCCGCCAGTTACCAGCTCGCCACCGGAGAGCCGGTGATGGCGATCGGCGGCTTCAACGGCAGCGACCCGTCGCCGACCCTCGCGCGGTTCAAGCAGTACGTCGCCCAGGGGCGGATCCACTACTTCATCGGCGGCACCGAGTCGGGGACCGCCGAGGGCGGGATGCGTGTGGGCGGCGGTCCCGGCGGCGGCTCCGCGATCGCCACCTGGGTCTCCGCCACCTTCGAGAAGGTCACGCTCGACGGCGCCACCTTCTACGACCTGACGCGGAAGAAGTAGCCGGAGGAAGCAGCCGGAAGGAGCCCGCGAAGAAACTCCTATACGCCGTACGTGAACCCTTGTACGGTGTACGAGACCGAGTCCCGTACACCGTACAAGGGGGAGCCATGACGGCGACGACCGCCGAGAACCGACCCGCCGCCGGGAAGCCATCCGGCGGCCACCCGCAGCGCTGGCTGATCCTGGGCGTCATCTGCCTCGCCCAGCTCACCGTGCTGCTCGACAACACCGTGCTCAGCGTCGCCATCCCGTCGCTGACCTCCGAGCTCCACGCCTCGACCAGCGACATCCAGTGGATGATCAACGCGTACTCGCTCGTCCAGTCCGGGCTGCTGCTCACCGCCGGCAACGCCGCCGACCGCTACGGCCGCAAGAAGCTCCTCGCCGCCGGGCTCGCGCTCTTCGGCCTCGGCTCGCTCGCCGCCGGACTGGCCGACTCCACGGCCCAGCTGATCGCCGCCCGCGCGGGCATGGGCGTCGGCGGCGCGCTGCTCATGACCACCACGCTCGCCGTCGTCATGCAGATCTTCGACGAGTCGGAGCGGGTCAAGGCGATCGCGCTGTGGGCCACCGTCGGCTCGCTCGGCTTCGCCGCCGGACCGCTGATCGGCGGGGTCATCCTCGAGCACTTCTGGTGGGGGATGATCTTCCTCATCAACATCCCGGTCGCCCTCGTCGGCCTGATCGCCGTCCTGAAGCTCGTACCGGAGTCGAAGAACCCGCAGGGCGACCGCCCCGACCTGATGGGCGCGCTGCTCTCCACCATCGGCATGACCGCCGCCGTGTACGCGATCATCACCGGCCCGGAGCACGGCTGGACCTCCGCCGAGGTGCTGATCCCCGCGGCGGTCGGTGTCGTCGTCCTCGGCGCCTTCGCGCTGTGGGAGCTGCGCATCCCGTACCCCATGCTCGACATGCACTTCTTCCGCAACCAGAAGTTCGTGGGCGCCGTCGCCGGCGCGATCCTGGTCATGTTCGGCATGGGCGGCTCGCTCTTCCTGCTCACCCAGCACCTCCAGTTCGTCCTCGGCTACGAGCCGCTGGAAGCCGGTCTGCGGATGGCCCCGCTCGCCCTGACCGTCGTCGCGCTCAACCTCACCGGCGTCGGCCCGCGGATCGTCATGAAGCTCGGCACCCCGCCCACCGTGGCCGTCGGCATGACCCTGGTCGCGGGCGGGCTCGCTTCGATCGCCCTGATCGGCGGCGGCACGGACGGCAGCTACTGGGGCATGCTCCTCGGCCTGGTCCTGATGGGCGTCGGCCTCGCCGTCTCCAACCCCGCCATGGCCAACGCCATCATGAGCGCGATCCCGCCGGAGAAGGCGGGCGTGGGCGCCGGTGTCAACGGCACCCTCGCCGAGCTGGGCAACGGCCTCGGTGTCGCCGTCCTCGGGGCCGTGCTCAACGCCCGCTTCGCGGCGCTCGTCACCGTCACCGCGACCTCGCTGCCCGCGGCCCTGGCGGCGGCCGGAGGCGAGGCCGAGCGGCAGCAGATCTCCGACGCCTTCGCCTCCGGGCTCCAGACGAGCCAGCTGGTCGGTGCCATCGCGGTCTTCGCGGGCGGTCTGCTGGCCGCGGCCCTGCTCACGCGCGCCGAGCGCTCCGAGAAGCGGTCCCAGAAGCGGTCCGAGAAGAACACGGCCGCTGCATAGCATGGGCACGACCACCCGACGGAGGAGGAACGCGATGGTGAAGGCAGCCGACCGGGCGAAGAACCCGGCGCGTTCCAGCGTCTGGCTGGAGAAGAGGGCCGCCCGCGCGGGGGGCGGCCCCGCCGGGCTCGACCGGGACCGGATCGTCGCCGCCGCGATCCGGATGCTCGACGAGGAGGGCCTGGCCAAGCTCTCGATGCGCAAACTCGCGACCGAGCTCGGCGTCACGGCCATGTCCCTGTACTGGTACGTGGACACCAAGGACGACATCATCGAGTACGCCGTGGACACCGTCTACGGCGAGATCGACCGCGACGCGGTCGACGCCGCCGGGGACTGGCGCGACCGTATCCGGGTGCTCGCCCTGGACTACCGCCGGATGCTGGTCCGCCACCCGTGGATGTCCCCGTGCGCCGGCCAGTACCTGAACATCGGCCCGAACGCGATCGCCGTCGGCTCCAAGATCCAGGAGGCGATCCGCGACACCGGCCTGCCGATCGGCCGTCAGCCCAGCGCGATGTCGGCGGTCTTCCAGTTCGTGTACGGCTACGGAACGATCGAGGGCCAGTTCGAACGCCGGGCGGCGGAGGCCGGGATGTCGCAGAACGACTTCTACGGCGAGTCGATCAAGGCCTTGCGCGACGAACCCCACGCCGTGGAGGCGCTCGAACCGCTGGCGGAGCTCCTCGACGAGCGCGCCACGCACGGCAGCGTCAGCGAGATCTGGGAGCGGGACTTCGCCTACGCCCTCGACATCCTGGTCGCGGGCATCGAGGTCATGGCCGCCCGCTCGTCCTGAGGCCCCTCGGCCCCGGCGCACCCGACCCCCGCCTGACGGTCGGTCACGCCTCACGGACGGCCTGGATGTCGAGCGTCACCCGCAGGGTGGTGCCGATGGCCGCGATGCCCGCGGCCACCACCTGGTTGTAGTTCATCGCGAAGTCCTCCCGCCGCAGCTCCGTCTCCGCGCGGAACGCCGCCCGCACGCCGCCCCACGGATCGGGGCCCGTACCGAGGTAGGAGAGGGCCAGCGGCACCTCACGGGTGACGCCCCGCAGGGAGAGCGCGCCGTCCACGGTCCAGCGGTCGGGGCCCGCCGGGCGGAGCGCCGTGCTGCGGTAGGTGAGCTCCGGGAAGCGGTCGACGTCCAGGAAGTCCGGGGACCTCAGATGCTTGTCCCGCAGGCCGTTGCCCGTGTCGACGGACGCGGCCGCGATCACCGCCTCCACCCGCGAGGCGAGCGGGTCCGGGGCGATCTCGATCCGGCCGCCGAACTCGGTGAACCGGCCGTGCACGCTGGAGATCCCCAGGTGCTGGGCGACCGCACCCACCGACGAGTGGGCGGCGTCCAGCGTCCACACGCCCGGCTCGGGCAGCTCGGTCCCGCCCGCCCGGGTCAGCACGACCGTGCCCACCTCCGCCCGGCCCGAGCCGCCGACCAGCGCCGTGCGCGCGTCCGGCGCGTAGCCGACGGCCGTCACCACGACCGTGTACGCCCCCGGGGCCAGCGCGGGCTCCGAGCGGACGGTTCCGTCGGCGTCCGCCGCCGCCCGCAGGACCTGCGCGCCGGATCCGTCCGTCACGGTCACCACCGCGTGCTGGACCGGCCACCCGTCGCGGGTCCGTACCTGTGCCTGCAGTCCCATCCGTACCTCAACTCTTCCCAGAAACAACGGGGCGGCGGGCCATCACTCGCCCGGGTGGGCCAGTTCGATGTCGTGGCCGTCGACTCCGGCACCGGTCACGGACAGGCGCCCCGCCACCGGCGGGTAGCCGGTCGCGATGAGGGTGTACTCGCCGGCGTCCAGGTCCGCGAAGGCGTACGCGCCGTCCGTGTCCGTCGTCGCCGACGCCGCCACGTTCCCGGCGGCGTCGACCAGGGTCACCCGCGCGTCCGCCAGCGGCCGGTGGTCGCGCCCCGCCCGGACCGTGCCGTGGACGACCGCTCCGGCGGCCAGGGCCACGTCGAGCCGGGTCACGCCCTGGCCGCCGATCTCGACCGGCAGCGCCTGCGGGCGGTACCCGGAGGCGGTGACCGCGACCGTGACCGCGCCCGGGACCAGCTCGGCGAAGGAGAAGCCGCCGTCGGCGCCGGTCTTCCCGGTGGCCAGCACCTCGCCCCGTACGTCCGTGATCACCACCATCGCTCCGTCGACAGGTGCGCCGCCCTCGGCGGCGGTCACCGCGCCGGTGAGACCGCTGGTACCGGTCAGGAGCACGTCGTGGGTGAGCGGGCCGTCGTGCACGACCACCGTGGAGGCCTGGGGCTGGTAGCCGTCGGCGGAGGCGATCAGGACGTACGATCCGGCGCCCGGCGCGTCGAAGGCGTAACCGCCCTCGTCCCGGACGACCGCGCGGCCGAGCTGCCGCCCGCCCAGCGAGATCAGGGTGACCGTCGCGCCGGACACGTCCGTGCCGTCGGCGGTACGGACGGTCCCGCTGATCGTCAGGCCCGTCGCGGTCACCTCGGGCGCGGGAGCGGGCGCGGTGGTGGCCACCGGTTCGCCGGACGCGGTCTTCGCCGGGGCCGGACCGGTCGAGGCGCTCTTGAGCGCGACCTCCTTGATGAACAGCGTCACGAGGAAGGCGAGCAGTGCGAACGGCGCCGAGTAGAGGAAGACGTCGGCGACTCCGTGCCCGTACGCGCTCTCCATGACGGTACGGATCGGGGCCGGCAGCCTGTCCATGTCCGGGATGCCGCCGCCGCCCGTACCGCCCTGGCCGGCTCCCGCGGCCTTGGGGCCGAGGGCCGCCATACCCTCCTGGGCGTAGTGCGTGACCCGGTTGGCCAGGACCGCGCCGAGCGCCGAGACGCCGACCGCGCCGCCGAGGGAGCGGAAGAAGGTGACGACGGAGGAGGCGGAGCCGAGGTCGGCCGGGGCGACCTGGTTCTGCGTGCACAGCACCAGGTTCTGCATCATCATGCCGAGGCCGAGACCCAGGACGGCCATGAAGACGGCGATGTGCCAGTACTCCGTGTCGTAACGGATCGTGCCGAGCAGGCCGAGTCCGCCGGTGACCAGGACGCCGCCGCTGACCAGCCACGCCTTCCACCGGCCGGTCTTGGTGATGACCATGCCGGAGACGGTCGAGGAGACGAACAGGCCGGCGATCATCGGGATGGTGAGGACGCCGGACATCGTCGGCGACTCGTTGCGGGCCAGCTGGAAGTACTGGCTGAAGAAGACCGTGCCGGCGAACATCGCGACACCGACGAAGAGCGAGGCGAGCGAGGCCAGCGTGATCGTGCGGTTGCGGAACAGGCGCAGCGGGATGATCGGCTCGCTCGCCCGGGCCTCGACGAGGGTGAAGAGCCCGCCGAGCACGATCGAGCCGCCGACCATGGCGGCCGTCTGCCAGGACATCCAGTCGTACTTGTCACCCGCGAAGGTCACCCAGACGAGCAGCAGCGAGACGGCCGCGCTGATGAGGACGGCGCCGGCCCAGTCGACCTTGACCTGGCGCTTCACCACGGGGAGCTTCAGGGTCTTCTGCAGCACCAGGAGCGCGATGATCGCGAAGGGCACGCCGACGTAGAAGCACCAGCGCCAGCCGAGCCAGTCGGTGTCGGTGATGACGCCGCCGAGCAGCGGGCCGCCGACGGTGGCCACGGCGAAGGTGGCGCCGAGGTAGCCGCTGTACCGTCCGCGCTCCCGCGGGGAGATCATCGCGGCGAGGATGATCTGGGAGAGGGCCGTCAGACCGCCGACGCCGATGCCCTGGACGACACGGCAGGCGATGAGCATGCCGGTGTTCTGCGAGAGACCGGCGACGACCGAGCCCGCGACGTAGATGACCAGGGCCGTCTGGACGAGCAGCTTCTTGGAGAAGAGGTCCGCGAGCTTGCCCCACAGGGGGGTGGTCGCCGTCATCGACAGCAGGGCCGCGGTGACGACCCAGGTGTAGGCGGACTGGCCGCCGCCCAGGTCGGTGATGATCTGCGGCAGCGCGTTCGAGACGATCGTCGAGGACAGGATGGCGACGAACATGCCGAGCAGCAGCCCGGAGAGCGCCTCCATGATCTGCCGGTGCGTCATCGGGGCACCGCCCTGGGGGGTGGCCTCCCCCTGCTCGGCGAGGCCGCCCCGCACACCGGAATCGGGTGTGGTCGTAGCCATGAAGTTCCTTTGTTCTCAAGCGTGGTGGGCCCGGCAGTCCCCGAAGGAGTCGCGGAGGCGGGCGAGCAGCGTGGTGAGCAGTTCGACGTCGGTGTCGGACCACTCCGCGAGGTTGCGGGCGAGCATGTCGGTCACCCGCCGGTCGAGATCGGCGAGCGTGTCCTCGCCCGCGGTGGTGAGGTGCAGGATGCGGGAGCGCTTGTCGGCGGGGTCGGGCAGCCGCTCGACCCAGCCGCGGTCCACGGTGTGCGCCACATGGCGGCTGCTCACCGACATGTCGACGGCCATCAGCTCCGAGACGCGGCCGATCCGCATGTCGCCGTGGTGGTGGAGGAGGGCGAGCACGATCGCCGAACCGCTCGGGCACTCGGCGGGCAGGGCCCGCGAGAGTCCGCGCTTCACGGCGCCGATGGCGCCGACCTGGCGGGCCAGGTTCTCGTAGCGGTTCCGCGTGTCCTGTCGCGTCTCCATGGGCACCCCGCACATCTTGTTGCTTAGGGCAACCATAGAGATGGATGGTTGCTCCAGGCAAACTAAATCGGTCAAACGGCGCTAAAGAATCGGCAAAGGTGGGAGCGGTGCGGGGGATCCGTGCCCGGAACGCGCGGGCCGGGGGCCGGAGGTTGGGGCCGGAACCCCCGGTTCGCTAGGGTCCTCACCCATGGCACACAACCCCCATGCACCGCACGGTCAGGGCCCCGGTCCCGAGGGCAACTACGACCCCTCCGGCAGCACGCAGATGTTCCGCGCCTTCGTCGACGAGGGCGCTCCGCAGGGCCGTCCGCAGGCCGCCCCTCAGTCGTCCGGCCCGCGCGTCGGCCTGATCGTTGGCGTGGTCGTGGTCCTCGCGGTCCTGGCAGGGGTGGCCTGGCTGGCGCTGAGCTGACGCACGGGCGGGAAGGGGCGCCCGCCGGGCGCCCTTTCCCGGATGTCCAGAGCCCGGCCGCCCGCTCCCTTCCGGCCGCCCGCTCACTTCCGGGCGGCCGTGACCTTCCGGGTGTCGACGTGCGTGCCGAGCGGTACGCGCCGGCTGTCCACGCAGGCGGTGTACGTCCGCGTCCTGGCCGTTCCGGGGGCGATCGGGGCCGGCAGTGGCCGGGCCGATTCGATCGTGGCCCGGTCGACGCCGAGCGGCTGGGCGAGGCCGGCGCGGTCAGCGCTCCGCCGAGGCAGAGCGCGACCACCGTCAGAAGCGACCTCTGTCGCCGCATGGCGCCCAGTGCGTCTGGCGCACCGTCAGCAAGGAAGCGTTCTGCTGACGTCAGTCGTCGATCAGGCCCTGGCGCAGCTGCGCCAGCGTCCTCGTGAGAAGCCGCGAGACGTGCATCTGCGAGATGCCGACCTCCTCGCCGATCTGCGACTGCGTCATGTTGGCGAAGAACCGGAGCATGATGATCTGCCGTTCTCTGGGCGGCAGTTTGGCGAGCAGCGGCTTGAGCGACTCGCGGTACTCGACGCCCTCCAGGGCCGTGTCCTCGTATCCGAGGCGGTCGGCGAGGGAGCCCTCGCCGCCCTCGTCCTCCGGGGAGGGGGAGTCGAGCGAGGAGGCGGTGTAGGCGTTGCCGACGGCGAGCCCGTCGACGACATCCTCCTCGGACACGCCCAGTACGGCGGCGAGTTCGGGAACGGTCGGCGAGCGGTCCAGCTTCTGCGCGAGCTCGTCGCTCGCCTTGGTCAGCGCGAGCCGCAGCTCCTGCAGCCGGCGCGGGACGCGCACCGACCACGAGGTGTCGCGGAAGAAGCGCTTGATCTCGCCGACGACCGTCGGCATGGCGAAGGTCGGGAACTCGACGCCCCGTTCGCAGTCGAACCGGTCGATCGCCTTGATCAGGCCGATGGTGCCGACCTGGACGATGTCCTCCATCGGTTCGTTGCGGGAGCGGAAGCGGGCCGCGGCGTACCGCACGAGCGGCAGGTTGAGCTCGATGAGGGTGTCGCGGACGTAGGTGCGCTCGGGGCTGTCGGCGGCGGCGCCCTCGGTGTCCAGGGCGCGCAGCCGCAGGAACAGCGAGCGGGAGAGCGTACGGGTGTCGATGGCTTCCGGCGAGACGACAAGCGGCGGGGCGGTTTCCTGGCTCGGCGCGGGCATCTGCTCCGGCATCTGCACCTGTACCGGCGTCTGCGCGGGCGTGAGCGTGAGCACCTTCGAGCTGCCCTGTTCTGCGGACATGCCACCCCCTTGAGGTCGCGGACGGTCGCGGCGGCCACGACCATCGGAGGAACGCAGCCTCCACCTGAATACCGGAAGAGGGGCTGCGGCAAACGCGGTTCCAGCAGAATGTCACATGTCGGCAACACGCTGTAGTGACTTGTCGACAAGGAGAAGGTGGATTTCCGCAGGAAACAAGGGGTGTACGGCATTTGGGGCGCTGAAAGTCCGCACAGAACCACTCCGAACCGGTCTACCCGTTTCGGTTACGCCTCGATCCTGTTTGCGGACCTCAGTCGGGCGAAGCTCCGGGCGAGGAGCCTTGACACATGCATCTGCGAGACCCCGAGCTCCTGGCTGATCTGAGACTGCGTCAGATTGCTGTAGTAGCGGAGCATCAGGATCCGCTGCTCGCGTTCGGGCAGCTGTACGAGCAGATGCCGTACGAGATCCCGGTGCTCGACCCCGGCGAGCGCCGGGTCCTCGTAGCCGAGCCGGTCGAGCAGCCCGGGCAGCCCATCGCCCTCCTGGGCCGCCTCCAGGGAGGTGGCGTGGTAGGAGCGCCCCGCCTCGATGCAGGCGAGGACCTCGTCCTCGCCGATCTTCAGCCGTTCGGCGATCTCGGCGGTGGTGGGTGAGCGGCCGTGGGCGGTCGTCAGATCCTCGGTGGCGCCGTTGACCTGCACCCAGAGCTCATGGAGCCGGCGCGGTACGTGGACGGTCCGTACGTTGTCGCGGAAGTAGCGCTTGATCTCGCCGACGACGGTGGGCATCGCGAAGGTGGGGAACTGGACGCCGCGGTCGGGGTCGAAGCGGTCGATGGCGTTGATCAGGCCGATGGTGCCGACCTGGACGACGTCCTCCATCGGTTCGTTGCGGGAGCGGAAGCGGGCGGCCGCGTACCGCACGAGCGGCAGATTGGCCTCGATCAGCGCCCCGCGCACCCGGTGGTGCTCCGGTGTGCCGGGTTCCAGGTTCTTGAGCTGCCCGAAGAGCACCTGGGTGAGCGCGCGGGTGTCGGCGCCGCGGGTGCTCTGTGGCCGGGGGCGCGGGGTGTCCGAGCCGCCCGCCTCGTTCTGGGGCGGGACTTGAGGCGCTGTACTGGCCGGCACGTGCACGCCACCCCTCTGGCTGGTCCTGCTGGTCAACTACGGTCAACTCATCCGTCAAAAGCGGTCATAGCATCACAAGACATGTCCACTGTGTGCAAGCACCGTATAACCACGTGTTGACGGCAAGTTGGGATGAATGCGTACGTAAAGAAGCCGGAAGGCCCCCCGCCAGTACGGCGGGGGGCCCGGAAGCCGAGGCTCGAACGTGTTAAAACTCGTAGTCCGCGATCACCCACGTGGCGATCTCGCGCCACAGCGCCACACCCGCCTGGTGGGCCGGGTGGTCCAGGTAGCGCTGGAGCGCGCCGGTGTCCTCGACCGCCGAGTTGATGGCGAAGTCGTACGCGATCGGCCGGTCGGTGATGTTCCAGGCGCACTCCCAGAACGTCAGCTCGGGGATGATCCCGCCCAGTGGCCGCAGGGCGTCCGCCGCGGCGACCGCGCGGGGGTCGTCCTTCGCGATGCCGTCGTTGAGCTTGAACAGGACCAGATGGCGGATCACAGCGGGACTCCTCGTCGATGATCTAGTTGACGAGCTCGGTCATGAACTCGCCGACGCCCTGTGCGGCGGACGATATGCCCTCGAACCCTACCTGCACGAGATCGGCCGCCCTGGCCGGGGAATTGATGATCGTGTACAGCACGAAGACCACGACCGCGTACAGCGCGATCTTCTTCGCTTGCGCCATCTGCCGCGCCCTCCCCGGTCCGCCTGCCGCCTGTCCGCCCCACCCGCGCTCTGCCCGCGCCGTGCGGAGTCGCGTGAGTCTAACCGAGCCCCTTCACCCCGTCCTTATGGACCAAGGACCCGGTGACCGAGGCCCTTTGCCGGTCCCCGGAAGGGTGACGGCGCGGCAGTATGGAGGTCGAGCCCGGCGGATCCCGGCAGGTGTCCGCGGGGCGAGGAGCCGGCCCCCACTGCGGGGTCCGCGCCGCGGGCTTCCCCCCGACCGCGGCGCAGGACCTGCGGGACCGGTTCTCATCGGGGGGAGCGGCTTGTCCCCCCGTGCCGCTCCCCCCGTCCGACGGACGCCGATGCCCCGGCCGCGTGACCTACGCGCCCGGGGCATCGGCGTTCCCGCGCCCAACACGCCGAAGGGCCCGGTGCGATGCACCGGACCCTTCGATCGAAGCGGTAGCGGAGGGATTTGAACCCTCGGTGACTTGCGCCACACTCGCTTTCGAGGCGAGCTCCTTCGGCCGCTCGGACACGCTACCGAGAGAGAGCTTAGCCCAAAGGTGCCCCTGCGATGAAATCCGTATACCCGCGCAGGTGGGAGGGGGGTTCAGCGGGTACGGAAGAAGGCCGTGAGCTGCCGCGCGCACTCCTCGCCGAGCACGCCGGGGATCACCTCGGGGCGGTGGTTCAGCCGGCGGTCCCGTACGAGGTCCCAGAGCGAACCGGCCGCGCCCGCCTTCTCGTCGAAGGCGCCGAACACCACCCGCTCGACGCGGGACTGGACGAGCGCGCCCGCGCACATCACGCAGGGCTCCAGGGTCACGACGAGGGTGCAGCCGGTCAGCCGCCACTCACCGGTTCTCGCCGCGGCCCGGCGCAGGGCCAGGACCTCGGCGTGGGCGGTCGGGTCGCCGGTCGCCTCCCGTTCGTTGTGCCCGGTGGCGAGGAGCGAGCCGTCGGGGGACAGCACGACCGCGCCGACCGGTACGTCACCGGCCGACGCGGCCCGGTCGGCTTCCGCGAGCGCCAGCCGCATGGCCTCCCGCCAGGGATCCCGTACGGGATCGGGAGCCGAGTGCCGTACGGGATCGTGGCCGGGGCCGAGGCCAGAACCGGTGCCGGGGTCGGGGCAGGGGTCGTGCTCGGTGTCGTGCTCAGGGCTGTGCCCGGGTCCTGCGTGGGTCACTAGCGAACGGTCTCCAGCACCTCCGCGGCGCCCAGCGCGTCCGCGATCTCGGCCAGCGCGTCGCTCTCCAGCGCCAGCAGCTCCTTCTCCGGAAGACCGAGGTCCGCCAGGACCAGCCGGTCGCCGATCGGGGCGGCCGGTACGGCGTCGGCGGCCAGGTCCGGCGCCTCCTCGTCGTCCTCCTCCTGGTCCAGAGGTTCTCCGTCCTCCGTGCCGTCGAGGTCCAGCGCGTCCAGGTCGGGGGCGTCCCCGTCCAGGTCGTCGCCGAGCAGTTCCTTGAGGAGGATCTCCCCGTACGAGGAGCGGCGGGCGGCCGCCCCGTCCGACACGTAGATGCGAGGGTCGTCCTCGCCCTCGATCCGGAGGAGGCCGAACCAGGCGTCCTCCTGTTCGATGAAGACGATGACCGTGTCGTCGTCGACCGAGGCCTCGCGGGCGAGTTCGGTCAGATCCGACAGGGTCTCCACATCGTCGAGCTCTGTGTCGCTCGCTTCCCACCCGTCTTCGGTGCGCGCGAGCAGTGCGGCGAAGTACACCGTGACTCTCCCACTGATCAGAGGTGTGACGATCCGGCGGTGCGCTCCTGGTGCCCCGCCCAATCGGCATCGTGGCAGAAACGGCGGCCTCAGGAGAGGTCTTCGGCTCTTGCGTCGTGCATCAGTCTGATCCGCGACCCGGTCGCCTTCCCCGGCGGACCGTGTCCGGGGAGTCGGACGGACCGCATCCGGGGCGTCGGAGGGGGGCGTCGGAGGGGCGGAGATCCACCTCTTCGGAGGAGCGCGTTCCGCCGTACGTCCATTGTGCTTCCGCCGACGGGTGAACCGCCTGGTGATGTCGTAGAGGCTGATCGTTTCTGCATGATGGTGTGCGCGGCATGACCATTCGTACTCGCACTCGCGCTCGGATCGGCACTCGTACGGGTTTCGCCCTGGCGACCGTCGTCACCGCCGTGCTCGCCCTGGCCGGACCGCCGGCCGCCGCCGACCCGGCCGGGCCGTCCGCGCCCGCCGCGCCGAAGCCCGCCCCGCTGCACACCTCTCCCCGCGCCGTCCCCGGGCAGTACATCGTCACCGTGGAGGAGGGGACGGACGCGGGGGCGCTCGCGGGGAAGATGAACGTGAAGCCGTCGTTCGTGTACAGCGAGGTGCTGAACGGGTTCGCGGTGACCATGGACCCGCTCCAGGTGAAGACCGTCCGCAGCACCCTCGGCGTCAAGACGGTGGAGGAGGACGCCGCCGTGTCGGCGGTCACGCCCGCGCGGCCCTCCGGGGCGGGCCGGGCCCCGGCCTCGACCTGGGGTCTGGACCGGATCGACCAGCGGACGCTCCCCCTCGACGACACCTTCACCACGGCCGGCGACGGCACGGGGGTCACCGCGTACATCCTCGACACCGGCATCGAGTACGGACACGACGAGTTCGGCGGCCGCGCCGCCTTCGGCTTCGACGCCATGGGCGACGGTCGGGCGGGAGCGGACTGCCAGGGGCACGGCACCCATGTCGCGGGCACGGTCGGCGGCAAGACGTACGGGGTGGCGCGCAACGTCAATCTCGTCAGCGTGCGGGTGCTCGGCTGCGACGGACAGGGCCAGTGGTCGGGGATCCTGGCCGGCATGGACTGGGTGGCCAAGAACGCCAAGCAGCCGGCCGTCCTGAACGCCTCCCTCGGCGGACCCGAGTCGGACGCCGTCGACAGCGCCATCGAGGCCCTGTCCAAGGCGGGGGTGCTGCCGGTGGTGGCCGCGGGCAACTCCGCGGCCGACGCCTGCGACGTCTCCCCGGCCGGCGCGGACGGCGTGGTGACGGTCGGCGCGAGCGACCGGACCGACACGGAGACGAGCTTCTCCAACTGGGGCGAGTGCCTCACCCTCTACGCTCCCGGCCAGGCGATCGTCTCGGCGAAGCTCGGCGGCGGCAGCGTGGCCCTGAACGGCACCTCGATGGCCGCCCCGCACGTGGCCGGAGCCGCCGCCCTCTACCAGCAGGCGCACCCGGAGGCGACGGTCGCGGGCGTCACGCTCTGGCTCGACGAGACGTCCACCAAGGACGTCCTGCGGAACGTCACCCCGTCCAGCCCCAACAAGCTGCTCTACACGGGCGGGCTGTAGCCGTACCCGCCGCATCGGCACCTACCCGCCGTACGGTCGGCCGTGAGGCCCCGGTCCTCTCGGGCCGGGGTCTCACGGCTTCCCGGTCTCACGGCTTCCCGGTCTCACGGCTTCCCGGTCTCACGGCTTCGCGGTCTCATGGCTTCGCGGTTTCACGGCCTCCCCCGTCCCACGGCCTCACCAGCGGAAGGTCCGCATACGCATGGCCTGCCGCATCCTGGCCGCGCGGGCGCGCCGCGGCTGCACACGGTCGCGCAGCGCCTTCGCCTCGTGCAGCTCGCGCAGGAACTGGGCGCGGCGCCGACGGCGCTCGGCGTCGGTCTCGGGCGGCTGCCCGCCGGACGCGGCCGCGGCACCGCCCGGGGCGCCGGCGTTGTCCGGGTCTTTCCGCTTCGGCATGGGCCACGCACCACCCCACGACTGGGTTCCTGTGCACCCCCACCTTCCCTCCACGGCGTGGGTTGATGCCAGTGCGGGCTACTGTTGGGTCATGCGTCTCCACGTCGTCGATCACCCGCTGGTCGCCCACAAGCTCACCACTCTGCGCGACAAGCGCACGGACTCCCCGACCTTCCGCCGGCTGGCGGACGAGCTGGTCACCCTGCTCGCCTACGAGGCCACGCGGGACGTGCGCACGGAGCAGGTCGACATCGAGACCCCCGTCACGCCGACGACCGGTGTGAAGCTGTCGTACCCGCGTCCGCTGGTGGTCCCGATCCTGCGCGCCGGTCTCGGCATGCTGGACGGCATGGTGCGCCTGCTGCCGACCGCCGAGGTGGGCTTCCTGGGCATGATCCGCAACGAGGAGACGCTGGAGGCGTCGACCTACGCGACGCGGATGCCGGAGGACCTCTCGGGCCGCCAGGTGTACGTCCTCGACCCGATGCTGGCGACCGGCGGCACGCTCGTCGCGGCGATCCAGGAGCTGATCAAGCGCGGCGCGGACGATGTGACCGCCGTGGTGCTGCTCGCCGCCCCCGAGGGCGTGGAGATCATGGAGCGCGAGCTGGCGGGCACGCCGGTGACCGTGGTGACCGCGTCGGTGGACGAGCGTCTCAACGAGAGCGGCTACATCGTCCCGGGCCTGGGTGACGCGGGCGACCGCATGTACGGCACCGCCGACTAGCGGATCCGGCGCCGGACGGTCCCGGCCGGACGGTCTCCGGCGAAGGTGTTCGGCGCGGAAGGTGTTCGGCCGTTCAGTCGTTCAGTCGTTCAGCTGTTCGGCCGTTTCAGCACTTACCGGCGGGCGCGGCCTTGGGCTTGTTCAGAGCGACCAGGGCCGCGTCCGCCGTCGCCTTCGGGTCCAGGTTCTTGAAGGCCGTGCCCAGGATGAGGTCCACGTCCGCCGTCGCGCGCGTGTCCGTCTTGGACGTGGCGCCCTTCAGCTGGGTGCCCAGGACGGGGAAGGCGCCCTTGGCGGCTCCGGCGGCGCCCAGGAGGATTCCCGTACCCGGGACCTTCTTGTCGTACGCGGCGGGCGCGTTGCCGACCTTGCCGATCCGGAAGCCCCGCTTCTTCAGCTCGTCGGCCGTCGCCTTGGCGAGGCCGCTGCGCGGGGTCGCGTTGTAGACGTTGACGGTGATCTGCGCGGGTTTGGGGAGGGTACCGGCCGACGCGGCCGTGGGCTTGGGGGCGGGCTTGCAGTCGTTCCCGCGCGCGGCCGTCGTCCTCGTGCCGCCGCCACCCGAGAAGACCTCGACGAGCTGCAGCGTGCCCCAGCCGGCCGCGCCGAGCACGATCACGGCGGCGCCGGCCGCGAGGACGATCCTGCGCCGGCGGCGAGGGCGGCGCATGCGGGGGTACGCGTCCCCCGTGATGCGGTACTTTCCGCCCATACCGGGGGGAGTGAGCATGCTCATGAGCGCAGCGTAATGCCGCCCGCCGACGATGCCTACTGGATGATCATGTGATCGCGTCCGGATGGGCGGGAAGTGGCCCCGAAAGGGTCAGTGACGGCGTGGGCGTTGCTCCGGTCAGTCCATTTCCAGGACGCGCGCGTGCAGCACCTGCCGCTGCTGGAGGGCCGCGCGGACCGCGCGGTGCAGCCCGTCCTCCAGATAGAGATCGCCGCGCCACTTCACGACATGCGCGAAGAGGTCGCCGTAGAAGGTGGAGTCCTCGGCGAGCAGCGTCTCCAGGTCCAGCTGGCCCTTGGTGGTCACCAGCTGATCGAGGCGGACCGGGCGCGGCGCCACGTCCGCCCACTGGCGGGTGCTTTCCCGGCCGTGGTCGGGATACGGCCGCCCGTTACCGATGCGCTTGAAGATCACACGGAAAGCCTACCGGGCGAGCGGCTCCCGGCGCAGCCACGCGGACCCGGTGGGATGCTGGGGCAAACCGTCGCATACCGTGGTAATCCGGAAATTGGGGTCCTCTCATGGGCGTGAGCGAAGAGTCTCCGGCCGCCGATATCGCGGCGGGATACGGGTTCACCGGCGCCGCGCTCGAACTCGGCGCGCTGCTCTGGGGCGGTGTCTGCCACCCGGACGCGCCGATCCGCATTCCGCTGGCCATGCTCAACCGCCACGGCCTGGTCGCCGGTGCCACCGGCACCGGCAAGACGAAGACGCTCCAGCTCATCGCCGAGCAGCTGTCGGCCAACGGCGTACCGGTCTTCCTCGCCGACATCAAGGGCGACGTCTCCGGCGTCTCGGCGCCGGGGGAGGACAGCGAGCGCATCCGGCAGCGGGCGGAGCAGGTGGGGCAGGAGTGGCAGGCCAGAGGCTTCCCCTGCGAGTTCTACGGGCTCGGCGGGACCGGCCCCGGCATCCCGGTCCGGGCCACGGTGACCAGCTTCGGGCCGGTGCTGCTGTCGAAGGTGCTCCAGCTGAACCGGACGCAGGAGCAGTCGCTGGCCCTGATCTTCCACTACGCGGATCAGAAGGGTCTGGAGCTCGTCGATCTGAAGGACCTGCGGGCGGTGGTGGCGTTCCTGGTGTCGGACACCGGGAAGGCGGAGCTGAAAAGCATCGGCGGCCTGTCGACGGCGACGGCCGGGGTGATCCTGCGGGCGATCACGGCCTTCGAGCAGGCGGGGGCGGGCGGCTTCTTCGGGGAGCCGGAGTTCGACACGAGCGAGTTCCTGCGGACGGCGCCGGACGGGCGCGGGCTGGTGTCCGTCCTGGAGCTGCCGGCCGTCCGGGACAAGCCGCAGCTGTTCTCGACGTTCCTGATGTGGCTGCTGGCGGACCTCTTCCACGATCTGCCGGAGGTCGGTGACCTGGAGAAGCCCAAGCTCGTCTTCTTCTTCGACGAGGCGCATCTGCTCTTCGACGGGGCGTCGAAGGCGTTCCTGGAGTCGATCACGCAGACCGTGCGGCTGATCCGCTCGAAGGGGGTCGGCGTCTTCTTCGTGACCCAGACGCCGAAGGACGTACCGGGGGATGTGCTGGCGCAGCTGGGCAACCGGGTGCAGCACGCGCTGCGGGCGTTCACGCCGGACGACGCCAAGGCGCTGAAGGCGACGGTGCGGACCTTCCCGAACTCGGCGTACGACCTGGAGGAGGTGCTGACCGGACTGGGCACGGGCGAGGCGGTGATCACCGTCCTGAGCGAGACGGGCGCGCCGACGCCGGTGGCGGTGACCCGGCTGCGGGCGCCGCAGTCCCGTATGGGGCCGGTCGAGGCGAGCGCGCTGGAGGCGGCGGTGAGGAATTCGCCGCTGTACGGGCGGTACGCGGAGGCGGTGGACCGGGAGTCGGCGTACGAGAGGCTGACGGCCGAGCAGCGGGCGGCGGAGGCGGCGGCGCTGAAGGCGGCGGAAGAGGCCGCGGCGGAAGCCGCGGAGAAGAAGGAGGGCGCGGGGAGAGAGGCGTCGCCGCCTCGGCGGGAGGAGTCGCTCGCCGAGCAGGTCGTGGGCAGTGGGATCTTCACGTCCCTGGCCCGGTCGATCGGGACGCAGCTGGGGCGGGAGATCAGCCGGTCGGTCTTCGGTACGGCACGGCGGAGGCGGTAGCGCCTGTCCTGCCGTACCGACCGAGCCCCTGGCCGAGGAGTGCGAGGAAAGGCCCGGCCGCTGGTGGGCCGGGCCTTCCGTGGAACCGCTGGCGGGTTGCTCCAGCGCTGGTCGACACTCCACCGCTGGTTGGTTACTCCACCGCTGGTCGGTTACTCCGTGACCTCGTGGTCGTGACCGTCGTGGAGACCGCCGCCGCTGCCCGCGTCGCCGTCCGTCGGGACGGAGACGACCGGCTTCTTCAGGGAGCTGATGTCGTGGGCGTACGTGCCCACGGCGTTGGCGATGATGTCGATGTTGACGTCGAAGGCCGTCATGTTGATGTTCTCGATGGTGTCGCCGGCCGCGTGGTAGTTCACGTCGTACGCGACACCCGCCGTCCCACCGAACTTCGCCGCCTGCGTCGCCGTCTTGATGCCCTCGGCACCCGTGAACGTGCCGCCGGACGGGATGCCGATCTCGATGAACGGGCCGTAGTCCGAGCGGCCCGTGAAGTCGGTGCCCTCGTGCGGCGTGCCCTGCTTGTCCAGGAACGCGTTGATGTCCCGCTCCAGCTGGGCCGAGCCAGCAGGGCCCGGGCCGGCGCCGACGCCGTCGGAGTTGTCGCCGTCGTACACGAACAGGCCGTAGTTCGGCGAGGCGATCATGTCGAAGTTGAGGTAGAGCTTGACCTCCTTCTTGTCCAGCTCGCTCATCTTCGAGACGTAGTGCTCGGAGCCGAGCAGACCGTTCTCCTCGGCCGACCACCAGGCGAAGCGGACCTTGTTGCGGACCTTCGCCTTGGACTCGGCGAGCTCCAGGGCGGCCTGGAGCAGACCGGCGGAGCCCGAGCCGTTGTCGTTGATGCCGGGGCCGGCGGTGACGGAGTCGAGGTGCGCGCCGAGCATCACGGTGTTGGCGGCGTTGCCGCCCTTCGTCTCCGCGATGACGTTGTTGGTGGTGCGCTTCTCCTGGAGCTGGCGGATCTCGAAGGAGAGGCTGACCGGCCCCTTGGCGAGGTCGGCCGCGAGCTTCTCGCCCTCCGCCTGGGTGATGCCGCCGGTCGGGATCTTGCCGGCCGCCGGGTCGCCGAGGGTGCCGGAGAGGACGCCCTCGGTGTTGTTGTAGACGATGGCGCCCGCCGCGCCCGCCGCGGCGGCGTTCTGCTGCTTGACGGCGAACGCGCAGCCGCCGCGCTTGATCAGCGCCACCTTGCCGGTGAAGGTGCCCGCGGCGAAGTCGGCGGGCTCGCAGCCGGAGGTGCCGTCGGCGTCGACCGGGACGGCGGCCAGATCGGCCTTGATGCCGCCGACGGGCGTCGACTTGGTGTAGGTCATGGCCTTGATCTCGACCTCGCGCGGGGTGGGCGCGAGGACGGAGAGCTTCTCGGCCAGCGTCTCGGTGTAGTCGAATTCGAACTTCTGGTACGAGACGTTGTAGCCGGCCTTCTTGAGCTGCTGGTACACGTACGCGGCGGAGGCGTCGTGCCCGAGCGAGCCGGCCGCGCGGTGGCCGCCGGCCGAGTCCGCTATGGCCTGGAACATCTCCAGGTGCTTGTAGGCGCCGTCGGCGGAGGTCTCGCGGACGAGCTTCTTGGCCAGCTTCGCGGCGTCCCTGGCCGGTGCGGCACCGGGGTCAGGAGCGGCGGTGGTGGGGGAAGCGGCTGCCAGCAGGAGCGGGGTGGCGAGTGCGGCTGCGGCCAGGGTGGCCGCGGCTCTGCGATGGGATGCGTTCACAGAGGTCCTTCCCGGTGCGAACGAGGGTTGAGGGGAAGTTAGCGATCTCTGGTGCTTTCTGGGAACAGATCGGCCGCAATTCCTGTCACATTGAGCATGATTGCCATCCGAAATCATCAATTACCCGTAGCTTTGGCCGCTTTCGCGGCCGCCTTCGCCTGCTGCTTGAAGGCGCGCACCTTCGCCAGGGACTCCGGTCCGGTGATGTCGGCCGCCGAACGGTACGAACCCTCCTCGCCGTAGGCCCCGGCCGCCTCACGCCAGCCCTCGGGCCGTACGCCGTACCGCTTCCCCAGCAGGGCCAGGAAGATCTGCGCCTTCTGCTTGCCGAACCCGGGCAGGTCCACAAGCCGGCCGAGCAGCTCCGCGCCGGTCCCGGCATCCCTCCACACGGCCTCGGCCTCACCGCCGTACTCGTCGACGAGGAACTGGCACAGCTGCTGGATCCGCTTGGCCATGGACCCGGGGTAGCGGTGTACGGCCGGTTTGGCGGAGAGGAGCGCGGCGAAGGCGTCGGGGTCGTAGGCGGCGATCTCGTGCGCGTCGAGATCGTCCCCGCCGAGCCGCTGGGCGATGGTGTACGGCCCGGAGAACGCCCACTCCATGGGGACCTGCTGGTCGAGCAGCATGCCGACGAGCGCGGCGAGCGGGCTGCGGCCGAGGAGCTCGTCGGCCTCCGGCTGCTGGGCGAGATGGATCTCGGTGTTCATGATCCGATGATCCCGCGCGACGGCCGTGCGCGCGCGTGCGGGCTCTGCCTTCCGGGCGAGTCGGGATCACCTCTGCGTGTCCACGGCGTCGCGCGGTGTGGTGGCGGGGTGTCCCGCCCCGCCGGGCCCACCGGACCTGCGAGCCGGCCGCCGCTCGGGCCCGGGGGATGACGAAGGACGAGCAGAAGACGACTCGGCGGCGCTGATTCCGTCGGAGTGATGGGGGGCGGGCCGATCGCTGGTTGAGCGGAACGGAGCCAGGGAGGCCGGTCAGGGTGAGGTCGGGCCGGTCAGGTGAGGTCGGGCTGGTCAGGGTGAGGCGGGCTGGTCAGGGTGAGGCGGGCCGGTCAGGGTGAGGTCGGGCCGGTCAGGGTGAGCAGGTCGGCGACTCCGGCCTTGAGTTCCTCGGCGGAGAGGTTCCGCTCCACCGTGAGGTGGTGCATCAGGCTCGGCGAGAACGGCGCGAGGAGCAGGTGGGCGAGGAGCGCGCCGTTCGCCTCCGGTCGGAGCTGGGTGACCAGCAGGGCCACGTGGGTGTGCATCGCCAGGTACGCGCCGCTGGTGTAGCGGGCGCTGGGTGCGGCGGCCTGGGCGGCGAGGAGGAGTTCGCGCTGCTCGATGACGCGGTCGATGAGCGCGTCGAAGAACGCGGCCAGCCGCTCGGCGGCGGGGGCGCCGGGGCCGAGCGGAGGCGGCCCGCCCATGTACGCCTCCTGGAACTGGCGTTCCCGGTCGTCGAGGAGGGCCCAGAGCAGCTGGGCGACGTCGCCGAAGCGGCGGTAGACGGTGCCGACACCGATCCCGCTGGCGTGCGCGACCTGGTTCATGGTGACGGCCTCGGGACCGACCTCGGCGACCATGCGGGCGGCCGCGTCGAGGATCTTGCGCCGATTGCGGGCCGCGTCGGCGCGCTCGGGGGTGGATCGATCGGCGGTGGGGAGGAGACCGAGCGGCGGACCACCGGGCGTGAGGCCTTCGGCGCGGGGCGTCCGGCTTCTTGTGGCGGGGGTCGGGTTTCCCGTGCCGGGCGTCGGGTTCTCCGGGGCGGGTGTCGCGTTCTCGGTGCCGGGCGGCGTGGGCGGGGTCTCCCGCGCCGGCTCCTGCCGCCGCTCCTCTGGTGTCTTCGCGCTCATCGTCGTCCGCCTGCCCTTCGCCCCTCGCCCCCCTCGGTCCGGTCCCTGATTCGAGCATAACGGAGCGCTATCCGGTTCTCCTCGTCCCCGGCTGCGGAACCGGATACATATCCGCTTACTGGTGTGGGCGCGGACTGACGGCGACGCTTCCCGGCACCCGTCGCATACCTCTGGGCGGCGCCTCCGGAGGTACTTTGCTTCCGACGGGGGTTTCCGAACCGGCGGCCGAGGCCGCCCACGAAGCGCGAGGATGCCGCCTGCCATGAAGACTCCCCCGTCACTCGACGCCGACCAGGCCCGCGGCCGGTTGCGCGAACTGACCGTCGTCGACGTCCGTACGCCCGGTGAGTACGCCTCCGGCCATCTGCCCGGCGCGCTCAACATCCCCCTCGACCAGCTCGGCCGCGCCGTTCCGGCGCTCCAGGAGGCTGCCGGCCGCGGCGAGTTGCTGATGGTGTGCCAGTCGGGCGGCCGCTCCGCCAGCGCCTGCGCCAGGCTGACCGCGCACGGCGTGCCCGCGCTCACGCTCAGCGGCGGCACGGACGCCTGGGTCGCGCGCGGCCACGAGCTGGCCCGCCCCGAGGGCGGCGCGCCGGCGCGCGCGGTGTGGGCCATGGAACGCCAGGTCCGGTTCGCCGCGGGGTTCCTCGTCCTGACCGGCCTGGCCCTCGGCCTGTGGGTGCACCCGGCGTTCCAGCTGCTGTCGGCGGGCATCGCGGCCGGCCTCGTCTTCTCGGCGCTCACGAACACCTGCGGCATGGCGGTGGCCCTCGGCAAACTCCCGTACAACCGCGCGAACGCCGAAGGGTCCGATATGGACACGACCCTCGCACGCCTGCGCGAGACTTCCTCCTGAGCCGCCCCCCGGCGCGCGCGGCCGGTCAGGTCCTCGCTCAGCTCCGTGCCGTACTGCCTGAAGACCACCCGAGGGAAGATCAGCAGCGCGTAGTCAGCCGCAGGCGGGACGAGGACGCTCACCGGCCCAGGCGTTCGGCCTTCGTGCGCAGGTAGTGGCGTTCCGGGAGGCTGAGGGTGTGGTCGGCCGCCGACCGGTAGGCGGCGCGGGCGGCTTCGGTGGCGCCGGTGCGTTCCAGCAGGTGGGCGCGGACCGCCTCAAGGCGGTGATGACCCCCCAGGCGGCCCTCCAGGCGGGTGAGTTCGTCGAGGCCGGCCTGGGGGCCGTGGACCATGGCGACGGCGACCGCGCGGCCGAGTTCCGCCATGGGGTCGGCGGAGTCGGCCGTGTCCGCCGAGCCGGTCACGAGGAGGTCGTAGAGGGCAAGGATCTGCGGCCAGTCCGTGTCCTCGGGGCGCCCGGCCTCGTCGTGGAGGGCCGCGATGGCCGCCTGGAGCTGGTAGGGCCCGGGCGGGCCCTCGGTCAGGGCCTCCTCGACCAGGGCGGTGCCCTCGGCGATCGCCGCCGCGTCCCAGCGGGTGCGGTCCTGCTCGTCGAGGGGGACCAGCTCGCCGTGCGGTCCCGTACGGGCCGCACTCCGTGCCTCCGTCAGCACCATCAGCGCCAGCAGACCGGTCACCGCCCCCTCCCGGGGCAGCAGCCGGCGCACCGCCCGGGTCAGCCGAATCGCCTCGCGTGCCAGGTCGGCACGGTGGAGCGCGGGGCCCGAGGTGGCGGTGTACCCCTCGTTGAAGATCAGGTACAGAACCTGGAGCACGGCGGCGAGCCGCGCGTCCCGGTCGCCGGGCCCCGGCGGACGGAACGGGTGGTCCTTGAGCCGCTTCTTCGCCCGGCTGATCCGCTGGGCGATGGTCGCCTCCGGTACGAGATGGGCCCGGGCGATCTCGGCCGTGGTGAGGCCGCCGACCGCGCGCAGCGTCAGCGCGATCCGGGACGCCGGTGCCAGCACCGGGTCGCAGCAGAGGAACAGCAGCGTCAGGGTGTCGTCATCGGACGGCGCCGCCCGGACCTCCCGGGGCTCCAGCCGTACCGCCGTCTCCTCCCGCCGCGCCCGCGCCTCGTCCGCCCGCAGCTGGTCGGTCAGCCGCCGCGAGGCCACCCGGATCAGCCACCCGCGCGGGTTGGCGGGCACCCCGGTCTCCGGCCACTGCCGGGCGGCGGCCAGCAGCGACTCCTGTACGGCGTCCTCGGCGGCGTCGAAGTGGCCGTACCGGCGGACGAGGGCGCCGAGGACCTGTGGCGCGTGACGGCGCAGCAGGTCCTCGACGGTGTGCTCGTCGGTCATCGACCGACCTCGCTCACGACGGATCTCGCTCACGACCCATCCCGATCACGACCGACCTGGTTCATCGACCGATCACGTTCCTCTCAGAGCTCTCAGAGATCGCTTCCGCCGCTCTCGTCGATCTGCCGGATCACCACCGGATAGTCCTTCGACCCGGCCGGCACCGGGCACTTCGCCACGCGCACCGCGATCTCGGTGACCCTCTCCAGGCTCTCGCAGTCGAGCACCCAGTACCCGGCGAGCACCTCCTTCGTCTCGCCGTACGGGCCGTCCGTGATCACGGGCCGGCCGTCCTTGTCGGCGCTCACGTGGCGCGTCTTCGCCGGTTCGACGAGGCCCTGCCCGTCGACCATCTCTCCGGACTCGGCCAGGTCGTCGTTGATCGCGTTCATGTACGCGAACATGGCCTGTAGATCCTGCTTGCTCCAGGCACGGCTGTGCTCGGAGCTCTTGCCCTTCATGGCCTCGTAGTCGGCCTGGGCGCCCTGCACCATGACGAGGTACTTCATGACGTGCTCCTTAGGTGGTCGTTCCCTTCACAGGGGACGTCGGAGCCGGGCACCGATTCTCGACACCGCGCGGAGGCCACCCCTATTTTCCGGGGAGACCACCCGTGGGAACCATGGTTCCCGCCGCCAACTCCCTCTCCAGCGGTGTACGGAAGCGGGGCGTGATCCGGACGTCGCCGACCCAGGCCGCCAGCCGTGCCGCCTCCGCCGCGATCGCGGCCCGCGCCTCCTCGCCCACGCCCCCGGTCTCTCCGGTGCCCCCCGTACCCGCCGTGTCGTCGAGCAGGCGCCAGACGATCTCGCCGTCCGGGCGCTGGGCCCAGCCGCCGACGACGCGGCCGTTCCACCAGACCGTCGGGCCGACGTTCCCACTGCGGTCGTACAGGGCCGGCCGGTGCGCCGGGTCCAGGTACCAGTCGCGGGACTGCCACCCCATCGCCGTCGGATCGAGCGCGGGAAGCAGGGCCGCCCAGGGCTCCGGCGCCGGTACGGGATCGAGGTCGTCCGGCAGGACGTAGCCGGTGCCCTCCGCCAGCTCAACGGGCCGCGCGCCGATCGCCGCGAGGGCCTTGCGGACATCGGTGACCCTCCAGCCGGTCCACCACTTCAGATCCGCCTCGGTCGCCGGACCGGACGCCGCGAGCCACACCCGTACGAGTTCGGCGTGGGCGTCCGCGTCCGTGGGATCGGGCAGGTCGGGGGCGAGGGCCCAGCGGAAGCGGCTGGAGTTCCACGCGCCCTGCGGGCGGCCGCGGGCGATCCTTCCCTCCATGCCGAGCACGCGCAGCAGACGGCTGGAGAGGGGCTGCGGGCCCTCCTGCCGGGTACCGACGCCGTAGGTGTACCGCACCCGCAACCGCGGGACGGCGCTGCCGAGGTCGGCGCCCGTGGCTTCGCCCCGGGCCGCCAGTTCGGCGAGCAGCAGACGCTCGGTCTCGGCGAGCCAGTCCGCGTCGTACGCGCTGCCCGCGGCCAGGTCCTTTCGCAGCGAGGAGCGTTCGCGGATGGCGACATCGCGCGTGGTGGAGGTGTGCACGGCCGGAACGAGGGCGGTGGGGAAGACGAAGATCGTGTGCCGCATGCCGTGCATCCGGGTCAGTGACCGGTCCTCGTACAGCGCCCGTTCCAGCCCCGCGACGGGCCCTTCGGCGACCGACCCCTCGCTGCCCCCGTCCTCCGTGCCACCCTTCAGCCGGGCGCCCACCGCCAGGAAGACACTCGCCGGGTCCGTGGCGTGCAGGGCCACCAGGGACCCGGCCACCTCCTCGACGGTCCCGGCCCGTGCCGCCCCTGCCAGCCGGTGCCGTACCCCCAGGCGTGCCCTGCGCTCGTCCGCCTCGATCCGGCGCGTGCCCTTCTCGGTGAACCCCATGCCGCAAGCATGAGGCACGGGTCTGACAGTGAGGGACGCGGTCAGGCGGCATCCCCGGCGGGCGCGAGCAGCGCGTCCGCCACGGCCGTACGGGCGTAGAGAACGGAACGGCCGTTGCGGTGGGCGGTGACGAGCCCGGCGTTGCGCAGGGCGGTCAGGTGCTGGGAGACCCCCGCGGCCGAAAGGCCGGAGAACGCGGCGAGTTGAGTGGTCGAGGCCGGTGTGTCGAGCTCGGTGAGGAGCAGCGTGCGCGAGCGGCCGATGACGGCGGCGACCGCGTCGGTGGCGGCGGCGGGGCGCGGCTCCCACAGATTGCCGACGCCGCGTGCCGGATAGGCGAGTTGGGGCGGCTCGGGGGAGACCGTACGGGTCATGACGCGCGGCCAGGCGAACACGGAGGGGATGAGCAGCAGCCCCGAGCCGGCCTCGTCGCGGGTCAGCGCGCAGTGGCGTCGGACCAGGCGCAGGGTGCCGTCGTCCCACCGTACGGTCTCGTGGAGCTCGCTCAGGACGCGCGCCGAGCCGTGCTCGGCGACCTGCCGGGCGCGGTGGAAGACATCGGCTTCGAGGAGCTGGCGGATGCGGGACCAGTAGGGGGCGAGGGCGAGTTCCCAGAAGGTCTCGATCTCGGCGGCGACCTTCTCCAGGGCCGCCTCGGGGGCTTCGCGGAACAGGGCGTGCCGGGCGGAGGGCCCGTGGCCGGCGGGTCGCTCGGCGGCCAGCTTGTCGATCTCGTCGCGGACCTGGGCGGGCGGGGTGCGGCGGATCGCGTCCAGTTCGCCGGCCAGGGTGGGAAAGGGGCTGGTGGGGGTGGGGTTGAGGAAGTCGGCGAGATAGCCGTGGGCGGGGATCAGCTCGGCCAGCCACCCGCGGTCGAGCCCGGCCTGCGCGAACCGGGGCCGTACCTGCTCGGCCCAGCGCCGGTGCAGCGGCGGGTCGGCGTCGTCGCGGAGCAGCCGGAATCCGGTGACGACCTCCCACATGGGGGAGACGGCGAACCGGGTCTGCGCCAGGTCCGCGGCGGAGAAACTGAGTGCTGCTTCCATGGCCTGCCGCCTCACTCTCCGACGTACGGTGAACGGAGACGCGGAACCGCGCACGGGCTCCGCGCTCGTCTCGCGAATCGAAACTCGTTGATGGATTCGGTCTGAGCTTAATCATTGGCTCGGTGAGGCGGCCGGCCCGCACCCTCCTCGCATGCTCTCCACCTTCCGCGGCCTTCCGTCCTCCGTCTGGACCGTGTTCGCCGGCACGATCGTCAACCGTCTCGGCTATCTGGTCACCCCCTTCCTCGTCTTCTTCCTCGCCTCGCGCGGTGTCACGGGCGCCGACACCTCGTACGTCCTCGGCGCGCTCGGCGCGGGCAATCTGCTCGGACCGGCGCTGGGCGGAGTCCTCGCCGACCGGATCGGCCGCCGTCCCACCATGCTGATCGGACTCCTCGGCGCGTCGTTCGCGCAGGGGGCGCTGTTCGTGGCGCCGGGGGTCTGGACGATGGCGGCCGCGGCGCTCCTGATCAGCGCGGCGGGTGCGCTGGTGGGGCCGGCCTCGTACGCGTTCATGGCCGACGCGGTCGACGCCGAGCGCCGCCAGCGCGCGTACGCCCTGCTCGGCTGGGGCGTCAACATCGGTACGGCGGTGGCGGGCGTCCTCGGCGGCTTCCTGGCCGCGCAGGGGTACTGGCTGCTCTTCGCGGTCGACGTCGCCACCATGCTGACCTACGCGGCCGTGGTCGCCACCCGCCTGAGCGAGCCGCCGCGCGGGAAGCGGGCGGCTGGGGAAGCCGTCGCGGAGGCCGGTTCGGACGTCACCCCGGACGTCGCCCCGGATGTCACCCAGCATGTCGCCCCGGACGTCGCTCAGGACGGCGGCGGACTCGGCTACGGCGTCGTGTTCCGTGACCGGCTGGCCCTCGCGCTGCTGCCGCTTCTCGGCCTCCAGCTCTTCGTCTACTCCCTCACCGAGGTCGCCCTGCCGCTCGCCATCCAGGACAGCGGTCTCTCCCCGGCGGTGTACGGGGCGATGGCGGCGGTCAACGCGATCCTGGTGGTCGTGCTCCAGCCCTTCGTCACCGCGCGGCTGGCCGGCCTCCCCCAGTTGCCGGTGCAGTGCGCGGGCGGTGTGCTGATCGCCGCCGGGGTGGCGCTGACCGGCCTCGCGGACGGCGTGGTGGGTTACACGGTGTCGGTGGTCGTCTGGTCCCTGGGCGAGGTGTGCGTCGCGGGCATCGCGGCGGCGGTCGTCGCCAACCTCGCCCCGGAGCACGCCCGGGGCCGCTACCAGGGCGCCTTCGGCTGGACGTGGGGCGTCGCCCGCTTCGCCGCCCTCACCCTGGGGGTCACCGTCTACACCGGTCTGGGCCCAGCCGCCCTGTGGTGGACGGCCCTCGCCACCGGCCTCCTCTCGGCGGCGGCGATCCTCGCCCTCACGGGCCGGGTCGCTCTCCGCACGGCCCACGCGCTGGCGGCGTGAGCCCGCACCTGTGCCCGGCATCGATCCGGAGGTGACCGCACCTGTCGGCCGAACTCGGTTCAGTCGCGCCGAATGTGCTCCGGATCGACATGGCGCCGCACGAGCGGCAGCGAAGCGGCCCCGGCGGCGAGGAGCACGCCGAGGGTGCACCCGACGAGCAACGGAAGGCCACTCCAGTCCCAGTGAACCGACCCGCCTCCGGTGATCAGGTAACTCGACTCGGCGAGCCACCCGGTGACCACGGCGGCCCCCAGCCCGATCGCCAACGGCACGAGTACCTGCACCACTTGCGCGGCCCGCAAGGTCCCGGCCCGGGCCCCGAGCAGCGCGAGGGCGGTGACCTGGCTCCGCCGCTCCATGGCCCGGTCGGCGACGGACACGACGAACGCGGCGACGCTGATGACGAGCCCGAGGACCATGCCGGAGGCGAGGAGGCTGCGGATGACGGTGAGCTGCTGGAGGGACTCGACGACGATGCCGACGGGTTCGACGTCGGCGGTGGGGGCGATGGTGCCGATGCCGTCGAGGACGGTGCGGACGGTTTCGGGGTCGGAGGCGCTCAGGAGGTTGAGGTCTCCCGTGGCGGGGAGGGCTCCGGCGGGGAGACGGGACGGGGGGATGAGCACGTCCGGGGCGATGCCGGGCAGATCGAAGTTCCGGACGACGGCCGTCTCCTGCGGAACAGCGACCGCGATCTTCCGGCCGTCGTCCAAGAGGAACGGGTAGGAAGCACCGGGCTTCGTGCCCTGCTCCTCGGTGAGGTTGGAGTGCCTCACTCTGAGCACCTTGCCCTCGACGCAACCGCTCAACGATTTCGTGAACGCGGAGAACTGGTCACAGGTGGCGACGGCGGCGAGGATGCCCGGTTCGACGGAGCCGTCGTCCGGCGTCCACGAGGTCATGGTGATCGCGTGGGTCCGTACGCGCTCCACCCCGGTCATCCTCTCCCGCTGCTGCGGCGCCAGGTCCGTCAGCGGGAGGCGGTACGTCTGAACGGGCGAGGAGTTACGGCTGACCTGGCTGAGTTCGACGAGGACGCCCTGGGTGAGCGAGGTGGCGTAGACGAGCAGGACGAGGCCGGTGACCACCCGCAGCGAACTTCCCGGCTCGACTTCCATCCGGCGCATGGCGAGAGTCAGCGGAAGTGAACGCGCCGTGTGAGCGAGGCGGCGTGCGAGCCACGAGGTGACGGGAGCGAGTCCGAAGACCAGTCCGGCTCCGGTCAGCAGAACGGCGCCCGGTACGAGGAACGAGCTGGCGGACCCGCCCGACGGGTCGCGGCCGAGGACGCTGAGGACGCAGTAGCCGCCGATGATGCCGAGGCCCGGTACGAGGACCAGCGTTCCGTACTTGTTGGGCGGCTTCCGCTCGGCGGTCCGGCGCACGTTGAGCGGGGTGAGCGCGGCCTCGCGGGCGTGGTGCCGGCCGACGAACCAGGCGAGGGCGGGGCAGGCCAGCAGGCAGACAGCGAGTGTGGAGACGGTCGGGTAGCCGTCGGCCGGGTACCAGTGGAGGCCCGGCAGCCCGATCCGGGCCACGATCGCGTTGACGGCGAAATACCCGCCGACGCCCAGGAGCGCCCCGAGGAACGCTGCCGCGACAGTCTCCGCGGCATTGACCCGGAGGGTGCCCTTGATGCTCAACCCCACCAGACGCAGAGAGGCGAGCCTGCGTGCCCGCGACTCGGCGGACAGGCGGGCACAGACCGAGAGGAAGACGGCGAGGGGCAGCAGCACCACGCAGGCGAGCGTGAAGCGCAGGATGTCGAGGGTGGACTCCTCCACCGCGTTGAACCGGGGGTACCGACCGCCGAAGTGGTGCAAGGGTTGGGCCTGGGAGAGCTGGGCGGGTGTACTGCCGATGTAGGCGTACAGCTCGTCGGGGCCGGTGAGCCCCTCCGGTCCGATGGTGCCGCTCACTCGGCCCGGCAGCAGTCCCGCCAGTCCTGGGTGGTCCGCCAACGCCTCCCGGAGACGGGGAGAGGGGATCACCTCACCGGCAGCGGGCAGACGACTGAGCCCCGGCGGGACCGGGGAGGCGCTGGACACCGGGCCGGCGAGGAACACACGGCGCAGGCGCTGGGATCCGTAGGTGTCCTCGTGGGTGAGAAAGACGATGCCGGAGTGAGGACTCGAGCCTTCCCGCACCGCTGCTTGTGGCTCACGGACGGCGGTTCGCGCGTCATGGGCCGAGAGGATCGCCGGAATGGTGAGGACGGCGGCGAGGCAGGCAACGCCGAGCGAGCAGCCGAAGGTCATGAGAAGGAAGCGAGCGCGGCCCTGCCGGCCGCCGCCGCTCAGCAGGCGGAGCCCAAGGAGGAAGGGGTTCATGCCGCCACCCGTTGCGTCAGCACGCCGTCGGCCATCGTGTACTGGGAGTCGGCGTGCGAGGCGACGGTCGCATCGTGCGTGACGATCACGACGGCGGTCCCCTGATCTCGTGCCAGGCGCAGGAACTCCTTCAGTACGGCCGCGGCGTTGGCGCTGTCGAGGGCGCCGGTCGGCTCGTCGGCGAAGATCACAGCGGGGCGGTGGACGAGCGCCCGCGCGACCGCCACCCGCTGACTCTGGCCGCCGGAGAGCTGAGAGGTCCGGCGTTGCGACAACTCGGCCATTCCGAGCCGTTGCAGCACCTCGCCGGCCGCCGCGTGCGCCGGGGCCTTGCGGCGGCCGGCGAGACGCAGGGGCAGGGCCGCGTTCTCCTCGGCGGTCAGCTCGGGCAGCAGCTCCCCGTACTGGAAGACGAAGCCGAAGCGCTCCCGTCGCAGAGTGCTCAGCGCGTCGTCGTCGAGCGTCGAGAAGGCGGTTCCGTCGAAGGACACCGTGCCGTGCGACGGAGCCAGAACTCCGGCCAGGCAGTACAGCAGCGACGACTTGCCCGATCCGCTGCTTCCCATGACGGCGGCCACTTCACCGGCTCGCAGGGAGAAGTCCGCACCGCTGACGGCCTGGTGCGTTCCGTAGAAGAGGTCCACGCCCTCGGCGCGGAGAATGGCGTCCATCGTGATGCGAACTCCTTGCGTACGGAGGCCGCGACGGCGGCCTCCGAGACGTCGGACCAGCGGACTCAGCGCTTGTAGTACATGGTGTCCGAGCAGTTGTCCGGGCGCAGGGAGCCTCGGTCGCGACAGGCGCGGAGCCACGCCTCACCCGTCTGCAGCACGGCGCCGTCGTAGATCACCTTGTCCAGGAGGACGCTCTTCTTCTGTACGCCCTTGAACCGCTTCCAGGCATAGCCCTCCACCTTCGTGTCCAGGTAGACGTTGTGGCCGTCGTTCTTCGCGGTGTCCCGCAGCCAGCCCCTGAAGTGGAGGCCTCCGTGGCCCTGCCCCTTGGGCTCCCACTCGTACCTCCCCTCGGCGAAGTGGACGCCGGCGGTCGTCAGCGGCGGGATCTTGCGCCATCCGTCCGCCACCGCGGCCCCCATCCCCCCGACGAACAACCCCGCCGCCACCGCGACCGTCGCCAACTTCCGCATCTTTCCTCCAGAGTGAGAGCGCCCAGAGGGGCGTAGCGGCGAGTATTCCGACGATCACAGAGCGCCCGGTCGGGCGGAACGTCACTTCCTCCGCGCGTCGCTCGAACCGGTGAAGGGCGGCGCGGCCTGGCGCGGCGTGGGTGTCGGCGGGCGGGCCGTAGGTCGTCGGCGGATCGGCGGGGCGGGACGTTGGCCGGGATAGCATCCTTTACTGGCCAGTAGCCACTCCTGACGGACGCCCCGCACAGCGGTGATTCAATTCACACGCGGCGCCTGAGGGCGGGTCAGCGTACCGAAATAGAAAAAACAGAACGGAGAACAGGGCGATGGTGCTCCCGGGGGACACTGCAGAGCGCTTTGAGGAGCCCCCAGCAATCGGCGCATTGCTGCGCAGTTGGCGTCAGCGGGCCGGTGAGCGACTCAATCTCGGAAAAGCGTTGCCGCAGATCGAAGTCGCCGGGCGCGTCGGTATGAGCGAGCGCTGGTACCGCGACCTGGAGCGGGGCGCCCTGCCCCGGCTGGACCGGCGGGTGCTGGCCGGGTTGGCGGACGTGCTTCTGCTCGACGCCGACGAGCGGGCCACGCTCTACCTCTACGCCCTCGGCGGCACCCCGTACGTCGCCCCGCCGGTCTCCCGGCGCCCCCCGGATCTGTCGCCCCTGCAAGCGCAGCTCGACCGGCAGCTGCCCAGGCCCGCCTACCTCGTCGACAGCTGCTGGAACATCGTCGGCCACAACCAGGCGATGGCGGAGTGGTTCCCGTGGGTCCTCGCTCCGGGCGCCAACCTCATCCGGTGGGTGCTGCTGTCCGGCGAAGCGCGCGAGCAGCTGCTCGACTGGGAGCGGCATGCCCGGATCTACCTGGCGATGGTCCGGTTCGCCATGGCGCAGCACCCCGACGACCCCGATCTCGTGGCCCTGCTCCGGGACGTCCTGCGGGACCCGGACTGCGCCGAGTTCTGGCGCGGTCGGAACTGCGTCGTCGCCAACCGGGACGGGCACACCTTCCGGCTACGGCTACCGCATGTGTCTCCTGAAGTGATCGACGTGGTGACCCAGGTGCTGATCCCGGCGGGACACCAGCAACTGCGCTTCGTGGTCGTGCTCATGAACTGAATACACAGGAGCCGTCGCAGGATTCAATGGGAATGGACCGGCAAATTTTCCCGGTCCGCCGCTCTGGGTGGCTTCGTCCGGATTGCGGAACCGGCAGTTAATTGCCGATTGACAGTGCGCACAGTGCTTGGGAATTCTTCGAAATCCGCCGGGCGGCCATGAGCTGCCCGGCGGAGCTCATTCGCAGAATCTCTGGAGTACGACGGTGCGCGCATTCAACAGGGCCACGAAAAGAAACCGCTTCGACGGCGGTCACCGAACCGTCCCCGCGGCTTCCCGCGCCGCCGCCGTGCCGCAGGGGGTACGGCTGTGAACGGGACCGCGACGGAGACCACCGCCGGCCGGGTCGCCCCCGAGGCGGCCCCCCACCCGGCGCCGGCCCCCCACGCCGCCGCCCGTCCGGTCGAGCGGGTCGGTGTCGTCGGGTCGGGCACGATGGGTGCCGGGATCGCCGAACTCTGCGCCCTCAGCGGCCTGGACGTTCGCCTCGCCGTGTCCCGCGAGTCCTCGCTGACCTCCGCGCCGCGACGGATCGCGGCAGCCCTGGACCGGCGTGTCGCCAAGGGGAAGCTGACCCAGGCCGAGCGGGACGCGGCGGTGGCCCGCGTCTTCGTCACCACCGACCTCGGCGACCTCGCCGACAGGCAGTTGGTCGTCGAGGCGATTCCCGAGGACGAGGCGCTCAAGACCGAGCTCTTCGCCACCCTCGACAAGGTGGTCGACGAGGACGCCGTGCTGGCCTCCACCACCTCGGCGATCAGCATCACGCGCCTCGCCCGCGCCGCCACGCACCCGCGGCGCGTCGTCGGCATCCACTTCTTCAACCCGGTGAGCTCGATGCCGCTGGTCGAGGTGGTGCCGACGCTGCTCACGGACGAGTCCGTACGTGACCGCGTCGAGGTCTTCCTCGCCGAGCAGCTGGGGAAGCAGCCCATCCCGTCCGGTGACCGCAGCGGTTTCGTGGTGAACGCCCTGCTCGTGCCCTACCTGGTCGCGGCGGTACGCATGGTCGAGTCGGGCTTCGCGTCCGCCGAGGTCGTCGACCAGGGCATGCAACTCGGCTGTGGTCACCCCATGGGCCCGCTGCGCCTGTGCGACATGGTCGGACTCGATGTGGTCGCCGCGGCCGCCGAGGCCCTCTACGGCGAGTTCCGCGAGCCGCTGTACTCGCCGCCACCGCTGCTGTCGCGCATGGTCGAGTCCGGACTGCTCGGCCGCAAGACGGGCCGCGGCTTCTACGAGTACCCCTAGGGACCGCACCCCTAGGGACCGTACCCCTAGGGACCGCACCCCTACGGCCCGTACCCCTAGGGCCCGCACTTTCAGGGCGTCTCCCCGACCCTGCCCCGCCCCCTGCCGCATCCCCCTGGAGCCTTGCCGTGCACACGTTCATGAACATCAAGAAGTCGGCGAAGATCAGCCACGACTTCTGGGAAGTCACCACCGAGGCCGGCATGTTCGACATCGTCGCCGCCGGTCTCGGGGACGGGCGCCACCGCTCGCTCGCCGACGGGCACGAGTTCGTCAACATGTCCTCGTACTCGTATCTCGGGCTCGACACCCACCCGAAGATCGTCCGGGCCGCCGCTGACGCCGTGCTCGCCGAGGGAGCGCTCAACACCTCGACCTCCCGGATGCGCATCCGCTTCGCCGCCCTCAAGGACGCCGAGGACGCGCTCTCCGAGCTGTTCGACGTGGAGGCCGTCACGGTCGCCTCCTGTGCCGCCGCCGCCTGGGCCGCCCTGCCCCTGCTCGCCTCCGGCCTGCTGACCGGCGGGACACCCCCGCTGATGGTGTTCGACAAGCACGCCCACTTCTGCCTCAACGCCATGAAGGCGAACGTCGCCGACGAGACCGAAGTCGTCACGATCCCCCACAACGACATCGACGCCCTCGAGGACCTCTGCCGCAAGCACCCCCAGGTCGCCTACGTCGCGGACGGCGTCTACAGCACCGGCGGCCAGGCGCCCGTCGCCGAACTGCTGCGGTTGCAGGAGAAGTACGGCCTGTTCCTCTTCTTCGACGAGGCGCACGGCATCTCCACCGTCGGGACGCGCGGCCGCGGCGTGGTGCTGGAGACCATGGGCGCGATCAACGACCGTACGCTGATCATCACGTCACTGAACAAGGGCTTCGGCGCTTCCGGAGGCGCCATCTTCCTCGGGCCCCGCGGGTCGCTGGAGCGGCGCGACGTGGCACTGCGCAACGGCGGGCCCCTGATGTGGTCCCAGCGGATCAACACCGCCGGCCTCGGGGCCGTACTGGCCTCGGCGGAGCTGCACCGCTCCGACGAACTCGACCTGCTGCAGAAGCGGTTGCGGAGCAACGTCGACCTCTTCGACAGCCTTGTGCCGACCGCGCTGAGCGGCGACGGGCTGCCCATCCGTTTCGTCGACATCGGTTCCGAGGACGCGACGGTCCGGCTCG
This sequence comes from Streptomyces sp. NPDC003027, assembly GCF_053591435.1. Taxonomy (NCBI): domain Bacteria; kingdom Bacillati; phylum Actinomycetota; class Actinomycetes; order Kitasatosporales; family Streptomycetaceae; genus Streptomyces; species Streptomyces sp. NPDC003027. The sequence continues at coordinate 145,963 of NZ_JBSFTU010000010.1, forward strand.
GACAGTCCCTGCTGGAACGCGGCTACTACGCCTCGCCGATCTTCTTCCCCGTCATCGCCCGCGGCAAGGCGGGGCTGCGGCTGATGCTGCGCGCCAACATGAGCACGGCGGAGATCGAGGACTTCTGCCGTCAGCTCAAGGAGCTGAGGGACCTCCATGTCTGAGCAGCCCCAGGCACCGAAGACACCCCAGGCACCCCAAGCGCCCCAGGCACCCAAGCCGGAACGCCGCACCCTCCTGGTGGGCTGCCTGCTGGTGTTCATGGCCCAGATGGCCACCACCATCTACCTCCCTGCCCTCCCGGCCGTCGCCCACGACCTGCACGCCTCCCGCGGTCTCGCCGCGCTGTCGGTGTCGCTGTTCGTCATCGGCGCGGCCGCGCCCGTGGTCTTCTGGGGCCGGGCGGCCGACCGGTACGGGCGGCGCGCGGCGGTGCTCGCCTCGCTGGTCCTCTTCGTCGGATCCAGCGTGCTGCTCGTGGTGACCCAGTCCGTCACCGTGCTTCTGGCGCTCCGCGCCGTCCAGGGCGTCGGGGCCGGCGGTGCGGCCATCATCGCCCGGATCTTCGTACGCGATCTCGGCGGCGGCGACGCGCTCGCCCGCCGGCTGTCGGTGCTGTCGATCGCGTTCGTGTCGGCACTCGGCGGAGGCCAGTTCCTGGGCGGTCTGATCGACCGGTACGCGGACTGGCGGGCCGGCTTCGCGGTCCTGGCCGCGGTGGGTGCCGTCGCGGTGATCGGAGTGATGACCCTGCCGCTGGAGCCCGGTCGGGACAAGCGGGACTCCACCGGCATGCTGCGGATCTACCTCGGCATCCTGGGCGTACGGCAGTTCCTGCTGCCGACCGTCGCGGGCGGGCTCGGGTTCGCCACCATCGTGCTGCTGCAGGAGGTGGCGCCGTTCGTGACCCAGCAGCGCTTCGGTCTGAGCGCGGCCGCCTACGGCAACCTGGGGCTGCTGTTCGGCCTGGCCTACTTCGCCGGTGCGATGCTGGTGAACCGGCTGGTCTCCGCCGTCGGTTCGGCCTGGCTGATGCGTCTCGGCGCCGCGGTGATGACGTGCTCCGGGGTGCTGATGTTCGTGCTCTGGCTGGTACCCGGACTGCCCACGACGGCCGCCCTCGTCGTGTTCGTCGCGCTCTACTGCGCCACGACCTTCGGCCAGGCGGCCCTGTTCCCCAGCAGCATGGCGGTCGCGGTGACCGCCGTCCCCGCACAGGGCGCCTACGCGGTGGCTCTCTGCGGCTTCGTCGCCCAGTCGATCGCCGGTGTCGTCTCCGTGGCGGCCGTGTGGCTGCACGTCGACCTCGTGTGGGCGGCCGTGGCGACCGGTATCAGCGCGCTGGCCCTGCTCCTGGTGAGCCGCCGCGCCACCTCTCCGTCCGCCACCTCTCCGTCCACCGCCTGACCGCTGAAACCTTCCACCTGAACCGAGAGCAGTCAGCACCTGCCGATGACGATCCTTCGCTCCCACATCGACACCTCGTCCGAAACGTTCCGCCGCAATGCCGACGCGTTCGACGACAAGCGCGCCCTCATCGCGGAGGCGCGTGCCGCCGCTCTCGCGGGCGGCAACGACAAGGCCCACCGCAGACACGCCGAGCGCGGCAAACTCACCGCCCGCCAGCGGGTGATGCGGCTGCTCGACCCGGGGACGCCGTTCCTGGAGATCGGACAGCTCGCCGCGCACGACGTGTACGACGAACCCGTTCCCTCCGCCGCACTGGTCACCGGTGTGGGTACGGTCGGCGGGCGGCCGACCATGGTCTTCGCCAACGACGCGACCGTGAAGGGAGGTACGTACTTCCCGCTCACCGTGCAGAAGCAGCTGCGGGCGCAGAAGGTGGCCAGGCAGAACGGGCTCCCGTGCGTCTACCTGGTCGACTCCGGCGGCATCTACCTGCCCTTGCAGGAGGACCTCTTCCCGGACGAGTACCACCTGGGGCGCATGTTCCGGAACATCGCCGAGATGTCCGCCCTCGGGCTGCCGCAGATCGCCGCGGTGATGGGCTCCTGCACGGCCGGTGGCGCGTACATCCCCGCCATGTGCGACGAGGCGGTGATCGTGCGCGGCAACGGCACCATCTTCCTCGGCGGACCGCAGCTGGTGCGTGCCGCGACCGGTGAGATCGTGGACGCCGAGACGCTGGGCGGCGCGGACCTGCACACCCGTACCACCGGTGTCGCCGACCACCTCGCCGAGAACGACGAGCACGCGATCGAGCTGGTGCGCGAGATCGCCGTCCGCGACAGCAGGACGGCGGTGTCGGCGCCGCCGTGCGAACCGCGCCCGCCGCTGTACGACCCGGCGGAGCTGCCCGGCATCATCAGCGCCAGCCTCCGTGAGCACATCCCGGCGCGCGAGGTGCTGGCACGGCTGCTGGACGGCAGCGAGTTCGTGGAGTACCGCAGCCGGTACGGGCCGACCATCGTGTGCGGCACCGGGCACATCGGCGGCTACCCGGTCGGTGTGGTGATCAACGACGGCGTCCTGTTCCCCGAAAGCGCCCAGAAGGCCGCCAACTTCATCGAGCTCTGCGTCCAGCGCGACATCCCGCTGCTGTTCCTGCACAACATCAACGGCTTCATGGTCGGCGCCGAGTACGAGGCCGCCGGGATCGCCAAGCACGGCGCCAAGCTGGTCAACGCCGTCTCCTGCGCCAAGGTGCCCAAGTTCAGTCTGGTGATCGGCGGCAGCTTCGGGGCCGGGAACTTCGCCATGTGCGGCCGGTCGATGGGGCCGCGGATGATGGCGATGTGGCCGAGCGCCAAGTCGACCGCCGTGGGCGGGGAGCAGACCGCGACCGTGATGGCGCTGATCCGCGGCGACCAGCTCGCCAAGGAGGGCCGGACCCTCTCCGCCGAGGAGGAGGCGGCCATCAAGCAGCCGATCATCGACACCTACGAGCGCCAGTCCCACCCGCTGTACTACGCGGCGCGCATGTGGGTGGACGCCGTGGTGGACCCCACCGACACCCGTGAGTGGCTCACCCTCTGCCTGGCCATGGCCGCCGACGGCCCTCAGCAGGAGACGCGCTTCGGCGTGTTCAGGATGTGATGGAGATGCTGAAACGAGTCCTGATCGCCAACCGTGGCGAAATCGCGCGCAGGATCGCCCGTACGTGCCGTCGCCTGGACGTGGAGTACGTGGCCGTCCACTCCGACGCGGACCGGTCCGCCGCCCACCTGGAGGGCGCGTTCGAGCAGGTCCGGCTGGGCCCCGGCCCCGCCACCGACAGCTACCTCCGGATCGACGGTCTCATCGACGCGGCGCTGCGCACGGGATGCGACGCCGTGCACCCCGGCTACGGATTCCTCTCCGAGAGCCCCGCGTTCGCGGCCGCCGTCGCGGAGGCGGGCCTCGTCCTGATCGGTCCGGACGCGGAGACCATCGCGGCCATGGGGGACAAGGCGACGGCGCGGACCCTGATGGCCGCCGCCGGCGTCCCGGTCCTGCCCGGGTCCGAGCATGCCAGCGAGGTACTGGACGAACTGGCCGCCGACGCGGAGCGCATCGGCTACCCGGTGATCCTCAAGCCGGTCGCCGGAGGCGGCGGCAAGGGCATGCAGGTCGTCCACCACCCGGACGACCTGGCCGAGGCGGTGGCCGCGGCCGTCAGGCTCGGCCGCAGCAGCTTCGGCGACGGGCGCCTGCTCGCCGAGCGGTATGTCTCCCGGCCGCGCCACATCGAGGTCCAGGTCTTCGGAGACACCCACGGCCAGGTCGTGCACCTCTTCGAGCGGGAGTGCTCGCTCCAGCGCCGGCACCAGAAGGTCGTCGAGGAGGCCCCGGCCGTGGGGCTCCCGGCCGATGTGCGAGCCGCGTTGCTGGAATCGGCCCTGCGCGGCGCGAAGGCGCTCGGCTACGTCAACGCCGGAACCTTCGAGTACATCCTCGACTCCGACGACGGCTTCTACTTCCTGGAGGCCAACACGCGCCTCCAGGTGGAACACCCGGTCACGGAGGAGATCACCGGCGTCGACCTGGTGGAGTGGCAGCTACGTGTCGCCGCGGGAGAGCGGCTGCCGCTGGCGCAGCACGAGATCACCGCGACCGGCCACGCGATCGAGTGCCGGGTCTACGCCGAGGACCCGGACGAGTCCTTCCGGCCGGCCCCGGGCCGCGCGGACCGGGTGGAGTGGCCCGACGGGGTACGGGTCGAGGCCGCCTTCGACCGGGCCGGCGAGGTCTCCTCCTTCTACGACCCGATGATCGCCAAGCTGGTGGCCCACGGGCCGGACCGGGCGGCCGCGCTGCGTACGCTCACGGACGCGGTTCGCGCCACGGCGGTGATGGGGCTGACGACCAATCTCGGCTTCCTCGGTGACCTGCTGAGCCAACCGCGGGTCGTCGCCGGGCGCCTCGACACCCACCTGGTCAACGGGATGGTGGCCGAGCGGGGCCAGGTCGACCGGAGCTGCCGGGCCGCCGCGTGCGCCGCGGCGATGGAGGTGCCGTCGCCGGCCGGTGGGCCGGCCTCGCCCTGGCACGGCTCCGCCGGTGCGCTCGACCGGGGCGCTCTGGACCCGGCCGCGCCCCTGGGCGCGGTGGTGGTGCGCGACGGCCGGCGCGAGCTGCGGGCCACGCTCCTCGGTCCGCGGCCGTCCGGGGTGCGCTGCCGGGTGGAGGGGCAGCCGTTCACCGTCGACGTCACCAGCCGGAACGGTCTCTTCCGCGGCAGGGTGGGCGACAGCGCCTGGTCGGGCACGCGGACGGCCGGCGGTTTCGAGATCAACGTCGACGGCTACCGCACGGTCCTGTCCCTTCCGACGTACGCCCAGGCGGACGCGGAGAGCGCCGGCAACGAGGTGAAGACGACCATGCCGGGCGCGGTCGTCGGCGTGACGTGCGCCGTGGGGGACAGGGTCGAGGAGGGGGCGGTTCTCGCGATCGTCGAGGCGATGAAGATGGAGAACCGCGTCCTGGCCCCGTTCTCGGGGGTGGTGGCCGAGGTCAGGTGCGCCCTCGACGACCTGGTGGCGGCGGACCAGACGCTGGTCGTGCTCGCGGACGACTCGGGGGAGTGAGGGGGGCGGGACGGGCGGCGGGGCGTGGCGTACGGGACCCGGCCGTGTGACGGCGAGCCGGACCGCCCGTACAGCAATCGGTCCCCCGCTCTGCCGCTCCCCCGCTCCCGGTCCACCGGTCTACCCGCTCTGTCGCTCCCGGTCTACCGCTCCGGGTCCACCGGTCTACCGGGAACGGGCCTCGCGCGTCCGTGACCGGTTCTCCTTACGGATCGCCTCCAGCAGTTCGGACCTGCTCATCCGGGAACGGCCGCTGATGTCCAGACGCTGGGCCAGGTCGTACAGATGCCGCTTGGTGGCGTTCTCGTCGACGCCCTCACCGCTGCGGGCCGGCCGCTCCCGGGGCGTCGCGGCACGCGGGTCGGACGGGCCCTTGCGCCCGTGTTCCTTGCGCTCCCAGTGGTCGCCGACCTTCTCGTACGTGTGCTTGAGCGCGCTGAAGGCGACCCGGTGCGCCCGTTCACCCTCCCCGTACTGCTCCACGGCCGAGTCATGGGCCTTGATCCAGGTGCGCCGCGCCTCCTCGGGCGAGCGCTCCAGCGTCGAGGGAAGCTCCTCTCGTCCTGGCATGGTCACCTCCGGTCATCGCATCCACCGGGCGCCTTCCCTGCCTCACGCCCCGCATGCGCCCGGCGGCCCGCCCTGCCGTTTCCCGGACTCCTTTCACGGGCAGCCGCGCTCCGGACGCACCCGTCAGGCGGAAGGACACGACATGAGCGAGCACACGCCCGACGCCGCCCCGCGCAAGGACCGGTTCGCGCGGGCGCGCGACGAGGAGCAACCGGGAGCCACCTCGGGTTCCGAGCGCCAGGCACAGGAACGCGTCGTACCCGGCACCGCAGGCGCCCGGGAGGGGTACCAGCGGGCGGGCACCGGCAGCGGTGAGCCCCTGACCGGGGTCGAGGCCGGCGAGGAGGATGACGAGGCCCGCGCACAGAGCAGGAGGAAGAGCGAGGAGTGACGGGGGAGCCCCACGGCTGTCGTGAGGGCGCGACCTTCCCGAGAGGGAGGACGATCCGGGCCGGTGGCCTGCCCTGGGACCATCCGGCCCGGGCGGCTTGATCGGGGCACTTCGTCTCCCGGCCCATTCAGCGACGGAGGGAGCCCGGCCGTGACCGCCGACCCGAGGACCACTGTGGTCGTCATCACCCACAACCGCCGTGACCAGCTGCTGCGGACCCTCGACCGCCTGGACGGCATGCCCGAGCGTCCGCCGGTGATCGTCGTGGACAACGCGTCGACCGACGGCACCAGGGAAGCCGTCGAGCGGCTGCGGCCGGCGGTCACCGTCCTGGCCCCCGGCCTCAATCTGGGCGCGCCGGGTCGCACGGTCGGGGTACGGCACGCCCGTACGCCCTATGTGGCGTTCAGCGACGACGACTCCTGGTGGGAGCCCGGGTCCCTGACGCGCGCCGCGGACCTGCTGGACCGCCACGAGCGGCTCGGGCTGCTCGCCGCCGGGATCCGGGTGGGCCCCGGCGGCGCGCCGGACCCGCTGAACGCCATGCTTGCGGCGTCCCCGCTCGGCGACGGCGCCGATCTGCCCGGGCCGCGGGTCCTGGGCTTCCTGGCCTGCGCGGCCGTGGCCCGCCGTGAGGCGTACTTGGAGGCGGGCGGCTACAGCCCGCTGCTGTTCCTGGGCGGCGAGGAGACGTTGCTGGCCTATGACCTGAGGGCCCACGGGTGGGACGTGTGCCACGCCCCCGACGTGGTGGCCGTCCACGCACCGACCGGTGGCGTACGCCCCGGCCGCCCGGCGGTCCAGCGCCGCAACGCCGCCCTGACGGCCTGGCTGCGCCGCCCGGTACCCGTGGCACTGCGCCACACCCGCAGACTCGCCGCCGCCGCCCCGAGAGACCCGGAGGCACGCGACGCACTCCGCCAGACGCTCGAACGCCTCCCGGCCGCCTTGCGTGCCCGCCGCCGCCTCCCGCCCTCCGTGGAGGCATCGGCCCGCCTCCTGGACCCGTAGACCCACAGCCGAGGCCACCGATCCGAAGGCCCCGGTCTGTCGGCCCCGCGCGGACCGGGGCATGCAGAAGGCCCCGGCCGGTTTCCCGGTCGGGGCCTTCACGTGCCGGTGAGGCACTCGCGGAGGATACGAGATCGAACTCGTGAGGGGTTGCCCCCAACACGCTTTCCAAATGTTCGTACGGAGGTCCGGCGGGGGCCGTACCCGTCCTGACCTGCGGGGGAGCGTTCGGGGTGACCCCGTCCGGACATGGCCGGACGGCGGCGAATGAGACTAGAACTGAGACCACGAAGCAGGGTCGTCTGCCGGGTCGGCAGCCTGATCCTGTGCTGGTCACGGGCCCGCAGTGGTCAGATCGACGGTACTCGGCTCGCACAGGGTTTCGTACTGACAGTGAGGCGTTGGTGAACCTCCCCAGGGCATAGGGACTTGCGATGGGGATGAGCCCCTCGATATTCCGGAGGGGGAGACGTGTCGAAAGCCGAGTTTGGGGCGCTCATCTTCGCTGCTTGGACATTGTCGATATGGGCCCTGACCATGACGGCAACCTCGCAGCGCCGACGTAACAGAACGATCTTGGAACGGATCTGCTGGGCTCACGCGCGGGCACACGCAAGACGGCGCCGCGCTCACCTGGTGCGCCAGGTTCGCGACAGCTCCTTGGCGACGCGTCCAGACCGTCCGACGCTGGACTACTTGCAGCGCGAAGACGTCCTGCATCGGGCGTCCCGGAGAGCACTCGCTCTCAAGATGATTGTCCCCGTCGCGATGTCCGTCTCAGCGGGTGGGGCCCTTGCAGCAGCCATCCAACGCACAAGCTGGCACGTCTGGCGCGACGCCGTCGCCATAGGGGTCTGGGTGACGCCCATGTTGATCACTGCTGTGATCGCCTCCCTTGTCACAAACCAAGGCATGCAACGGTGGACAACCGAGGCCGTGACGGTCACGGTGCGTAGGGCCTATGAGGCACTCCTCCAGCCTCTGGAGGTAACAGGGAAGGAGCCTCCGACGGCATCATCCTTCAACTCTCCGCACGTTGCGGCAGTGCAAGCGTTGGAAGACTTCGCCATCGCGCTGGAGAGGTATGCCGTGCAACGTGCGCTTCCTGACGGCCGTAACCCCATGCCCCAGGTCGTGGCTCGGTTCGCAGCAGCCGCTGCCCTCGTGCGTGAGCTTCGGGACGGGGTTGAGCTTGATCGGATCGACGGTGCGAAGCGTGCTCTGCTCGAAGTGGAGCGAATCCTGAAAGTGCTCGCCAGCGGCCGGTTGCAAGATCTCGCACCTGGGGACGTATCCGCCGACGGGCTGTTGCACAGCCACCGCGAGCGCAGAGCATGGCGGCAGCAGGTGCTGCGGGGATCTGCGTTCACCTTGTGTCTCGCCGGCATCGTCTTTGCCCTGGCTTCGTCAGCTGTGGGCGTGGCCCTGGCCACGGCCGCCGCGGCGGGGCTAGTGGTCACCTGGGACAAGATCCTTCGTCTCTCCACCAGCTCGGACGCGAATAGGCCAGCGAGCACCTGACCGCTGCAGGTCGGTGACGCACTCTGGGGCGTAGCCGAGGAAGCGGGCGGAGACGCTGAGGAAGGCCCGAGCCGGCCCCCTCAGACCCGAACTGAGACGGAAACTGAGACGGAAGATCACTAGGGCTCTCAGCTCTGCCGCGTGTGAGGTCCGACTGTCCGGGCCCTAAGGGTTGTCCCGTAAATGATCTCCGGATCGCCCTGGGCAGGGCTTGCCGCCGTACGAGCCGCTGATCTATCCAGCGAGGGCGAGTTTGTGCATCCGGGCGATGCCGAGCACGGCATGGTGCACTCCGTCGCCTTTCAGGCGGCAGTCGCGGAGGATCTTCCAGGTCTTCATGCGGGCGAA
>NZ_JBSFTU010000011.1:0-149696 GCF_053591435.1 Streptomyces sp. NPDC003027
CCCAGTAGACGACTGGGTTGATAGGCCGGATGTGGAAGCCCAGTAATGGGTGGAGCTGACCGGTACTAATAGGCCGAGGGCTTGTCCTCAGTTGCTCGCGTCCACTGTGTTAGTTCTGAAGTAACGAACTGTGCCGATTTCCGGTTCGATATCTTCATAGTGTTTCGGTGGTCATAGCGTTAGGGAAACGCCCGGTTACATTCCGAACCCGGAAGCTAAGCCTTTCAGCGCCGATGGTACTGCAGGGGGGACCCTGTGGGAGAGTAGGACGCCGCCGAACAATCATTGTGGGAAAGCCCCGCACCTTCTGGTGCGGGGCTTTTCTGCGTTCAGGACCCGGACTCGCTGTACGCGACGTGAGGGTCAAGCCCGTTCGTGGGCGTTGCGGCCCCGTGCAGCTGGTGGGACGGGGAGACGAGGCCGGTGACGACCGACAGGTTGTGGCCGATGATGTCGTGCATCTCCTGGGCGATCCTGGTGCGTTCGGCCGCGGCGGCTGGTCCCAGCCGCCCCTCGCGTCCACGAGGGCGGCGATCACCCAGAACGCGGTCAGCGGCACGTCCCAGACCCAGGACCCAGGGGCGGCGGGTGCCGAAGGCCGTACGCGCTGGGTACCGGGTACGAACTTCGGGGGCCGGCGTCGAAAGTCGCTTGTCGGGGCGGTGCGGTGGTGGAGACCATCGGGCATGGACCATTTGATACGAGCCATCCGGGCCGAGGAGTGGGCGAAGGCCCGCGAGATCCGGCTGGCCGCGCTGCGGGACCCCGTCGCGGGCATTGCCTTCCTGGACACGTACGAGAACGCCGTCGAGCGGCCGGACTCCTTCTGGCGGGAGCGGACGGAGGGCGCTGCCGAGGGCGGGACGGGCGGCGCCCGGCAGTTCGTGGCGGAGGCCCCGGACGGGAGCTGGGCGGGCACGATCTCGGTGCTGGTGGAGCGGCCGTCGGACGAGGTGCGTTTCGGGGAGGCGGCGACGGTCGACCAGACGCACATCGTGGCGGTGTACGTACGGCCGGAGGCGCGCGGGGCCGGGCTGGCGGAGGAGCTGTTCCGGGCGGGCGTGGAGTGGTCCTGGTCGCTGCCGGAGCCGGCCATCCGGCGGGTGCGGCTCTATGTCCACGAGGACAACGCGCGGGCCGCCGCTTTCTACCGGCGGTTCGGGTTCGTGGCGACGGGGGAGCGGGTGGCGGTGCCGGGGCACGAGACGGCGAGCGAGCTGGAGTACGAGCTGCGGCGGCCGGTGGGCGTCTAGCTCGCGCCGCGTGCGGGCCAGGGTCGCGCCGCGTGCGGGCGGGCGCCTCAGTCCTGCGGCAGCGGCTCCGGCCAGCGGGCGCGGGCCTGTTCGCGGGAGCGGAGGAGGGCCAGGGTCGGCAGGCCCTCGTCGCGGCCCCGGGCCAGGAGTTCGGGGAGGCGGGGGAGCGGGGCGACGGCGGCGACGTCGTCGAGGACGACGGTGAGTGGTGGGTCGAGCCGACCGTCGGATGACCGTGCGGCCATGCGGCGGCCGTGCTCGACCACGCTTGCGGTCAGGGCGGTCAGCAGAGGCATCGCGCCGGGGTGGGTGCGCGGGTCCTCGACCGGTTCGCCCACCACATAAAGGGTGCCCCCTTCGGCGATGAAAGATGCCAGTGTCAACGAATCTGTTCGATTCGGTGTGCACGCCTCGCGGATGTGGACCGAGAAGAGCGACGACAGCGCCCGTGCGGTCAACTCCTGTGCCATCTCTCGTCGTTCCGGATACGCCGTCAGCGCCGACTCCAGGAGCCCGGCGTGCCCGCCGGCCGCCTTGGGTTGGGTACGGAGGATCCGTACGGGTTCGTGGGCGCCCGTGCCCTGCGCCCAGCGGTGGACCTGCTTGAACGGGCGGTCGTCCACGGCGGCGGCGTGCAGCCAGCAGCGCAGGAGGGTCTCGGCGGTGTCGGCGACGGCGGCGTCCAGGCGGGACGGCGGGCGTACGGGGGTGAGGAGCGCGATCGCCCGTTCCTGGGCCGTGGCGGGGTCCTCGCACCGGTCGGTGGGGGACCAGTGGAGGCGGGCCGGGGTGTCGCAGAGGTGCCCGGGGTCGTAGACGAGGACGGGGCCGAGTTTGCCGCGGGCGTCCTTGGTGTCGGCCCAGACGGTGGGGTCGGAGGTGACGACGAGCGCGGGGCCCTCGGCGTCCTGGACGGCCTGGAGGGCGGAGGGCCGACGGGCGGCGGGGGAGCCGTAGAGCAGGCGCGGAGTCCGGGGTGAGGGGAGGACGGGGGCGGCGGGGGCACGGAGGCCGGGCTCTTCGCGCACCCCCGGCTCTTCCCGTACGGCTGACTCGACCCGTACCACCGGCTCTTCCCGTACGGCCGGCTCGACCCGTACAGCGGACTCAGCGGACTCCGTGGGCGCGACCTGGGCGGCGACCCGGGCCGGGGGCCGGGCCTCCGCCGGGGGAGCCGTCCGCGGTGCCGGTGCCGCCACCCCGTCCGTACCGTACGCGCTGTACGCCTCCGCGTCCCGTCTCGCCGCCCGTACCGTTCTCCACCGCGCCAGCGTCCCCACCGCGAACACCATGAGGACCGCGAGCACCATCAGCTCGCCGATGAACAGGCCCCAGAACAGCCCGTACCCCGACAGCTCGCCCGCCGGGGTCTGCGGCCACGCGCCCGCCAGGTCCTGCGGCCGGCCGATCAGGGCGCGGATGGCGAGCGGTGTCCTGGTGAACGTGACGCCCGTCGGCCAGGCGCCCTTGGCGAACAGACCGGCCAGGCCCGTCGCCGTCCACACCAGCACGCTCAGGCCGAGCAGCAGCCCCAGGAGCCCCACCAACAGCCCGTCGGGCGCCCCGCCTTCCCGCTGGTCCTTCGCCATGTCATGCCACCGTTGACTCGGAGGGGTCGTTCACCTGCTGCTCGATGAGGGCGGCCCGCTGCTCCGCCTCCCACTCCGCGGCCCGCAGGTCCTCGGGAAGGTCGTCCGGGATCGAGGACTCCGTCATCGCTCGGTCGGTGTAGACGAGCGGACGTTCCTTCTCGGTGATGAGGTGTTTGACCACCTGCACATTGCCGTTGACGTCCCAGACCGCGATGCCCGGGGTGAGCGTCGGGATGATCTCGACCGCCCACCGCGGCAGGCCGAGGACCCGTCCCGTGGCGCGGGCCTCGTCGGCTTTCTGGGCATAAATGGTCCGGGTCGAGGCCATCTTGAGGATGGCCGCAGCCTCCCGGGCCGCCGCCCCGTCGACGACGTCGGAGAGGTGGTGGACCACCGCCACGAAGGACAGGCCGAGCCGGCGGCCGAACTTCAGCAGCCGCTGGAACAGCTGGGCCACGAACGGGCTGTTGATGATGTGCCAGGCCTCCTCGACCAGGAAGATGCGCTTCTTCCGGTCGGGGCGGATCCAGGTGTGCTCCAGCCAGACGCCGACGATCGCCATCAGGATCGGCATGGCGATCGAGTTGCGGTCGATGTGGGACAGGTCGAAGACGATCAGCGGGGCGTCGAGGTCGATGCCGACGGTCGTCGGGCCGTCGAACATGCCGCGCAGGTCACCGTCGACCAGCCGGTCGAGGACGAGCGCGACGTCCAGGCCCCAGGCCCGTACATCGTCTATGTCGACGTTCATCGCCTCGGCCGACTCGGCCTTCGGGTGGCGCAGCTGCTCCACGATGTCGGTGAGGATCGGCTGGCGGTCGGTGATGTGCTCGGTGACGTAGGCGTGGGCGACCTTGAGCGCGAAGCCCGCGCGCTCGTCCAGGCCGTGGCCCATCGCGACCTCGATGATCGTACGGAGCAGGGCGAGCTGCCCGGTCGTGGTGATCGACGGGTCGAGCGGGTTGAGCCGGATGCCGGAGTCGACGGCGACCATCGGGTCCAGGCGGATGGGGGTTATCCCCAGCTCCTGGGCGATGAGGTTCCACTCGCCGACACCGTCCTCGCCCTGGGCGTCGAGGACGACGACCTGGCGGTCCCGGAAGCGGAGTTGGCGCAGGACGTACGTCTTCTCCAGCGCGGACTTTCCGTTGCCGGACTCACCCAGGACGAGCCAGTGGGGGGCCGGGAGCTGCTGGCCGTACAGCTGGAACGGGTCGTAGATGTACCCCTTGCCGCTGTACACCTCGCGGCCGATGATCACGCCGGAGTCGCCGAGGCCGGGGGCGGCCGTGGGCAGGTAGACGGCCTGGGCCTGCCCGGTCGAGGTGCGGACGGGCAGCCGTGTCGTCTCCACCTTCCCGAAGAGGAAGGAGGTGAACGCCTCGGTGACGGCGGAGAGCGGATCTCGCATTGGCACGGGCCCCTTAGCGGCTAGCGGCGGATGCCGGTCGCGAACGGCAAGGTGTTCACAAAGGCCCGGTGGTGCTCGCGGTCGCACCACTCCAGCTTCAGATACGACTTGCCGGCGGAGGCCCTGATCGTGCGCTTGTCTCTGGCCAGGGCCTCGGGCGAACGCGACGACACAGTGATGTACCCGACCAGGTTGACGCCCGCCGCGCCGCTGGCGAGATCTTCACCCCGCTGGTCGAGCCGGCCGTGGGCGGCGATGTCGCGCGGGTCGACGGTGCGGTTCATCTTGGCCTGGCGGGAGGCCTCGGCCTCGTCGTTGGTCTTCTCGGTGAGCATGCGCTCGATGGCGACCTCGGTGGGTTCGAGGTCCATGGTGACGGCGACCGTGCGGATGACGTCGGGGGTGTGGACGAGGAGCGGGGCGAGGAAGTTGACGCCGACGGGGGTCATCGGCCACTCCTTCACCCAGGCGGTGGCGTGGCACCACGGGGCGCGGGTGGAGGACTCGCGGGTCTTGGCCTGGAGGTAGGTGGGCTCCATGGCGTCGAGCTCGGCGGGCCAGGCGTTGCGCTTCGTCATGGCCTGGATGTGGTCGATGGGGTGGTCCGGGTCGTACATGGAGTGCACGAGGGAGGAGAGCCGGGACTGCCCGAGGGGCTGGCGGACCCTGATGTCCGCTTCCGCCAGCCGGGCGCAGATGTCGGTGAGTTCGCGGGCCATGACGACGGCGAGGCCGGCGTCGCGGTCGAGCTTGCGGGCGCCGGAGGCGTGGCGGGCGGCGCGGGCCATGGCGTTGGCCTCGGCGGCGAGCTCGCGGGTGTAGTGCATGCAGGCGACGAGGTAGGCGCGGTGCTGCTCGCTGGAGGTGGAGACCATCGACTGGAGCTGCTCGTACGACTCCTGGAGCCAGGCGGGCGCGTGGGGGTCGCCGCGCTGGGCGACGTCCTTGGCGTGGGCGTCGGGGTCGGCCGGGAGGGTGCGGGCGAGCATCTGGAGGCGGGTGACGAAGCCGTCCCCGTTGGCGACGTGCTTGAGGAGCGTGCCGAAACGGTCGACCAGGGCCTCCTGGTCCTCGCTGTCGCGCAGGCCGACGCCCGGGCCCTCGATCTCGATGGCCGCCGTGACGGTCCGCCGGTCGGCGTGGAGGAGGACGGCGATCTCGTCCGGGCCGAAGGGCGCGGACATCCAGCTGATCCGGCCGATGCCGGGCGGCGGCCCGACCTCGACCTCGCGGCCGTCGAGCCGGGTGCCGGCTTCGACGGCGGTGGAGCGGTAGGCGGTGCCGCGCTTGAGGGAGCGCTTGTAACTGCGGTTGATCTCGAACCATTTGTAGAAGGTGCGGTGCTTGTACGGGACGTACACCGCGGCGAGCGCGAGCAGCGGGAAGCCCATGAGCAGGACGATCCGCAGGGTCAGGACGGGGACGATCAACCCGCTCATCATGCCGAGGAACGCGCCGGCGATGATCAGCGCGATCTCGCCGGTCTCGCGGTTCTTGCCGACGATCGCGTTCGGCCGGGCGCGGCCGATCAGATACGTACGGCGGGGCGTGACCGGCTGGGACTGGGTCGTCAACGCCCTCCACCTCCAGAGTTCTTTCGGTTGCTGTGCGGGGTGCCTGTCGTGGGGCTGCTGCTACGCGGCGGGGGTGCGGCGGAGGGGACAGTTCCGCCGCCGCCCCCGGCCGCGCCTCCGCGGCTGCTGTGGGCGGCGACGCCTCCGGCGAGGGGGTTGGCGGGCCGGGCGCCACCGCCGGCGGCGTTGGACTGGCCGCCTCCGCCGTCGCCGCGGGCGCTGTGGGTCTTGATGCCCTGCGAGACGAGGGAGGCGGGGGAGGAGATCACGGCGGCGGCCGCGTTCTCGCCGGAGCGGTGGAGCCGGTTGTCGCGGGAGGCGACGATCTCGTCGCCGAAGCCGGGGACGAACCGGTAGATCATCGCGGAGGCGAAGATGGCGAGCAGGATGATCGCGAGCCCGGAGACGACGGCGGAGAACGCGTCGGGCCCGGTGCCGGAGGAGAGCGCGCCGGCGAGACCGAGCACGATGACGATGACGGGCTTGACGAGAATGACCGCGATCATGATCCCGGCCCAGCGGCGCACGTGGCCCCACATGTTCTTGTCGACGAGCCCGGAGTAGACGACGACGCCGAGGAGGGCGCCGACGTAGAGCAGCACGGCGCGCAGGAACAGCTCGAGGTAGAGCACGCCGGCGGCGAGCACGGTCACCAGCGAGACGATGATCAGCATGATGGGCCCGCCACCGATGCTGTCGCCCTTCTGGAGGGCTTCTTTGAAGCTCCCGAAGAAGACGTCGGTCTGCTGGCCGGTCCCGGACGCGATGACCTCGGTGACGGCGTCGGTCGCCGAGACGACGGTGTAGAGGATGAGCGGCGTGAACGCGGAGGCGAGGACGGTCAGCCAGAGGAACCCGATGGCCTCGGAGATCGCGGTGGTGAGGGGAACGCCGCGGATGGCGCGCTTGGCGACGGCCAGCAGCCAGAGGATGAGGGTGAGGACGGTGGCGGCGGCGAAGACGATGGCGTAGCGGGCGAGGAAGTCGGGGTTGGTGAAGTCGACGTCGGCGGTCTCCTTCACGGCCTTGGAGAGCGCGTCGACGATGGAGACGGCGGCGTCGGCGCAGCCGCGGGCGAGGGAGGAGAGGGGGTCGAGGGCGGAGGTGGGGTCGTTGAGACGGGGGGTGCCGCCGGGGTCGCCGTCCTCGCAGAGCTCTCTGGCCTGACCGACGATGAGGTCGCACGGATTGTTGCTCGTGCTGGGCGACGGCGTGGGCGTCGGGGTGGGGGCGGCGTGGGCGCGCGCCGGGAGCAGGACCAGAGTCGCGGGCAGCGCCGCGGCCAGCGTGATGAGCGGACGGACACGGGGACGTCGGTCAGCGGGCATAGGTGAACCCTCCGTAGCCCTCGACGGCCTTGGCGATCTCGTCCGCCATCGAGGCGCGGTTGTCGCCGTTGACGGGGGTCGGGCCTTCGGCCTGCTCCGAGGAGACGACCTTCCAGTCGTTCTCCACCCACCGGAGCTTCTGGGTGATGGTGAACCAGTTGGAGGTGACCGGCTTGGTCGAGCCCTCACCGGCCAGCCCCACGAGGCCGGTGCACCAGACGTCGACGGTGGCGGACGCGCCGGTGAAGTCCCGTACCTTCGAGCCGACCGGAATCGTGCGCGAGACGAAGGTCATGCCGGCCGGTGCGGTGCCGTTCGCGTCGAGGCCGACGTTCGCCAGGAATCCCGGTGAGTAGGAGTCGTCCAGCCTCTTGAGCAGGCCGGTGACGACGGCGGGGTCGTGGATGGCCTGGACGATGTCGCGCCGGGGCTCCGCCTGGAACATCTCGGCGGAGCCGAGGGCCACGGCGTAGTTCGACGCCGCGCTCTGCGCGCCCTGTTCGTCGTGGGCGAAGCCCATCGGGATCTGGCCGTTCTTGCCCGTCACCGGGCGGACGCCCGTCGCCGAGGTCGGGGCGCCCGCGCCGGCGGGGGTCTTGTCCGTGGTCGAGCCCGCCGTGTCCGTGGCCTCACCGCCGCCGCCGCGGTTCGCGAAGGCGATCGCGGCGATCAGCAGGACCACCACACCCACCACCGTGATCAGCGAGCGCGAGCTGCGCATCGGTGGGCGCCTGGCGCCGCCGTAGACGTCACCGCTGCCGCCCTCGGGCAGGCGCGTACGGGTCTGGCCCGAGCCGCCCACTCCGCCGAAGCCGTCGTTCTCGTCGCCGAGGCTCATGACGGGTACGCCCCCTCAACCGTTCGCGGGTACGACAGAAGCCGTTCTGGTCTCCGCGCGGGCGCGGTGTGGTGACTGGACATCAGGGATCTGACCTCGGTGGTTAGACAGCCATCCCGTACACGATGGTGAACAGCGTCCCCAGCGAGCCGATGATGAAGACGCCGGTGAGGCCGGCCACGATCAGCCCCTTGCCCTGCTCGGCGCTGAACGTGTCCCGGAGGGCGGTCGCGCCGATGCGCTGCTTGGCCGCTCCCCAGATGGCGATGCCGAGGCAGAGCAGGATGGCCACGGCCATCACGACCTCGATCATCACCTTGGCCTCATTGCCCAGGGTCCCGAAAGGCCCCCAGTTCGGGGCGATTCCACCGATGATGGTGGTGATGTCGCCCTTCTCGGCCGCCAGGTACATGTAACTCACCGCCCCTGTTGGGTAGTTCATCGCCCCTGCCGGATGGCATGGGTCATCGTCCTATCTTCGCTGATGAAACCGCCCGCGTGTGACGGCTTGACGGCTCTCTTTACCCGATCCCCGCACACTTGACCGGTCTGACCGTCTTGACCTGCGGCGGTATGGCCGGTTTCCATGCGAAGAAGCGTATGGTCACTCTGTGTATCACGGTGGGTGACTCCGGGCAATGATCGTCGTTGTTCCACTCTTGGGGTGGTGGCGCCGGGCCGACGGCCCGGCGTCCTCCGCCTCGACCGCCCCCTGATCGGCGGTCCTGGCGCCTAGACTGCCGGGTGGTGGACTACCGAGGGCCTAGGGGTGGTTGACGGTGCGTAAGGTGCGCGCGGTGGGCAGGGCTTGGTGGGTGGCCGGTGGGGTGGTCGGCGCGTGCCTCAGCTTTGTCGCGCTGCTGGTCGTGGGGACCTACTCCGCCGCCGCCGGGCTGTTCGGAGGCGCCGGGGACGCCCGGAACGGCACCGTCGGGTTGGCCAAGGGGGCCGTGCCGGCCGCGTACCAGGGGCTGGTGCAGCGGTGGGGGAACCTCTGCCCCGCCATCAACCCGGCGCTGCTGGCCGCGCAGTTGTACCAGGAGAGCGGCTGGAATCCGAGGGTCGTCTCGCCGGCCAACGCCATGGGCATCGCCCAGTTCATCCCCGGCACCTGGGCCGGGCACGGTATCGACGGGGACAACGACGGGGACCGGGACGTCTGGGACCCCGCGGACGCGATCCCGTCCGCCGCCTCGTACGACTGCGAGCTCGCCGGTTACGTGAAGGACGTGCCCGGCGACCCGACGAACAACATGCTCGCCGCGTACAACGCGGGGGCGTACCGCGTCATAAAGTCCGGCGGCGTCCCGCGGATCAGCGAGACGCAGAACTACGTGCGGATCATCCGCTCCCTGGAGAAGAGCTTCGCCCGGCCCGTCGGCCGGGTCGATCCCTCCCGGCAGGCGGCCGGGGCCATCTACTTCGCGCAGCAGAAGCTCGGCACCCCCTATCTCTGGGGCGGTACGGGGACAGCGGCGCAGAATGGCCGATTCGACTGCTCCGGGCTGACCCAGGCCGCGTACCGGAGCGTCGGGATCGAGCTGCCGCGCGTCGCCAACGACCAGTACAACGCCGGGCCTCATCCGTCCCGTGACGAACTGCTGCCCGGTGATCTCGTCTTCTTCTCCGACGACCTCACCAACTCCCGTGCCATCAGGCATGTCGGCATCTACGTCGGCGGCGGCTATATGATCGACGCCCCGCGCACCGGGGCCGTGATCCGGTTCACGAAGATCGACACACCGGACTACTTCGGTGCGACCCGAGTCACCCGGGACGGTGCGGCGGCGCTGCCCAGCGGGCCGCCGGAAGTCTGACGGGGAGTCGGTGCGGCACCGGCCACATGGCTGGAACTCTCCGTTAGGCAATGGCCCTGAGCTGCGACGACGTGTCACTCTTCGGTAACGTCATGGTGATTCTCGGGAAAGAGCGGAACGCTGGCCTCAGGCGGTTCGTTCCCTGATTTCGACCGCTCAGGGTCGACTCACATGACAAGGCAAGGGGCCGCGGCAGATGGCTGGACTCGCATCGGACGGTTCGAACCCCGATGTCGGCCTGCTCTACGACATCAACGGGCTGGCGAAGGACGCGCCTCCGTGGTTCGACCGGGTCATGGGATTCGTCGGCGAGTACGGGATCATGCTCGGCCTCGTCCTCGTCGCCCTCTGGTGCTGGGCGAGCATCCGCCGGCGGGGGAGCGTCGCCGACTCGGTCTCCGGCCTCGCCGGGCTCGTCTGGGCCCCGCTCGCGGCCGGTGTCGCCCTCCTCGTCAACATCCCCATTCGCGGATTCGTCGAGCGCCCACGGCCGTTCAAGGACCATCAGGGGCTGGAGGTCCTCGTCGACGGGAAGACCGACTTCTCCTTCGTCAGTGACCACGCCACCATGGCGATGGCCATCGGCGTCGGGCTGTTCGTCGCCCACCGCAAGCTCGGCCTGGCCGCGATCGGCCTCGCCTTCGCCGAAGGCTTCTGCCGGGTCTACATGGGCGTGCACTACCCCACCGACGTCATCGGCGGGTTCGCCCTCGGTACGGCGGTGGCCCTGCTCCTCGCGCCGCTCGCGCTCGCCCTGCTGACCCCGGTGGTCTCCGCCGTGGCCCGGTCGAAGCACGGAGCCCGGCTCGTGCGCTCCCGGCGCGCCGCCGAGCGCCGCCCCCGGCCCGAGGCCCTCGACCTCCCCGAGCCCCGGCTGGGCTCCGGCGAGAGCGACCTGGCCGCCTGAGGCCGGCCGGCGGGGATCGGCCCGAGCGCTCTCCGCCTCAGGACTGCCCGCCCAGCGCCCCCTGCGGCGCCGGCGTCGCCGTGTGGGTCCGCGCGTCCGTGCGGGCCCGGTCCCGGGATCTGCGCGCCGGGCCGGTCCAGCCACAGCTGCACGTGGCTATCGCGAAGGAGCCGCGCTCCGTCGTGGTCGTGTGATGCGGGGCCTGCTCATGCACGGACCCACCGTACTGCGCGTGACGGGTCGCCGTGACCGTCGTTATGCGGGTCGGGCGGGTCCCGGACAAGCAGCGGCACGGCGTTGGGGGTTGGCAGGCGATGGTGGTGCGGAGGTACGGGCGTGGGGGCGGGGCGATCGCCGTCGTCGCCGCCCTGGTCGGGGCGGCCGCGAGCGGGTGTTCCGCACCCGCGGACGCCAAGCCCGGCGGTGATCCGACGGCGACCGTGCGGGACGCGGCCGAGGTGCTGACCCGCGCCGGGACGTCGAAGGCGACCACGTCCATGGAGATGGCGGCCGGCGGGACCAGAGTGACCATCCGCGGCGAGGGCGGCTACGACTTCCGCAGGCGTACGGGCCGCCTTGAGGTCGTCCTGCCCAAGGACGCCGCCGGCGCCGGCGCACACCGGCCCATCACCGAACTCTTCAGCCCCGGCGCGCTCTACATGAAGAACCGCGGCGCCGGGGTGCCCGCCGACAAATGGGTCCGGGTCGACACGACCACGCTCGACGACGGCAACCTCGTCACGGGCGGGGCCACCGATCCCGCCGCCGCGGTCGAGCTGCTGCGCGGCGTACGGCAGGTGGTCTACGTCGGCGAGGTCGATCTCGCGGGGGTGAGAGTCAGCCACTACCGGGGGATCGCCGACATCGCGGTGGCCGCGCGGGCGGCCTCGCCGCAGGTGCGCGGAGCGCTGGCCGCGGCGGCGAAAGGGTTCACCAAGGACACCGTGCCCTTCGACGCCTATCTGGACGACGAGGGGCGGCTGCGCAAGGTCCGGCACCAGTTCAGCTTCGCCAACCAGGGCCGTGACGTCGCGGTCGCGTCGACGACCCTGCTGTACGCCTTCGGCACGCCCGTCGAGGTACGGCTGCCGGCCCGCGAGGACATCTACGCCGGGAAGATCAAGGTGTGACGAGCCACCCGTAGGCCACTCTTCCCGGGCCACTCCCCAAATGGTCCGGACGTGTCATGCGCGGCGCGTGGCGCGGTCCCTACGCTGGGAGACCGACGTCGGCAGGAAGAGGTGAAACCGCGTGGCTCCGCCCGGTACCGCTACATTCCCCATCGACCAGGACCGCGTCGCCCTCGCCGAGATCGAGCTGTGCGGCGAACTGATCATCGCGGCGTCGGCCGCCGACGGGGAGCGTCTCAGTGCCGACCGCATCGACGAGGTACTGAGGGTGGCCGCCGAGCGAGCCGAGCGAGCCGAACAGGCCGAAAGAGCCGAGGGAGCCGGCCGGGCCGGCTGAGCCGGCCGGCGGGTCCGGGGCTCAGGTACGCAGCATCCGCGCGATGGCCTTCGTGGCCTCCTCGACCTTCGCCTCGATCTCGTCGCCGCCCTTCAGCGCCGCGTCCGCCACGCAGTGGCGCAGGTGCTCCTCCAGGAGCTGGAGCGCGAAGGACTGCAGGGCCTTCGTGGACGCGGAGACCTGGGTGAGTATGTCGATGCAGTAGACGTCCTCGTCCACCATCCGCTGAAGACCGCGGATCTGGCCCTCGATACGGCGCAGCCGCTTGAGGTGCTCGTCCTTCTGCTTGTGGTAACCGTGCACGCCGTGGTCGTGGTCGGCCGGCACGACGGTCGGCTCGACGGCCTCGGGGGTGGCCTGGTCCGCCTCGGTGGTCGTCATCGCGTCCTCCCGTTGTCCATAAAGGGGTGGGTATACCCCTCGTGGGTATATGGTACCGATCCCCGTCGATCCGGGCGGGGGTCCGTGCATGCCACTGTGCCTGATGGGCGACACTGAGGGGACGCCGGTTAGCCGTGGCCGGATGATGCGCCTAGCATCAGCCTGACCGAAACCCAGCACCCCGAGGACCCCACGTGCGATTTCGTCTGACCCCCAGGGAGACGAGCTTCTACGACATGTTCGCCGCGTCCGCGGACAACATCGTCACGGGCTCGAAGCTCCTGATGGAACTGCTCGGAGCGGACGCCTCCGCCCGGGTCGAGATCGCGGAGCGGATGCGGGCAGCGGAACACGCCGGTGACGACGCCACCCACGCGATCTTCCACCAGCTGAACTCCTCGTTCATCACGCCGTTCGACCGCGAGGACATCTACAATCTCGCGTCGTCCCTCGACGACATCATGGACTTCATGGAGGAGGCCGTCGACCTGGTCGTCCTCTACAACGTCGAGGAACTCCCCAAGGGTGTCGAGCAGCAGATCGAGGTGCTGGCCCGCGCCGCGGAGCTGACCGCCGAGGCCATGCCGCACCTGCGGACGATGGACAACCTCACCGAGTACTGGATCGAGGTCAACCGCCTGGAGAACCAGGCGGACCAGATCCACCGCAAGCTCCTCGCGACGCTCTTCAACGGCAAGTACGACGCCATCGAGGTGCTCAAGCTCAAGCAGATCGTGGATGTGCTGGAAGAGGCCGCCGACGCCTTCGAGCACGTCGCGAACACGGTGGAGACCATCGCGGTCAAGGAGTCCTGAGCTTCGTGGACACCTTCGCTCTGGTCGTGACCATCGGTGTCGCGCTCGGCTTCACGTATACGAACGGCTTCCACGACTCCGCCAACGCCATCGCCACCTCCGTGTCGACCCGGGCGCTGACCCCGCGGGCGGCGCTGGCGATGGCGGCGGTGATGAACCTGGCGGGCGCGTTCCTCGGCAGCGGCGTCGCCAAGACGGTCAGCAAGGGCCTGATCGAGACGCCCGCAGGCAGCAAGGGGATGGGCATCCTCTTCGCCGCGCTCGTCGGCGCGATCGCCTGGAACCTGATCACCTGGTACTTCGGTCTTCCGTCCTCCTCCTCGCACGCGCTGTTCGGCGGCATGGTGGGCGCGGCGCTCGCGGGCGGGATCGACGTGATCTGGTCCGGGGTGCTCGAGAAGGTCGTCATCCCGATGTTCATCTCGCCGGTCGTCGGTCTGCTCCTGGGCTATCTGGTCATGTGCGCGATCCTGTGGATCTTCCGCAAGGCGAACCCGAGCAAGGCGAAGCGCGGCTTCCGGATCGCCCAGACGGTGTCGGCGGCGGGCATGGCGCTCGGCCACGGTCTGCAGGACGCCCAGAAGACGATGGGCATCGTGGTGATGGCCCTGGTCATCGCCGACGTCGAGCAGGCCGGCGACGCGATCCCGGCCTGGGTCAAGATCGCCTGTGCGGTGATGCTGTCCCTCGGTACGTACGCGGGCGGCTGGCGCATCATGCGGACCCTCGGCCGCCGGATCATCGAGCTGGACCCGCCGCAGGGCTTCGCGGCGGAGACCACGGCGGCGTCCGTGATGTACACGGCTTCCTTCATGTTCCACGCGCCGATCTCCACGACGCATGTGATCACCTCGGCGATCATGGGCGTGGGGGCCACCAAGCGCGTGAACGCGGTGCGCTGGGGCGTAGCCAAGAACATCATCCTGGGGTGGTTCATCACGATGCCGGCCGCGGCGCTGGTGGCGGCGGTGAGCTACTACATCGTCAGGCTGTTCTTCGGCTGACGCACGCTCCGACGGTACGGAAACGGGCCCGGCTCCCCTGTGGGGGAGCCGGGCCCTTCGTCGTGCGGTGGCACCGCCATGCAGCACCGCAGGACGCCACGCGGCCGAGCCGCATGGTCGATGGGCTATCCGAAGCGGCCGGAGATGTAGTCCTCGGTCGCCTGGACGCTCGGGTTGGAGAAGATGCGGTCGGTGTCGTCGAGCTCGATCAGCTTGCCCGGCTGGCCCACGGCCGCGAGGTTGAAGAAGGCCGTACGGTCCGACACCCGCGCCGCCTGCTGCATGTTGTGCGTCACGATGACGATCGTGAAGCGCTCCTTCAGCTCGCCGATCAGGTCCTCGATGGCGAGGGTGGAGATCGGGTCGAGCGCCGAGCAGGGCTCGTCCATCAGCAGGACCTCGGGCTCGACCGCGATCGCGCGGGCGATGCACAGACGCTGCTGCTGACCGCCGGAGAGGCCGGAGCCGGGCTTGTTCAGCCGGTCCTTGACCTCGTTCCAGAGGTTCGCGCCCTTGAGGGAGCGCTCGACGATCTCGTTGAGCTGGGACTTCTTGTACGAGCCGTTCAGGCGCAGGCCCGCCGCCACGTTGTCGAAGATCGACATGGTGGGGAACGGGTTCGGGCGCTGGAAGACCATGCCGACCGTGCGGCGCACGGCGACCGGGTCGACGTGGGAGCCGTACAGGTTCTCGTCGTCCAGCATCACCTTGCCCTCGACGCGGCCACCGGGGGTGACCTCGTGCATCCGGTTCAGGGTGCGCAGGAAGGTCGACTTGCCGCAGCCGGAGGGGCCGATGAAGGCCGTCACCGAGCGGGGCTCGACCGTCATGGAGATGTCGTCGATCGCCTTGTGGGCGCCGTAGTACGCGGAGAGGCCGCTGACGTCGATTCGCTTGGCCATATCAGTTCACTTCCAAAGAGCCGCGGTCAGCGGCCGGTCTTCGGGGCCTTCCAGCGGGCGATGCCGCGGGCCACCAGGTTGAGGATCATGACGAAGGCGATCAGGACGAGCGCGGCGGCCCAGGCGCGGGCCACGGCGGCGTCGGTGCCGACCGCGTACTGCTCGTACACGTACAGCGGCAGCGAGGACTGGGCGCCTTCGAAGGGGTTCGGGTTGATCAGCTTCGTACCGAACACGAGGAGCAGGACGGGGGCCGTCTCGCCGGTGATGCGGGCGACCGCGAGCATGACGCCCGTGGTGATGCCGCCGATCGCGGTCGGCAGGACCACCTTCAGGATGGTGCGCCACTTCGGGATGCCGAGGGCCAGGGAGGCCTCGCGGAGCTCGTTGGGGACGAGCTTGAGCATCTCCTCGGTGGAGCGGACCACGACCGGCATCATCAGGATGGCGAGGGCCATCGCCCCGGCGAATCCCGAGGGCCCGAAGCCCAGCATCAGATTCCAGGTGGCGAGGATGAACAGACCCGCGACGATCGAGGGGATGCCCGTCATGACGTCGACGAAG
Organism: Streptomyces sp. NPDC003027; assembly: GCF_053591435.1. Taxonomy (NCBI): domain Bacteria; kingdom Bacillati; phylum Actinomycetota; class Actinomycetes; order Kitasatosporales; family Streptomycetaceae; genus Streptomyces; species Streptomyces sp. NPDC003027. The sequence continues at coordinate 15,854 of NZ_JBSFTU010000011.1, forward strand.
AAGGTCACGGCCTGGGCGAGCTTCCCGCCGCCGTACTCGACGAGGTAGACCGCGGTCAGCAGGCCGATCGGGGCGGCGATCAGGGTGGCGATGCCGACCTGTTCCATCGTGCCGAGCAGCGCGTGGTAGACACCGCCGCCGGCCTCGGCGTCCAGGACGCCGTTCATCGAGTGGGTGAGGAAGTAGGGGTCGAGGACTTCCAGGCCCTTGCTGACCGTGACCCAGGCGAGGGAGATCAGCGGGATGACGGCCAGGATGAAGCAGACCCAGACGAGGCTGGTCGCGACGCGGTCCTTGGCCTGGCGGCTGCCCTCCACCTTGGTGGTGATCGCGTAGGTGGCGAGGACGAAGAACAGTGCGGCGATCAGGCCCCACTGGACGCGGCTGTGCCAGCCGGCCGCGAGCCCGAGGCCGACGGCGGCGGCGATCGACCCGACGGCGACGGCGGCCGGGGTCCAGCGCGGAAGCCGGGCGTGCCGCAGCGGGTCGTGCTGCACGGGGGTGGTCGTCACGGGCGGACGCTCCTGTGTGGCGCTGCTCACGCGGCGGCTCCCGAGTACTCCTTGCGGCGGGCGATGATCCACCGGGCCGCGCCGTTGACCAGCAGGGTGATGGCGAAGAGGACGAGGCCGGAGGCGATCAGCGCGTCCCGGCCGAATTCGTTGGCCTCGTTGAACTTCGCCGCGATGTTCTGGGCGAACGTGCCGCCGCCCGGGTCGAGGAGGCGGCCCGAGATGACGAAGCTGGGGGAGAGGACGACCGCTACGGCCATGGTCTCGCCGAGGGCGCGGCCCAGGCCCAGCATCGAGGCGGAGATGATGCCCGAGCGGCCGAAGGGGAGCACCGAGATGCGGATGACCTCCCAGCGCGTGGCCCCGAGGGCGAGCGCGGCCTCCTCGTGCATCTTCGGGACCTGGAGGAAGACCTCGCGGGTCACGTTGGTGATGATCGGCAGGATCATGATCGCCAGCAGGATGCCGACGGTGAACAGGGAGCGGGCGACGCCGTCGCTGGTCTTGTCGAAGATGTACGTCCAGCCCATGTACCGGTCGAGCCACTCGTTCAGGCCGGCCAGGTAGGGGACCAGGAAGATCGCGCCCCACAGGCCGTAGATGATGCTGGGCACGGCGGCGAGCAGGTCGACGAGGTACGCGAGCGGCTTGGCCAGCTTGCGCGGCGCGTAGTGCGAGATGAACAGCGCGATGCCGATGGCGACCGGCACGGCGATGACCATGGCGATGACCGACGACACGACCGTGCCGAAGGCGAGGACGGCGATGCCGAAGACGGGCGGGTTGCCGGCCGGGTTCCACTCGGAGGTGGTGAGGAAGTTCGTGGAGTCCTGCGAGATGGCGAGGACCGAGCGGTAGGTGAGGAAGCCCGCGATCGCGGCCATGATCACCAGCAGGGTGATGCCGGAGCCGCGGGACAGACCGAGGAAGATCCGGTCGCCGGGGCGGGTCGCGCCCTGGGCGCGCCCCTTGTCTATGGGTGGTGTGGGTGTGGTCGTAGCCATCGGTCTCTCCGGTCTGCGGGGCCGGTACGCGTGTACGGGCGGCCCCTGGCGGCGGTGCACCGGAATGCCGGGGCCGGCCGTCGGTGTGACGGGCCGGCCCCGGCCGGGGATCAGGACAGGGTGGGGACGATCTCGCGGACCTTGGTCGCGATCTCGGCCGGGATCGGGGCGTAGTCGGCGTCGGCGAGGACCTTCTGGCCCTCCTCGCTGATGGCGTAATTGAGGAACGCCTTCAGGGTCGGCAGGGTTTCCGCCTTGTTGCCCTTGTCGCAGGCGATCTCGTAGGTGACGAGGACGATCGGGTAGGCGCCCTCGGCCTTGGTGGCGTAGTCGAGCTCCAGGGCCAGGTCGCTGCCGGTGCCCTTCACCTTGGCGGCGGCGATGGCCTTGGAGGCGTTCTCCGTGGTGGCCGCGACCGGGGCGGAGGCGCCGGTGTTGATGCTGACCGTGGGGATCTTGTTCGCGGTCGCGTAGGAGAGCTCGAAGTAGCCGATCGAGCCCTCGGCGTCCTTGACCGCGGCGGCGACACCGGAGGAGCCGTTGGCGGCCTGGCCACCGGGGGCCGGCCACGACTTCGACTTCGGGTCGTGCTTCCAGTCGGCCGGGGCGGCGGTGGAGAGGTACTTGCCCAGGTTCTGGGTGGTGCCCGACTCGTCGGAGCGGTGGAAGGCCTGGATGGTGCTGCCCGGCAGCTTGGCGCCCGGGTTCAGCTTGGCGATCGCCGGGTCGTTCCACTTGGTGATCTTCGAGTCGAAGATCTTGGCGAGGGTGGGGGCGTCCAGGACCAGGTTGTCCACGCCCTCCAGCTTGTAGCCGATGGCGACGGGGCCGCCGACCATCGGCAGGTTGATGCCCTTGCCGCCCTTGCAGATCTTCTGCGACGCGGCGACCTCGTCCTCCTTGAGCGCGGAGTCGGAGCCCGCGAAGGCGACCTGGCCCTGGTTGAACTTGGTGATACCGCCGCCGGAGCCGATGGACTGGTAGTTCACCTCGACGCCGGAGCAGGCGGCCTGGAAGTTCTTGACCCACAGGTCCATGGCGTTCTTCTGCGCGCTGGAACCGGCGGCGAGGAGCTGGCCCTCGGCGCCGTCGCACTTGATGTTCGAGGCGGCGGCGGAGGTCTTGTCGCCGTTCGGGGTCGCACCGGTGTTGTCGTCCGAACCACACGCCGTGAGAACCAGGGCGCCGGAGACGGCGAGGGCACCGAGCGCGGTGGCGCGAAGCCCGTTCTTGCGCGAAAGCTTCACTTTCGGGTGTTCCTTCCAGAAGCCGCCTGGCGCGGACCTTTACCTGTCCTCAACGTTGTACGGCGGCGCGTGTCGGGGTTGCCGGTGCTTCACTCAGCTTGTGCACCTTGTACGGCCGAAATTAGGCAGAACAGGTGAAGCGGTCGGCGGAACAGGGTGAACGGCAAGTGAACCGTGCCGGAAGGCCGGGTGCGGGGACCCCGGACGGCGGGCTATCCGGGTGTAGCGGCCGGCAGCGCGTCGATGAGCTCGCGGTCCTGCGCCCGGGTGAGGCGGGCGCGGGCGGCGGCGGGAGGGAGCCAGACCAGCCGGTCGACCTCGCGGCCGGGCGTGAACGTGCCGCCCAGGGCGCGGGCCGACCAGTACCGGACCTCCTTGGGGCGGCCCTTCGCCGCATAGCGGACCGTGGGGAGGCGGTCGCCCAGGGCGCACGCCTGGCCGGTCTCCTCCAGGACCTCGCGGACCGCGCATTCCCGCGCCGTCTCGCCCGGTTTCAGCTTGCCCTTCGGGTGCGACCAGTCGTCGTACTTCGGCCGGTGGATCAGCGCGATCTCGATGCCCCGGCCCGAGGGGGCGGGGCGCCACAGGACGCAGCCGGCCGCCCGGATCACGGGACCCCCGCCGTCGCTCTCCGCCAGGCCCGCTGGAAGGCGAACCTGGCCGCCTCGACCTCGTGGCGCTGGTCCGCGTGGAGGACGCCGAGCGCGTAGGCCGTGGCCGGGGCGATACGGGGGGTGCGGGCCGCCGTGGCCGCCGCGGCGGCGGCCTCGGAGGCGTCGCGGTGGCGGTCGAGGGCGCGGCCGGCCTCGTAGAGGACCGGGTCCGGGTCGGTGCCCGCGTGCAGGACCTCGCAGGCGTACCGGTGCAGGCGCAGCAGGAGCCGGGCCTGGTGCCAGGGCGTGTCCTGGGACTCGCCGGCCGCGAGGGCGAGGGCGTCGGCGTTGTACGGGTGGGCGGCCCGGGACAGCGGCAGCCCGGCCACGGCGTCCAGGAGACGGCGCTCGACGCTCTCGGCGGGCGCGTCGAGGGCCTCGATCGCCGGAGCCGCCGCCGCGGGCCCCAGCGGCACCTCCGAGGCCAGCAGGGCGACCGCGTCCGCGACCGCGTGGAAGCGGGAGGAGCCGAGCGCCTGGAGCGCGGCGGAGTGGGCTCGCGTACGGGCGAGGGTGAGCTGGCGTTCGAGCAGGGCGCCGGCGCGGGCGGCGCCCACCGTGAGCCCCGTGCCGGCCGTGCCCCGGGCGGCCGGCACGGGACCGCCTCCGCTCGACAGGCGGGACAGCGCGTCCACCAGCCGGACCAGCCGGGAGGTGCAGGCGTGCTCCAGCGCGAGCGTGCCGGAGAGCCAGGCCAGCTCGGTGCGGAGCTGGTCGGCCCAGGAGGCGTCGAGGAGCGGCCGGAAGGTGTGCAGGGTTCCGCTGATCCTGCGGGCGGCGGACCGCAGGGACCGGGCCGCCTCCTCCGAGCCGCTGGTGTCCGCGCCGCTCTCCGCGTGCAGGCGCAGGGCGCGCAGGAAGTCCGCGGCCCGTGCGTGGAGGTAGGGGGCGAGGATCTCGCCCGCGGTGACGTTCGTGGTCCTTCCCGGGGAGACTCCGGTGGTCACCCCCGCGGGGGCTTCCGTGGTGCGGTCGTGGTCAGGGCTGTGCACGCCGGCGCCTCCGCGCGTCGATGAGCATCTCCTGGACGTGCCGCAGCGGCTGGCCCTCCGGGTCGGTCGCGTGCCGCGTCCAGTTCCCGTCCGGGCCGAGGTGCCAGGAGGAGGTCGTGTCGGACATGCCGGTCTCCAGGAGCCGGCTGAGGGCGGCCCGGTGGGCCGGGTCGGAGACCCGGACGAGGGCCTCGATACGGCGGTCCAGGTTCCGGTGCATCATGTCGGCGCTGCCGAACCAGACCTCGGGTTCGCCGCCGTTGCCGAAGGCGAAGATCCGGGAGTGCTCCAGGAAGCGGCCGAGGATCGAGCGGACCCGGATGTTCTCGGACAGGCCGGTGACGCCGGGCCGTACCGCGCAGATGCCGCGGACCCAGATGTCGACCGGCACGCCCGCCCGCGCCGCGTGGTAGCAGGCGTCGATGACGGCCTCGTCGACCATCGAGTTGACCTTGATCCGGACGTAGGCGGGCCGCCCGGCCCGGTGGTGGACGATCTCCTTCTGGATCCGGGAGACCAGGCCGTCCCGCAGGGACTTGGGGGCGGTGAGCAGCCGCCGGTAGGTCTCGCGGCGGGAGTAGCCGGAGAGCCGGTTGAACAGGTCGGAGAGGTCCGCGCCGACCTGCGGGTCGGCCGTCAGGAGGCCGAGGTCCTCGTAGAGCCGGGCCGTCTTGGGGTGGTAGTTGCCGGTGCCGACGTGGGAGTAGCGGCGCAGCAGCTCGCCCTCCTGCCGGACGACGAGGGAGAGCTTGCAGTGCGTCTTGAGGCCGACGAGGCCGTAGACGACATGGCAGCCGGCCTCCTCCAGCTTGCGCGCCCACTTGATGTTGGCCTGTTCGTCGAAGCGGGCCTTGATCTCGACGAGGACGAGGACCTGCTTGCCGGACTCGGCGGCGTCGATGAGGGCGTCCACTATCGGCGAGTCGCCGGAGGTGCGGTACAGCGTCTGCTTGATGGCCAGCACGTCCGGGTCGCCGGCGGCCTGCTCCAGGAACGCCTGGACGGAGGTGGAGAAGGAGTCGTACGGGTGGTGGAGCAGGACGTCCCGCTCGCGCAGCGCGGCGAAGATGTCGGGCGCGGACGCCGACTCGACCTCGGAGAGGTCGCGGTGGGTGCCGGCGACGAACTTCGGGAACTTCAGCTCGGGCCGGTCCAGGGAGGCGATGCCGAAGAGCCCGGTCAGGTCGAGCGGCCCGGGCAGCGGGTAGACCTCGGCGTCGGAGACCTTCAGCTCGCGTACCAGCAGGTCGAGGACGTACGGGTCGATGGACTCCTCGACCTCCAGGCGGACCGGCGGCCCGAAGCGGCGCCGCATGAGCTCCTTCTCCAGGGCCTGGAGCAGGTTCTCCGCGTCGTCCTCCTCGACCTCCAGGTCCTCGTTCCGGGTCACCCGGAACATGTGGTGCGCCAGCACCTCCATGCCGGGGAAGAGCTCCTCCAGGTGTGCGGCGATGACGTCCTCCAGGGGGACGTAGCGCTGCGGGGAGGCCTCCAGGAAGCGGGAGAGCAGCGGCGGCACCTTGACGCGCGCGAAGTGGCGGTGGCCGCTGACCGGGTTGCGTACGACGACGGCGAGGTTGAGGGAGAGCCCCGAGATGTACGGGAAGGGGTGCGCGGGGTCGACCGCCAGCGGGGTGAGGACGGGGAAGATCTGCTGCCGGAAGAGCGTGAAGAGCCGCGCCTGCTCCTTCTCGGTCAGCTCGGGCCAGCGGATCAGGTGGATGCCCTCGTCGGCGAGGGCCGGGGCCACGTCCTGCTGGAAGCAGGCGGCGTGCCGGGCCATGAGCTCGCGCGAGCGGGTCCAGATGAGGTCGAGCACCTCGCGGGGCTGGAGCCCGGAGGCGGAGCGGGTGGCGACGCCGGTGGCGATACGGCGCTTGAGGCCGGCGACGCGCACCATGAAGAACTCGTCGAGGTTCGACGCGAAGATCGCGAGGAAGTTAGCCCGTTCGAGGAGGGGGGTGGCGGGGTCCTCGGCCAGTTCCAGAACCCGTTCGTTGAACGCGAGCCAGCTGCGCTCGCGGTCGAGGAAGCGGCCCTGGGGGAGTTCGCCGGCGGCGTCGTCGCCCTCGTACGCGTCCGGATCGGCGTCCAGGTCGGGCGCGAGGTCCGACACCGGGCCCGCGTGGACGGTGTGGGGGCGGTGCGCGGCTATGGAGCCGACGGTCGGCTGGCCGTTCTGACCGTTCGGGGCCGACGTCGTGGGCGTCGCGGACGGCTGTGCGGAGGACTGGACCGGGACCTCGGCGGGCTGCTGGCTCATGGCCCTATTCTTCCGCGCGAAGGGCTGGTCGGGCGCGTCGGAGCGGGCCGTGGTGGAGGGAAGTCTCCCTTTCGGGAGCGCGGGCACGGCGGGCGTCATTGCGTGAGCGTCGCAAGCGTGTCTGAATGCGCGGTAACGAGGACGTGTCGTACCGGAATCGGGGCGGGGCCCCGGACGTGGGCCCCGCGCCGTTTCTACGGGTGCCGGGCGCGCAGGACGCGGAAGGCGGCCAGCAGCGCGAGGGCGGCGAGGGCGAGGACGATGCCGGTCTCGATGAGATGGGTGGGCCAGAAATGGGAGGCGGGGTGGTAGTCGATGTACCGGGCGGCGATGTTCTCGTCCGACCGGCACACCCCGCTCTCGTCGAGCGGCTCGGCGCAGAACCAGCCGGGCAGCCGCTCTCCCGTGGCGCTGATCAGACCGGAGTCCGTCTCCAGCCCCCCGTCGGGCACCCAGAGCGTGGGGCCGGCCGGGCCGGTGATCGTCCGTACCGGCAGGAGGTCCCAGCGCAGCGCGTGCAGCGCGAGCAGCACCGCCCCCACCACCACGCCGGTCACCGACATGGCCACCAGAGTCCGGCGGACGAGCTGGCCGACGAGCGCGCCGGCGGCGACGGCGAGCAGCCCGTGCGCGACGAGGAGGGGGCCGGTCGACTCGTACGTGCCCCGCTCGTCCCAGGTGAACTGCCAGTCGCCCGCCACCCGGGCCAGGCCGAGGGCGTAGGCCGCCATCAGCGCCAGCGTGCCGCCGACCGTCACCGCGGCCGCGACCAGGAGTTTCGAGGCGAGCCAGCGGCCCGGGGAGACGGACTGGGTCAGGGCCAGCTTGTACGTCCCCGACTCCAGCTCGCGGGCGACCAGCGGGCCCGCGACGAACGCGCCGACGAGCAGGGGCAGGACGACCATGCCGACGGCGAAGTACTCCATGCCCCACCGCAGCAGCGTGTGGCCGTTGTCCTGGTTGGTGCCGGGGATACGGGAGTCCCAGAAGCGCAGGCCCGCCACGCAGACGAGGCTCAGCCCGGCCGTGGCGGCGACCGCCCGCAGCGCCCGCCGGTGCTGGCGGGCCGTCACCCAGTACGGGCCCTTCAGGGCGAGGCTGCTCATGCGGAGGCTCCTTCGGGGGTGCGGGCGGCGCGGAGGTGGGCGAGGAGGAGCTCCTCCAGGGAGGGTTCCGAGGTCTGCCAGGGGCCCTCGACCGGGATCCCGTCATTGCGGACGAGCGCGGTGAGCTGACGGCCCGTCGTGCGGGAGTCGATGACCGGGTGCGGGGCGAGATCGGCGACCGGGCCGGTGAGCAGGGTGTGCGCGGCGAGGAGGTCGTCGACGGCGCCGTCGAGGCGGATTCGGCCGCGGTCGAGGAGGAGCAGGTGGTCGCAGGCGCCCTCCAGCTCGGTGAGGATGTGCGAGGACATGACGACCGTGGTGCCGTGTTCGGCGGCGTCGGCCATCAGGGCGCCCATGAGTTCATGGCGGGCCAGGGGGTCGAGGTCGGCCATCGGCTCGTCCAGGAGGAGCAGTTCGGGGCGCTTGCCCAGGGCGAGGGCGAGCGCGAGGCGGGTGCGCCGGCCCCCGGAGAGGGTGCGGACGCGGGCGTGCGGGTCCAGGGTGCCGGTGATCCGTTCGGCGAGGTCGGCGTCCCAGCGGCCGGGGTTGAGCTCCCGGCCCATGCCGAGGGTCTCGGCGACGGTGAGCCGAGGGTAGAGCGGCTTGTCCTGGGCCACGTACGCGAGCTTCTCGCGGGCGGGGGCGCGGAGGGTGCCCTCGGTGGGCCGGAGCAGTCCTGCCGCGAGGGCGAGGAGCGTGGACTTGCCGGCGCCGTTGGGGCCGACCAGCGCGCAGACGCGGCCGGCCGGGAGGCTGAAGGAGCAGCCGTCCAGGGCCCGGTGCCGCCCGAATCGCCTGCCGAGGCCGTCGGCCTCCAACACGGTGTCGCGGGTCATGCGTCGTCCCCCTCGAAGTGTTCGTCCAGTACGGAAGTGAAGAGCGCCGCCACGTCGTCCCGGTCCAGCCCCTCGGCCCGTGCGCGCCGGGCCCAGTCGGCGAGTTCGCCGCGCAGGGGGGAGGCGGCGGCGGGGGCGGTTCCGAGCGTGGCGCGGATGAAGGTGCCCAGGCCGCGGCGGGCCTCGACGAGGCCCTCGCGCTCCAGTTCGCGGTAGGCCTTGAGGACCGTGTTCGGGTTGATGGCCGTGGCCTCGACGACCTCGCGCGCGGTGGGCAGCTGGTCGCCGGGTTCCAGGACGCCCATGCGCAGGGCCTGTCTGGTCTGCTGGACGATCTGGAGGTAGGTGGCGATCCCGCTGCGCCGGTCGATCCGGTACTCGAGCATGTTCCTTCCACCACCCTTTCACTAATCAAGTAGTGAAAGGGTGGTGGAAAGAAGGGGGCGGTGTCAACCGCCCCCTTGTCCCTACGGGTTCGGCTCCCGGTCTCAGGACTCCGTGCGGTACATCAGATCCACCTCGTGCGTCACGAAGCCCAGCCGCTCGTACACCGTCACCGCCGCCGTGTTGTCCGCGTCCACGTACAGCATCGCCGTCGGCAGCGTCTGCGCCGCCAGGTGCCGCAGTCCGATCGCCGTGAGCGCCTTGCCGAGGCCGCCGCCCTGCGCTTCCGGCAGGATGCCGATCACGTACACCTCGCCGAGCTGCTCCTCCGCGTGCACCTTCGTCCAGTGGAAGCCGACCAGCCGCCCCTCCTTCTCCGCGAGGAAGAAGCCCTTCGGGTCGAACCACGGCTCGGCCATCCGGTCGTCAAGATCGCGCTGGGTGAGCGAACCCTGCTCGGGGTGGTGGGCGAAGGCCGCCGCGTTGACGGCCAGCCAGGCAGCGTCGTCCTGGCCGGGGACGAACGTACGGACGGTGACGCCCTCGGGCAGCACCGGCTCCGGAATGTCCAGCGGCACCAACGGACGCCGCAGCTGTCGCAGTTCGCGGAAGAGGGTCAGGCCGAGCACCTGCGCCAGATGGCGTGCGGCCGACTTGCCGCCGTGCGCCCACACCCGCAGCCGCTTGCCCGAGGCGGCGAGCAGGGCGGTGCCGAGCGCCCGGCCGTGCCCCCGCCCGCGGTGCGAGGGGTGCACCACCAGCTCGGCGGCCGGAGCCTCCACCGGATCGGTGTCCTCCAGCTGGGCGTAGCCGTAGAGCCGCGGTCCGACGGTGAGCAGGAAGTGCCGTACGCCCTCCCGCTTGCCGTGACGCAGATACAGCCGCCCCTGCTCGGACACCGCGTGCATGCCGTCCGCGCGCTCCGCGGCCTCCAGCAGGTCGAGGACGTCCTGGACCTGCTCGGGGGAAAGCTCGTCGAGGGTATGGATCTGCCGTCCGGGTTCGAGGGCCGGTGCCACGTCAGAAGTCATGGGACGAGCCTACGGCGCACCCGGAAGCAACTGTCTTGTAACCCGCTACCCCCTGTTGCGCTACGCGCGTTGACTCTAGGCTGCGGCGGCAGACGGAGTCACAGAGAACAAGGGGAGCGATGTCAGCGACACCGAAGAAGAACAGGGCGAGCCGGCGGATCCTCGCCGCCGGTGCGGGACTTGCGACCGTCGGTGCGCTCGTCGCCGCCCTGCCGGCCGGCGCGGCCCAGGACCAGGGGCAGGCGAAGGGCCACGGATGGGGCCGGACCGTCGACGTCCAGCTGCTCTCCTTCAACGACCTGCACGGCAACCTGGAGCCGCCGGCCGGTTCCTCGGGTGAGGTGACCCACGTCCACGAGGACGGCACCAAGCAGCAGATCAAGGCGGGCGGCGTCGAGTACCTCGCCACCCACCTGCGCCAGGCCCGTGCGGGGAATCGTTACTCCGTCACGGCCGCGGCCGGTGACCTGATCGGCGCCTCGCCGCTGCTGTCCGGGCTCTTCCACGACGAGCCGACCGTCGAGGCGCTGAACAAGCTGGACCTCGACGTCACCTCGGTGGGCAACCACGAGTTCGACGAGGGCGCGCGCGAGCTGGCCCGGATACAGAACGGCGGCTGCCACCCGACCGCGGGCTGCTTCGTCGAGGGCAAGACCTTCGAGGGCGCCGACTTCCCGTACCTCGCCGCCAACGTGGCGGACGAGAAGACCGGCAAGCCGCTGCTCGACCCGTACTTCGTCTGGGAGAAGGACGGCGTCAAGATCGGTTTCATCGGCGTGACCCTGGAGGGCACCCCGAACATCGTCACCGCCGAGGGCGTCAAGGGCCTGAAGTTCGGTGACGAGGTCGAGACGATCGACAAGTACACCAAGGTCCTGGAGCGCAAGGGCGTCAAGTCCATCGTCGCCCTGGTCCACGAGGGCGGCGCCCCGGCCTCCTCGGCGTACAACTACGACTGCGACAGCCCCGGCCCCGGCGACGGCATCTCCGGTCCGATCACCGAGATCGCCAAGAACGTGAACCCGCAGGTCGACGCGTTGATCACGGGTCACACGCACCAGGCGTACGTGTGCACCGTGCCGGACCCGGCCGGCAAGCCGCGCCTGGTCACCTCGGCGTCCTCGTACGGCAAGCTCTACACGGACACCACGCTCACCTACGACCGCCGCACCAAGGACATCGTCCGCGCGTCGGTGGAGTCGGCCAACCACGTCGTCACCCGTGACGTGCCCAAGGCCCAGGACCTGAGCGACCTGATCCGCGACTGGAACGCGCTGGCCGCCCCGATCGCGAACCGCCCGCAGGGCTGGATCGCCGCCGATATCGACGGCCGCGGCTCGACGGCGTACGAGAAGCCGCTCGGCGACCTGATCGCCGACGCCCAGCTGGAGGCCCTGGCCCCGGCGGACAAGGGCGGCGCGCAGCTGGCCCTGATGAACCCGGGCGGCATCCGCTCGGACCTGGTGTACAAGGCGTCCGGCGCCGAGGGCGACGGTGTGGTGACGTACGGGGAGGCTTTCACCGTGCAGCCGTTCACCAACATGATGAATGTCGTCGACCTGTCCGGCGCGAACCTGCTCGCCGCGCTGAAGCAGCAGGTCAGCGGCTCCAACGCGGCCTCGGTGAAGATCCTCCAGGTCTCGAAGGGGCTCACGTACACGCTCGACATGACGAAGACCGGCGCGGACCGGGTCGTGGACGGCACGGTCGAGCTCAACGGTGAGCCGATCGACCCGGCCAAGACCTACCGGGTCGCGATGAACGAGTTCCTGGCGGGCGGCGGCGACGGCTTCCCGGCGCTGGCGACCGGCACGAACAAGCTGGTCGGCGCGTCGGACCTGGACGTCTTCAACGCGTACCTCGCGGCGCACTCGACGGCCTCGGCGCCGCTCGCGGTGCCGGCGGCGGACCGGATCACGGTCATCAAGTAAGCCGTACGAAGAAGGGGCGCCGGACCGTCACGACGGTCCGGCGCCCCTTCTCTCTGGTGCTGATTGACGCGTACGCGTCATAATCCGGCGCATGGACCGACGAAGCTTTCTCGCGGGAGCCGCGGCGACCACCGCCACCGTCCTCATCGGAGCCCCGCCCGCCCACGCGCGCACGCGGGCGCCGGCCACCCAGGACTGGATGGCCGGCCACGGCGACCCCACCCCGCTCCAGAAGCTCACCATCCCCGGCACCCACAACTCCGGCGCACGGCAGGGCGGCCTCTGGGTCGCCTGCCAGAACACCACCGTCGCCCAGCAGCTGGACAGCGGTATCCGCTTCCTGGACGTCCGCTGCCGGGTCACCGGAGACTCCCTCGCCATCCACCACGGCGCGTACTACCAGAACCTGATGTTCGGTGACGTCCTCGCCGCCTGCCGGGACTTTCTCGCCGCCCACCCCTCCGAGACCGTCCTCATGCGCGTCAAGCAGGAGTACTCCGAGGACTCCGACGCCACCTTCCGCCGGATCTTCGACCACTACCTCGACGTACGCGGCTGGCGCCCCCTCTTCCGCATCGGCGACGGCCTGCCCGCCCTCGGCGAGGCCCGCGGCCGGGTCGTGCTGCTCGCCGACAACGCAGGCCTGCCCGGCGTCCGCTACGGCGACGGCGCCCTGTTCGACATCCAGGACGACTACATGGCCGAGCCCGGTGCCAAATACCCCAAGATCGAGGCCCACTTCCGCAAGGCGGCAACCCAGCCCGGCAAGCTCTACGTCAACTACGTCTCCACGGCCGCCCTGCTCCCGCCCCGCTGGAACTCCGACCGCCTCAACCCCAAGGTCCACTCGTTCCTCGACGGCACGGCGAGCGGCTGGAGGGGCCTCGGCATCGTCCCGATGGACTTCCCCGACACCCGCTCAGGTCTCGTCGAATCGCTCATCCGGCACAACTGACAGCTCCGGCGGCGGAGTCGGCGCGCCCGGCAGGCGGATCACCGCCGCCGTGCCGCCGCCCTCCGCCGGCCGCAGCGCCACCGTGCCGCCCGCCTGCTGGACGGTCCTGGCCACGATCGACAGGCCCAGGCCCGAGCCGGGCAGGCTGCGGGCCGACGGCGAGCGCCAGAAACGCTCGAAGACATGGGGCAGCTCCTCGGGCGGAATGCCCGGCCCGTGGTCGCGGACCGTCAGCTCGCCCCGCATCAGGCTCACCTCGACCGTCCCCCGGGGCGGCGAGAACTTCACCGCGTTGTCCAGCACGTTCACCAGCGCCCGTTCGATAGCCGCCGGCTCCGCCCGCACGTACCAGGGAGCCAGGTCCGTGACGAAGGTCAGCTCGGGCCCGCGCAGCCGCGCCCGGTCGAGCGCCGTGCGCAGGATGCCGTGCAGCGCGACCACCTCCAGCGGACCCGGCCCGGCCGCGTCCGGGCGGGCCAGCTCCTGGAGGTCGCCGATCAGCGCGGCCAGCTCCGTCATCTGCGCCTTCACCGAGGCCATCAGCGCCAGCCGGTCCTCCGGCGGCAGGGCCCGTCCCGTCTCCTCGCTGCGGGCCAGCAGTTCGATGTTGGTCCGCAGCGAGGTCAGCGGGGTCCGCAGCTCGTGCCCGGCATCCGCGATCAGCTGCGCCTGCCGGTCCCGCGAGGTGGCCAGCGCCGCCGTCATCGCGTTGAAGGAGCGCGAGAGACGGGCGACCTCGTCCTCCCCCTCGACCGGGATACGGACCGTCAGGTCCTCCGTACGCGCCACGTGCTCCACCGCCCCGGTCAGCCGGTCCACCGGCCGCAGGCCGGCCCGCGCCACCCACAGCCCGGCCGCGCCCGCGCCGACGACCCCGACGCCGGAGACCAGCAGCAGCACCCAGGCGAGCGTGGACATCGAGTTGTCGATCTCCGACAGGGGCCGGGCGACGGAGACCCCCACCACCGTGTTCTGGTAGGCGGCCTGCGGATAGGTGAAGACCCGCATCTCCGCGCCGCTCTCGGCCTTCGTCGTGTGCATGCTGTACGCCGCCTGCCCGCGCGCCACGGCCACGTCCCCCGGCCGCACGGGAATCGGCGAGGAGCCGTACGTACAGACCCTGCCGTCCGTGAGGACGATCTGCCAGGTGTACGAGCCGGTCGTCGGCACGGGCGCGGTCTCGGCCCGCCGCGCGCAGGTGAGCGCCAGATCGGCCACCGCGCTCTCGTCCAGCCTGCTGTCGCGCAGCGACGAGTCCAGCTCGGCCTGCAGCTGCGCCCGCGTCACGAACCAGCACGCCGCCGACACCGCCGCCACCGCCAGGGCCACCGCGACCGCCGTGAGCAGCGCAAGCCGTGACCGCAGCGGCCGCGACCGGAACCACGCCGCCGGACCGCTCACTCCGGGCCTCCGCCGCGCAGCACGTACCCCACGCCCCGCACGGTGTGCACCAGACGCGGTTCCCCGCCCGCCTCCGTCTTGCGCCGCAGATACATCACGTACACGTCCAGCGAGTTCGAGCTGGGCTCGAAGTCGAAACCCCAGACCGCCTTCAGGATCTGCTCCCGGGTCAGCACCTGCCGGGGGTGCGCCAGGAACATCTCCAGGAGCGTGAACTCCGTGCGCGTCAGCTCCACCGGGCGGCCACCGCGTGTCACCTCGCGGGTCACCAGGTCCATCCGCAGGTCCCCGAAGGCCAGCACGTCCGCATCCGGCTCGGCGCCGCCGGCCGCCGACGCGTAGGAGCTGCGGCGCAGCAGGGCCCTGATCCGGGCGAACAGCTCGTCCAGCTCGAAGGGCTTCACCAGATAGTCGTCGGCGCCCGCGTCGAGGCCGGTGACCCGGTCGCCGACCGTGTCCCGGGCCGTCAGCATCAGGATCGGCACGGTGGAGCCGGACGAGCGGATGCGGCGGGCCGCCGTCAGGCCGTCCATGCGGGGCATCTGCACGTCCAGGACGACCAGATCGGGGGTGTACGACTCCATCTTCGCGAGGGCGTCGAACCCGTCGACGGCGTCCTCGGTCCCGTACCCCTCGAAGGCGAGACTGCGGCGCAGGGCCTCCCGTACGGCGGGCTCGTCGTCGACGATGAGGATGCGGCCGCCTTCATTCACCGGACCAGTCATGGCCCAAGCGTCGCACGGGCCGGCCGGGCCGCCGTTCAGTTGCCGCCGCCGGAGCGCAGCTCGTCCAGATCGGCCTTCAGGGTGTTCACCGGAATCGCGAATCCGAGGCCGACGCTGCCGGCCGAAGAACCGTTCGACGCGCTGGGCGCGTACATCGCCGAATTGATTCCGATGATCTCGCCGTTCATATCGATCAGCGCGCCGCCGGAATTCCCCGGATTGAGCGAGGCGTCGGTCTGGATCGCCTTGTACGTCGTCTTCGACGAGCCGGTGTCGCCGTTGAACTGCTGCCCGCCGAACTCGAACGGCCAGCCCTGCCGCTCGTCGTACCGGGGCTGCCGCTGGTCCTGGCCGTCGTCCTTGGCCACCGTCACATCGCGGTCGAGCGCCGAGACGATGCCGCTGGTGACCGTGCCGGTCAGACCCTCGGGCGAACCGATCGCGACGACCTCGTCGCCGACCTTCACACGGTCGGAGTCGCCGAGCGTGGCGGCCTTGAGGCCGGACGCGCCCTCCAGCCGGATCAGCGCCAGGTCCTTGCCGGGGTCCGTGCCGACGACCCGGGCGTCGTACGTCCTGCCGTCGGAGAGCCGCACCTTGACCGAGGAGGCGCCGGAGACGACGTGGTTGTTGGTGACGACCTCGCCGTCAGCGGTGATGATCACGCCCGAGCCGGTGGAGCTGCCGGAGGCGGAGGTCGCGGAGATCTCCACGATGGACGGGGAGACGGCCTGGGCGACCCCGGCGACCGTGCCCTTGCCGCTCGTGGAGATGTTCGTGCCGCTGACGCCGCCGGCCGTCGGCGCGCCGGCCGCGGTGAGCTGCTGCACCAGCGTGGCCGTGCCGCCGCCGACTGCGGCCGCGGCGATCGCCACGGCGGCCATCAGGCCGACGCCCCGCCTGGCCCGGCGGTGCGGCAGGGGCGCGGCGCCCGGGCCGTACGGCGGGTGCGGGGGCTGCGGCGGGAAATACGGCTGCGGCTGCTGCTGGTGGTCCGTCATGGGTACGACTTTCGGAGCCGTACATGAGAGGTCCGTGAGGACGTCCTGAGAAGCCCGACAGAAGGCTGTATGCCCTATGTAAAGCCGTCGGGCTTCGACGAGGCCCGTCCTAGCCGCAGCCGCAGGAACGGCGCAGGACCAGCGCCGAAGGGAACTGCTTCACCCGCTCGCGCTTGGAGCCCGCGATCCGCAGCGAGTCGTCGAGCACCAGGTCCACCGCCGCCCGCGCCATCGCCGGCCGGTCGGAGGAGATCGTCGTCAGCGGCGGGTCCGTGAGCGCCGCTTCCTTCACGTCGTCGAAGCCCGCCACCGCCAGCTCGCCCGGCACGTCGATGCGCAGCTCCCGCGCCGCCCGCAGCACACCGAACGCCTGGTCGTCGGTGGAGCAGAAGATGGCCGGCGGCCGGTCGGGGCCCGCGAGGATCTTCAGCGCGATCCGGTAGGCGTCGTAGCGGTTGTACGGGGCCTCGAAGAGGCGGCCGTCGAGCGGCCGCCCGGCCTCCAGCATCGCGCGCCGCCAGCCCTCGACGTGGTCGGCGACCGGGTCGCCGACCGCCGGGGTGTTGGGGATGCCGCCGAGACAGGCCACATACGGGTGCCCGTGTTCCAGGAGATGCCGGGTGGCGAGCTGGGCGCCGCCGATGTCGTCGGTGACGACCGCGACGTCGTCGAGCGCCTCGGGCCGCTCGTGCAGCAGCACGACCCGCGCGTCCCACGCCTCGATCTCGCTCGCGGCCCGCTCGCTCATGCCCTGGCTGACCAGGATCAGACCGGATACCCGCATGCCGAGGAAGGCGCGGAGGTAATGGACCTCGCGCTCGTCGCGGTAGTCCGAATTGCCGACGAGCACCATCTTGCCGCGCTCGGCGGCGGCCTGTTCGACCGCGTGCGCCATCTCCGCGAAGAACGGCTGGCGGGCGTCCGGGACGATCATGCCTATGAGGTCGGTACGGCGGGACGCCATCGCCTGGGCCACCCGGTCGGGGCGGTAGCCCAGCTCCGTGATGGCGGCGAGGACACGCTCGCGCGTGGCCGGGGCGACCGGCCGGGGTCCGTTGTTGATGACGTAACTCACGACCGCGGTCGAAGTACCCGCCAGTCGCGCTACGTCATCCCGCGTCACCTTGGCCACGCGCGGCAGTCTACGCGGGGTGACCTACCTCTTGGCAGGCCGTGCTGTGGCTTCCACCACGTCGGCCTCGTCCTCCGTCCGAGTGACGGTACGGGCGGAGTCCTTGACGCGTGCCTCCTCCTTCGCCCGTGCCTCCTCGGCGGCGCGCTCGACCTTCTCCGGGGTGACGAAGCGGTAGCCGACATTCCGGACGGTGCCGATCAGCGACTCGTGCTCGGGGCCGAGCTTCGCGCGCAGCCGCCGGACGTGGACGTCGACCGTACGGGTGCCACCGAAGTAGTCGTACCCCCAGACCTCCTGGAGGAGCTGGGCCCGGGTGAAGACCCGGCCGGGGTGCTGGGCGAGGTACTTCAGGAGCTCGAACTCCTTGAACGTCAGGTCGAGGACCCGGCCCTTGAGCTTGGCGCTGTACGTCGCCTCGTCCACCGAGAGGTCGCCGTTGCGGATCTCCATCGGGGAGTCGTCCGCGACGATCTGCTGGCGGCCCATCGCGAGCCGCAGCCGGGCCTCCACCTCGGCCGGACCCGCCGTGTCGAGGAGGACGTCGTCGATGCCCCAGTCGGCGGTGACGGCCGCGAGGCCGCCCTCCGTGACGACGAGAATCAGCGGGCAGCCGGGGCCGGTGGAGCGGAGCAGCTGACAGAGGCTGCGCACCTGCGGCAGGTCGCGGCGGCCGTCGATCAGGATGACGTCGGCACCGGGGGTGTCGACGAGCGCGGGGCCCTCGGCAGGGGCCACCCGCACGTTGTGGAGCAGCAGGCCGAGTGCGGGAAGCACCTCGGTCGACGGCTGGAGGGCGTTGGTCAGGAGCAGCAGTGAGCTCATCGCGCCCCACCTGCCCGGGTCGTCGGTCGGTCGTGCTTCGTTCGCTCGCCCATAACGTCGGTTCCTCCTCGGTCCCTGCGAGGACGTCTGCGGCTACTGCGGTGTCTCACGTGCGGCTCTCGCGCCTTGAGAGCTTTTGTTCATCCGGCCGTAACAACGGTCGGAAAACACAAAAGGACCCGGGGGCTGCGTTGCCCGGATCCTCTGACAAGGAGAATAGCCCACAGGAGTTCCGAGGCAGAGGGCTGATTTCACATGGTGGATGTTTCCTCGATCACGTACCGCCCTCGGCGCGCCACCTTGCTCACCGATGACGGTGTCCCGATCGAGGCGGTCTACGAGCCGCCCACGGCAAGTGTGACCGATACGGCCGTGGTCGTCGCGCACGGCTTCACCGGCTCGGTGGACCGGCCGGCCGTACGGCGGGCGTCCCGGGTCCTGGCCGAGCGCGCCGCCGTCGTCACCTTCTCCTTCCGGGGCCACGGCAGGTCCGGCGGACGCTCCACCGTCGGCGACCGGGAGGTCCTCGACCTCGCGGCGGCCGTCCGCTGGGCACGCGAACTCGGCCACGCGCGCGTGGTGACCGTCGGCTTCTCCATGGGCGGGTCGGTGGTGCTGCGCCACGCGGCGCTGTACGCGGCGGAGCGCGAGGGGCAGATGAAGCGTGGGGGGCGGGCCGGGGCGCGCGAGCAGGACGGGGAGCGCCGGGAGCGCGAGCGGCACGGTGGGCGCGAGGGGCGCGAGGGGGCGCATACCGACGCGGTCGCCGCCGTGAGCGCCCCCGCCCGCTGGTACTACCGGGGCACGCCGTCGATGCGCCGGGTCCACTGGCTGATCACCCGGCCGACGGGGCGCCTGGTCGGCCGCTACGGCCTCGGCACCCGGATCCACCACCAGGACTGGGACCCCGTACCGCTGTCACCGGTCGAGGCCGTTCCGCTGATCGCGCCGACGCCCGTCCTGATCGTGCACGGCGACCGCGACCCGTACTTCCCGGTCGACCATCCGCGGATGCTGGCGGCGGCCGGGCCGTCCGAACTCTGGCTGGAACGGGGCATGGGCCATGCCGAGAACGCGGCGGACGACGAGCTCCTCCGCCGTCTGGGCGACTGGCTCACGCGCGCATAGCCCATCATGGGAGCGGCGCGCACACGAACGAAGGGAGCGCCGCTATGGCAGCGGGGACCATCCGCTACTGGGCCGCGGCCAAGGCCGCCGCCGGGACCGCCGAGGAGCCGTACACCGCCGAGAACCTGGCGCAGGCGCTCGACGCGGCCCGCGAGAAGCACCCGGGCGAGCTCGTCCGCGTACTCCAGCGGTGTTCGTTCCTGGTCGACGGCGACCCCGTCGGGACCCGTGCGCATGAGACCGTACGGCTTGCCGAGGGCGGCACGGTCGAGGTGCTCCCGCCGTTCGCAGGAGGGTGAACCGCACAGCATGAGCAGCGATCAGCAGCATCCGTACGACCCGTACGACCCGCACGCGGCGCAGCGGTACGAGCAGCAGCAGCAGCACGGACAGCAGCCGTACGCGGAGCAGCAGCACGGACAGCAGGACCCCCATATCACCCAGACGTGGGAGGGGCAGACCTGGGACACCCAGTACCAGCCGGTGGTCCAGCAGCCCGCGGCCCAGCAGCCCGCCCAGCCCGTCGCGTACGACACGGCGTACCAGCCGCCGCACACGCCGGCCGCGTACGAGCCCTCCGCCTACGAGCCCGCGGCACCCCCCGCCCTCTCCGGCTACGAGCCGTCCCCCCACGAGCCTCTCGTGGAGCCCGCCGCGGGCCCCGCGCCGGAGTACTCCGCGCCCACCACCGGTGGCGGCATCCGCCTCACCGCCGCCCAGCGGGCGCGGGCCGAGGGGCGCTCGCCCGTCATCGAGCCCGGCATGCGGCCGGCCGTGCTCACCGCCGTGCTCGGCCTGCTGCTCGCGGCCGGCGCGGCCGTGGGGCCGTACGGACTGCTCGTACCGCTCGTCCTGCTCCAGGCCGTCACCGCCGCCGGCTGGTTCCGGCTCAACGGCATGTGGCCGGCCCGGCAGGGCATCGCCCTCGCCTTCGCCGGCGGCCTCACCGCCGACGCCGTGCTGCTCGCCGCCGGGCGGGAGAACGCCCCCGCCGCCGTCATCGGCACGCTCGGCGTCTGGGTGCTGCTCACCCTCGTCCTCCAGCTCCGCAGCCACGCCGACCCGGACGAGCGCATGTACGGCCTGATGGCCACCGTCGCCTCCGCCGCCCTGACGATCGTGGCCACCGGGCACCTCGGCGCCGACCCCGCGGCCGTGACCGCCGGCGGGGTCGCGGTCGCCGCCGCCGTCCTCGCCCGCGCCCTGCCGCTGCCGGGCCCGGCCTCCGTCGTCGTGGCGCTGCTCGCCGCCGCGGGCGCCGGGATCGCGGTCGGCCCGTTCACCGGCCTCGGCGCCTCCGGGGCGCTCCTCGGCCTGGTGGCCGGGGTGTGCGCGTTGGTCGGGCTGCGGGTCGCCAGCTACGACTACCCGTCCCGCTTCGTCCACATGACGGCGGGCGTCGCCCTGCCGTTGGCCGTCGCCGCACCCGCCCTCTACCTGCTCGGCCGCGCCCTGGCGTGACGTCCGCCGCACCCGCCCCCGGGAACCAACCGGCCCCCCGACACGTCGATCAAGGTGTCGGGGGGCCGGAGATTCTTGGGGGGATGCACGGGTCATGAGGGCACTGCGCGTATCGCTGATCGTGGCCGTCGTGCTGGGCGGGCTCTTCGTCGGCCTGGACCGGCTCGCCGTCGCCTACGCCGAATCGGAGGCCGCCGACCGGGTGCGGCTCGGAGCCGCCAGGACAGGCTCGACCGAGGTCGACATCAAGGGCTTCCCCTTCCTGACGCAGCTCATGGACAAGCGCCTGGACGAGGTCGACGTGAAGCTGACCGGCGTCGAGGCCACGGCCGGCGGCCGGAAGATCCGGATCAGCGAGATGTCCGCCGCGTTCCACGACGTGACACTGAACGGCGACTACACGCGTGCGCGCGCCGGGACCGCCACGGGCACGGCGCTGGTCTCCTATGCCGACCTCGCCGCCGCCTCCGACCGCGACGTGACCGTCGCCTACGGCGGCGACGGCAAGGTCAAGGTCACCGGCGGCGTCGAGGTCCTGGGCCGCGAGGTCACCCGCAGCGTGCTCTCGACCGTGACCCGGAAGGACGACGCCACGGTCAGGGTCCGGGCCGACGAGGTGCCCGGGGAGGGCATCCCCGGCGTGGAGCGGCTGGTGCGGCAGCGCACCGACTTCGACTGGGCGATCGGCGGCCTGCCGACAGGCATGAAGCTGGAGAAGGTCGAGGCCCGCGAGGACGGCGTGGCCATCGGGGTCACCGGCAGGAACGTGGCCCTGGCGGGCTGACCCGCCCGGCCCCGCATTCCGGCCTCGTGGGAGGCCCCGGCATGCCTTCCCACGCCCTGCTCGCACCCGCTGGGCCACATGCTGAGACGGCGCTGTCCGAGGCGTAGATGAAGAGCGCCCGGCGCCGGTGCCGAGACGCCCGCAGCGGCCGCGCGGTGTGATCGCGTCCCACGCTTCGGACGATCGCGTCTCAAAATACGACACGCCGGTGACACGGCCGCCTGTCCGTCCCTACGATCGTGGCCATGAAGCGACAGGCGGATCTCACGAAGCGGCGGGCAGTAGACCTGTGCCGCGTCGCCGCCATGCTCTGTCGCTCGGTCTGAGCGGGACGCCCGAGCCCGCATTCCTTCAGGCCCGTCGACCGACACGGTCGGGGCCACCTGTGTAGCCGTACGCCCAGCGATGCCGCGTACCCGCACCACCTTGCGCCACACCGCCGAACACTGCCCCGGAGGAGAAACAGCATGAGCCGCAGCGACGTCCTGGTAGACGCCGATTGGGTCGAGGCGAACCTCGACAACCCGCAGGTCGCGATCGTCGAGGTCGACGAGGACACCTCGGCGTACGAGAAGAACCACATCCGCAACGCGATCCGGATCGACTGGACCAAGGACCTGCAGGACCCGGTCCGCCGCGACTTCATCGACCAGGAGGGCTTCGAGAAGCTCCTCTCGGCCAAGGGCATCGCGAACGACACCACGGTCGTCCTCTACGGCGGCAACAACAACTGGTTCGCCTCCTACGCCTACTGGTACTTCAAGCTCTACGGCCACCAGGACGTGAAGCTCCTCGACGGCGGCCGCAAGAAGTGGGAGCTCGACTCCCGCGACCTCGTCGCGGAGGTCCCGACCCGCCCGGCCACCGAGTACAAGGCCAAGCCCCAGGACACCTCGATCCGCGCCTTCCGCGACGACGTCGTGGCCGCGATCGGCGCCCAGAACCTGGTCGACGTCCGCTCGCCCGACGAGTTCTCCGGCAAGCTGCTCGCCCCGGCGCACCTCCCGCAGGAGCAGTCCCAGCGCCCCGGCCACGTGCCGAGCGCCCGCAACATCCCGTGGTCGAAGAACGCCAACGACGACGGCACCTTCAAGTCGGACGACGAGCTCAAGGCCCTCTACGAGGACGAGCGGGTCGACCTGGCGAAGGACACCATCGCGTACTGCCGCATCGGTGAGCGCTCCGCGCTGACCTGGTTCGTGCTGCACGAGCTGCTCGGCGTCGAGAACGTCAAGAACTACGACGGCTCGTGGACCGAGTACGGCTCCCTCGTCGGCGTGCCGATCGAGCTCGGCGCGAACAAGTAAGCCCCGGACCTCCCCTTCTCCGGACCCCTCGACCGTAAGGATTCTCAACATGTGTGGAGCGCAGCCCGGCGGGCCCGACGCCTCGACGATCAAGCCCGGTGAGACCACCATCCAGGGCTTCGTGACCAAGGACGGCCAGCCCGTCACCGGTTACGTCCGCCTCCTGGACTCGACCGGCGAGTTCACGGCCGAGGTCCCGACCTCCGCCACCGGCCAGTTCCGCTTCTACGCGGCCGAGGGCACCTGGACCGTCCGCGCCCTGGTCCCCGGCGGCACCGCCGACCGCCAGGTCGTGGCGCAGCACGGCGGCCTCGCCGAGGTCGCCATCGCGGTCTGATCTTCTGACGCGCCCCGGCACCGGGCACTGC
This sequence comes from Streptomyces sp. NPDC003027, assembly GCF_053591435.1. NCBI lineage: Bacteria > Bacillati > Actinomycetota > Actinomycetes > Kitasatosporales > Streptomycetaceae > Streptomyces > Streptomyces sp. NPDC003027. The sequence continues at coordinate 38,900 of NZ_JBSFTU010000011.1, forward strand.
TCGGCGCCGGGGCGCCTCATCGACTGGCCGAAGGGCCGCATCTCCTGGGGGTTTGGACGCCTGAACCGCGAGATGCGGCCCTTCGCGCCTTTTGCGATCAGATTCTCCGGCTGATCGTGTGACCTTCGCACACCTGGCTCGTTGACATGTTCGACGGACAAGGGGGCGGGGGTGGACATGGCCGAGCGTTCGGCGTCCGGGCTGCGTGTGCTGGTCCCGCCACGCCTGGCTCTTCCGGCGGGCGGGCTCACGGTGAGAACCAGGTTGCGCCTGTCGGGCCGTGACGCACTGATTCTCCGGGAGCTGGCGGAGTACCTGTCCCGGCTCGCGGCACGCGACCTGGCAGAGCGGGTTGCCCTGGGGACCCGCCATACAGCCGCCGATTTCGCCCGCCGCAAGCGCGAACTGACGGCTCTCAGCTCCTCTCGATGGGCCGGCACGATCACCCGTGGGTCGAACGACCAGTGGCAGCTCGCACGGCGGGCCCAGGCGGCCCAGTCGTTGGGGTGCGCAGCATTGGAGACGCAGTACGAGTACGACGCGCGTGAAGACGTCCCGTCATGAGGCTTCGGCCATCGTGATCGGGAGGCGCGGCCAGGGGTTGGGCGCGCGCGCAGGGCAGAGAAGTCCGTATCCCGCAGGCAGACGGAAGAGGCTGGGCGTCCGCGCGCTGTGTCGCGCCGCCAGGCTGGTACGGAGACCCATCGCCCGCCCGCGCAATGCATCAGGCCCGACTCTGTCCGCGTGCCGAGGACCGCCGACCTTCCGGAGGATGGCGCACATGATGCGCCCCGCCGACGGAGAGTGACAGCGGTCCAGGCTGCTCAGGACCGTTCGGAGCAGCCCGCCGAAGCACATCTGTCCGGCGTACAGGGACGGTTGGACGCCACTACCAGGACTTGAGGCACGGCCCTTCGGTCGTACGCTGAAGGTATGTACGCGCGGCGGCGGCATGCCTACTTCTGGATGATGGGCGTGTGCCTGGTGCTCTTCGTGGGGGCCTGGGCCGTGGTGCGGCTGTGGTCGATGCCCGTCGCCATCGGGATGTGCGTCGCCGCCATGCTCATTCCGCCGGTCGCCGCGGTGGTCGCGAACCGGCGGGGGCCCGACGACCGGTGGTGGGACGATCCGTCGGGCGACCCGAAGTCCGACGAGTGGTGGGACGAGCTCGACGGCAAGAAGCGCCGTCCGTAGCCGGCGTCGGTGGCGTTCCGCGGACGTCAGTAGACGAGCGCCTGGGCCCCGTCGGCCATCGCCTCCTGGACGAAGACCTGGGCGCCGGCGATCCGTACGCCCTCCAGGACGTCCTTCTCCGTGATCTCCCGGCGCGCCGCGCACTGCGTGCAGAGCGTGATCCGCCCGGCCGCCAGGATCGAGTCGACCAGATCGGGCAGCGGCGCCGCGTGCGGCAGCTCGAACTCGGCCGCGCGCCCCGGAAGCGCGAACCACGACGACTCGCCCGTCAGCCAGAGCGATACCTCGACCCCGCTGGCCACGGCGACGGCGGCCACCGTGAAGGCCTGGGAGCAGCGTTCGGGGGCGTCGGCCCCGGCGGTCACCTTGATCACGAGCTTCTTCGCCATGTACCGAACTGTAATGCGAAGCACCGCAACCCCATGCATGACTCACGTGTCAGTTGGATGCGCGGGTTACGGAATCTGCGCTTCAGGTCTCGTGGGGGGACATTGGAAGCCACAGAAACAACGCACCACGCCGTAGAGGCACCGGTGCCGGCCCCGCCGGCGCCGTCCCAGGACGACTCTCCGGCGCCGTCGCGGCGGCGCCGGGCCGGTCGTACCGCCGCGCTCATCGCGATCGCCGCCGCCCTGGGCGTCATCGGCGGCACGGCCGTCGGATACGGCATCCAGGCCGAGCGGGAGCCGACACCGCTGCCCGCGCTCAGCCGGCCGAACCTCGCGTACCCCGAGCGACCGCTCCCGAAGGACCAGGTGCCGGAGCCGCTCACGGCCGCCGAGGACCGGAAGGTGAAGACGGACGGGGATCTGCGCAAGCTGCTTCTGCCCAAGCCCGCGGGCGCGCGGAAGTCGGAGGACATCCCGGAGTCCGACGGCTGGATGTCCGTCGCCGACTACGCGAGCGGGTTCGTGAACGAGGGCTACATGCTCGAGTCCCTCTCCGAGAGTGAGATCCGCCGGGTGGCGGCGACCGCCTGGGACAGCGGCGAGCACCGCGAGACGACGATCCGGCTGGTGCAGTTCCGCTCCAGCAGTGCGCTCGGTGCGGCCAGGCACGCGGAGCGGCAGCGTGAGTACATGCCCGAGGAGGACCATGCCCGGAACGACGGCGACCTCCTCAAGGGCACGGAGGAAGGCCGCTACTACCTCTACCCGGTCCAGCGGAAGGCCGGATATCTGGACCTGTACCGCGCCCGGGCCGTCTTCCACCGCGGGGACGTGATGGTGGAGATCAACATCTTCGACACCGAGAAGAAGATCTCCAAGAACGACATCCGTCTGCTGGCGGAGCGACAGCTGGAGCGCCTGTGAGCGAGGACCAGGGCAACGAGAGCCGGACCACCGAGGACGGGCCCACCGCCGTCGTGGAAGAGCCGCAGGGGCGAAAGCGTGGGCGTGGGCGCACTTTGCTGACCGTCGTGTTGCCGGCCGTTCTCGTCCTCGGCGCGGCCGGTGGGGGGATCGCCTACACCGCGGTCACCGTCCAGGGCGCGGACCGGTCGGCGCCGACCGTCGCCTGGGGACCGACGGCCGAGCCGGGCAAGGACCCCGCGGCAGGCGTGGTCCGGGGGCGGGCGACGACGCCGCTCAGCAAGCTGTTGCTGCCGGTGCCCGAGGGCTTCCGGCTCGGACCCGACATCGAGTCGTACGGGAACGACTCCGAGATCGGACCGAAGGAGGCCACGGCACTGCTGAAACAGGAGGCACGTGGGCTCACCGGCAAGAAGCGCCGCGAGTACGAGAAGAAGATCGACAGGCTCGGCGTCCAGGGCGTCGCCATGCGTTCCTTCACCTCCGACAACGACGACCTCGTCGTGAACGTGGAGATCGTCCGCATGAAGGACAAGAAGCGGATCCGTGATCTCTTCGGGGTCAAGCGTGAGCTCTTCGAGCTCCTGGAGTTCCCCGAGGGGCCGAAGATCAAGGACCACAAGAAGTCGTTCTGCTTCGCGTGGCCCAAGGGCGAGAAGGACAAGCGTTCGGATCTGGACGGGATGGTCTGCTCGGCGTACGACTCCGAGCTGTCCGTGACCGTCACCGCCGAGGGCTCCAGGCCGTTCGACAAGTCCGCCGTCGCCGCGCTGGTGAAGAAGCAGCTGGACCACATCGAGTCTCCGGGGGAGTACGTATGACCGAGCAGCAGGAGGCGGTGCCTCCGGCACCCGTCCTCGACGCCCCCGAGGCCCCGGCCCCCGTGCCTCCGGCCCCCGCCCCCGAGGCTCCGGCCCCCGTGCCCGAGGCCTCCGCACCCGCCAAGCCGGCCCGGCGTGTGCTGCGGGCGGTCGCCCGCTGGACCGCCGCCGTCGTCGTGTGCGGTGCGCTCGGCGCGGGCATGACCGCCGGGATCACCGCGATGGATCGCACCGACGTCCCCGGTCTCGCCACCGAGGACGACGGCCGCTGGGTGTACCCGGAGCTCTCCCTGCCCGCCCTCCCCGAGGGCGCGCAGCGCCCGTTCACGTCCGGGAACGTCGGCGAGATCCACCATGCCGACCTGCGCAGGCTGCTGCTGCCGGCACCCGAGGGGGCGACCGTGGACGCGAAGCTGAACGGTGGCGGCTGGGTCGGCGTGGACCAGTACCTCGCGCAGTACGGGGAGGAGAGCCGGGCCGGTCTCCGTCAGGCGCTGGCCGACTCCGCCCTGCGCCACATCGCCGCCCGCGCCTGGACGATGCCCGACGGCACCACCACCCGGGTCTTCCTCCTCCAGTTCAACTCGGTCGCCTTCTCGGAGACGTTCAAGGACGACACCCTGGAGGCCGGCGCCACCTCCGAGGTCCTGCCCGACGGCGTGGCGGCGGGCGTTCTGGACACGGAGTGGGAAAGCTCGGCAGGTGTCATGGACACCGTCGCGTACTACTTCACCGAGGACAAGCCGCACGGCCCCCAGCAGACGCGCTGGAGCTACATCCAGGCCGGTGACACGCTCGCGCTGGTCCGGCAGGACCGCAAGGGCGGCGCGCCGGCCGTACCGTTCCACCAGGCGGTCGTGCTCCAGCAGCAGCTCCTCGGCTGAGGCAGCCGGACACCCCGGACCTTCCCTGGACACACCTCACAGACGGCGCCGGACCCCAGCCCATTAAGCTGGGTTCCGGCCCGTTCTGCCTTCACCGCTCATTCGAGGAGCACCCTGTGATCATCTTCTTCGAAGCCCTGCTGGTCCTGGTCTGCGTCGGCGTGCTCGCCTTCACCGGTCTGGCCGTGAAGAAGCTGTACCAGGGCCAGCGCTAATCACCCCTAACAGATCGACAGAGCCACTCATGATCGAGATCCCGTCCGACCTCAACCCGGACCTCGTCCCCCTCGCGTTCCTTCTCGGGACGTGGGAAGGCGCGGGCGTCTCCGACTTCCCCGGCGCCGAGAAGTGCAACTTCGGCCAGTCCGTGACGTTCAGCCACGACGGCCGGGACTTCATCGAGTACCGCTCCCGCTCCTGGGTCCTGGACAACGACGGCAACCAGCTCCGCCCGCTGGAGAGCGAGAGCGGCTACTGGCGGATCGACAAGGACCGCAAGGTAGAGATCGTCATGGTCCGTGACCAGGGCATCGTGGAGATCTGGTACGGCGAGCTCGCCCACCAGAAGCCGCAGATCGACCTCGTGACCGACGCCGTCGCGCGTACCGCCGCCTCCGGCGCGTACAGCGGTGGCAAGCGGCTCTACGGCTACGTCAAGGGCGACCTGATGTGGGTCGGCGAGAAGTCCACCCCCGAGGTCCCGCTGCGGCCGTACATGTCGGCGCACCTGAAGAAGGTCGTCACGCCCGAGGAGGTCGCGGAGATGGCGCGCGGCCTCGGCGACCTGCCGGACGACGGCATCGCCTTCTTCAAGTAGGCCCCGGCCCGTCGGCCGTCCGCGTACGCGGCCCCGGTACCGCGCCACGCCCTCCTACACTGGGGGGCGTGGTGAGCACCGACTGGAAGAGCGACCTGCGGCAGCGCGGCTACCGGCTGACGCCCCAGCGCCAGCTTGTCCTGGAGGCCGTCGACACGCTCGAACACGCGACGCCCGACGACATCCTCGGCGAGGTCCGCAAGACCGCCTCCGGCGTGAACATCTCCACCGTCTACCGGACGCTGGAGCTCCTGGAGGAGCTGGGTCTTGTCAGCCACGCCCATCTGGGCCACGGCGCCCCCACGTACCACCTCGCCGACCGGCACCACCATCTGCATCTGGTGTGCCGGGAGTGCGCGGAGGTCATCGAGGCTGATGTCGACATCGCCGCCGAGTTCACCGGCAAGCTCCGCGAGACGTTCGGGTTCGAGACGGACATGAAGCATTTCGCGATCTTCGGCCGATGTGCGGACTGTTCGAACAAGGACAGCGGTACGCGGTCGTAGTCTGGTTCCATGCAGCGACTTTCTCCGCACAGCCCCCTGCTGTCCCTGCCCGGCGCCGTGCCCGCCGAAGGGCGGGACGAAGGCGTCGCCGCGCACTACGGCGATCTCTTCCGCGAGCAGCGGTCCCTCGCCGGCGGCTCCGGCTTCGTCGACCTCTCGCACCGCGGGGTCGTCACCGTCTCCGGGGACGACCGGCTGAGCTGGCTGCACCTGCTCCTGACCCAGCACGTGGCCGAGTTGCCGGCCGGCCGGGCCACCGAGGCGCTGATCCTCTCGGCCAACGGTCACATCGAGCACGCCCTCTACCTCGTCGACGACGGCGAGACGGTCTGGGCGCATGTCGAGCCCGGTACGCAGGACGAGCTCATCGCCTATCTGGAGTCGATGAAGTTCTTCTACCGGGTCGAGGTCGCCGACCGTACGGAGGACTTCGCCGTCGTCCACCTGCCGGCCGGGTCCATCGCCGAGGTGCCGGAGGGGGTGGTCGTACGGGAGACCCCGTACGGCCGTGAACTGTTCCTGCCCCGGACAGAGCTGGAGTCCTTCGCGGCGGCGCACGGGCCGGCCGCCGGGATCCTCGCGTACGAGGCGCTGCGGATCGAGGAGCACCGGCCGCGGCTCGGCTTCGAGACCGACCACCGGACCATCCCGCACGAGCTGGGCTGGATCGGCAGCGCGGTCCATCTGCAGAAGGGTTGCTACCGCGGGCAGGAGACGGTGGCGCGCGTCCACAACCTGGGGAAGCCGCCACGGCGGCTCGTCTTCCTGCACCTGGACGGCAGCGAGGTGTATCTGCCCGCTCCCGGCACCCCGATCCGGCTCGCCTCGGACGGCGCCGACGGCCGGCAGCTGGGCTTCATCACCACCTCGGGCCGCCACCACGAGCTGGGCCCGATCGCGCTGGCGATGGTGAAGCGGAACGTGCCGGTCGACGCGGAGCTCCTCGCCGGGGATACGGCGGCGGCGCAGGAGACGGTCGTGGAGCCGTAGGGCCCGAGAAAGAAGACCGAAAGGGCCCGGGAAGGAAGACCGAAGCCCGTCGGCCGCAGGGCCGTAGGGCTCAGACCTCGACCAGGACCGTCAGACCTCGATCAGGACCGTGAACGGGCCGTGATTCGTGAGCGACACGCGCATGTCGGCTCCGAACCGGCCCGTTTCCACCGTCGCGCCCAGGTCGCGCAGCCGCGCTACCACCTCGTCGACGAGGGGTTCGGCCACCGGGCCGGGCGCGGCGGCGTTCCAGGTCGGCCTGCGGCCCTTCCGCGCGTCCCCGTAGAGGGTGAACTGAGAAATCACCAGCAAGGGCGCATTCGCGTCCGAACAGGATTTCTCTCCCTCCAGAATGCGGACGGACCACAGTTTTCGGGCCAGCTGGGCGGCCTTCTCCGGCGTGTCCTCGTGGGTGACTCCCACCAGCACACACAGTCCTTCGCCGACGATCTCGCCGACCGTCTCACCGGCGACGACGACCTTCGCGCCGTCCACTCTCTGCACCACCGCACGCATACGGACCAACCTACCGACCGACTTGCCTGGGGCCGAACGGGTGCAGTGCTCCTGCACACACACGTGCGGGAGTGGCACCATGCGTGTCAGGCGGTGCGGCTCCGCACCGGTCGAGGGGACGATTCACATGAGTGCACATGGCGCCGGACAGTCGCCGTCCGGTCCCGTACCGCTGATCCGGATCGGCGGGGCCGCACGTCCACCGCTGCAGCGGACCGCCGCTCCGGCGCTGCCGGAGAGTCCACAGCCGGACATCGCCGGGCTGCGGCTGCCGGAGCTGCGGGCACTGCGCCGGGACGCGCAGGGGGACGAGGCGGACCTGAGCTATGTGCGGCGGATGCTGCAGGGCCGGATCGACATCCTCCGGGCCGAACTGGCCCGGCGTACGGACCCGGAGGCGCCGGTCCTGGACCGGCTCTCGGAGATCCTCGCCGACGCGCCCTCGCGGCTGAGGACGTCGGCGCGGCATGTGACGCTGTCGACGCCGCGGAGCGAGGAGTACTGCCGGCTCGCGACGGAGATGCTGTCGGAGGTCGAGCTGTCGGACCTCTCCGCCCGCACGGACGAGGAGCTCCACCGGGCGATGGGGCGGCTCGCCGGCTATGAGCAGCAGGTGTCGCGGCGGCGGCAGCAGCTCCAGCGGACCGCCGACGACTGCAGCGCGGAGATCGCCCGCCGCTACCGCGAGGGCGAGGCGCAGGTGGACGACCTGCTCAACTGACGGGTCCGGCCCGCTCGCCCGCCATGTCAGGCGAGGGCGGCGCCGGTCCGGCCCGCTCGCCCGCCATGTCCCGCGAGCGCCGCGGGAAAACCGGGATGCGAGCCCGACGGGCCCCCGCATAGCCTCGTCGGATGAGCCTTGAGGTGCGCACGGTCGTCGAGTCCGAATATCCCGACTGGCTGCGGGCGGTCCACTCCGGCTTCCTGCGACCGCCGGTCGTGGCGGACGAGGAGGTCGCCGACCGGCTGCCGCACGTCGACCTCTCGCGTGTTCTGGGGGTCTTCGACCAGGGCCGGGCCGTCGCCACCTTCCGGTCGTTCACGCAGGAGTTGAGCACGGTGGGCGGCGGCACGCTCGTCGCCGACGCCGTCTCGGCGGTCACCGTCGCCGCGACCCACCGCCGGCGCGGACTGCTCAGCCGCATGATGGCGACCGATCTCGCCGCCGCCAAGGAGCGCGGCGACGCGGTCGCGACCCTCATCGCCGCCGAGTACCCGATCTACGGCCGGTACGGCTTCGGACCGGCCACCTGGACCACCGAGTGGACCGTCGACGTCCGCCGCGCCGGTCTCGATCCGCGCCGTTCAGGCCGCCCGGGGGACGGGGGCCGGATCGACTTCACCGACGGCGAGGAGATCCGCAAGATCGGTCCCGACCTGCACCGCCGGCTCGCCGCCGGCCGCGCGGGCATCGTTGGCCGGGACGCCCGCGGCTGGGACGTCGGCACCGGCGTCGCCTACCAGAGCCATCCCTGGACCGAACCGTTCTACGCCGTCTACCGCGACGAGGACGGCAGCCCCCAGGGCTACGCCGCCTACACCTGCGACGACAAGTGGGAGGACGGCAAGCAGCCCCTGAACACGGCCACCGTCCGCGATCTGATCGCCGCCACCCCTGCCGCGGAGCGCGCGCTGTGGCACTTCCTCTGCTCGATCGACTGGGTCACCACCGTCAAGTCCGGCCACCGCGCCCCCGACGACCTCCTCCCGCTGCTGCTCCCCGATCCCCGGGCCGCCCGCGTCACGACGCACGCCGACATGCTGTGGGTCCGGGTCCTGGACGTCGCCAAGGTCCTGGAGGGCCGTACGTACGGCGCCTCCGGCAGCCTGGTCCTCGATCTGCGCGATGCCGACGGTCTGGCGGGCGGCCGCTACCGGCTCGACGCCTCCCCGGAGGGCGCCGCCTGCTCCCGTACCGGCGAGTCGGCCGATCTCGCCCTCGACATCGCGGAGTTGGGCACGCTGTCGCTCGGCGACGAATCGCCGGTGCGGCTGGCGGCCCTGGGCCGGGTCGAGGAGCTCACCCCGGGCGCCGCCGCCCTCGCGGACCTCCTGCTGCGGGCCCCGCGCCGGCCCTGGTGCCCGGACATCTTCTGAGTCGTTCCAGGGGCCGTCCGGCCGCCGGGTGTGTCACTTCGTACGCAGCCGGAAGAGGCTTCCCGACGCGGCGACCGCGAGCGCGAGCAGGCCCGCGCACCAGGCGAGCGCGATCCAGGGCGTGTTGCCGACGGGCCGGTCGAGCAGCAGACCGCGCAGGGACTCGATCACCGGCGTCACCGGCTGGTGCCGGGCGAAGCCGTGGAGCCAGCCGGGCATGGTCTCGATCGGTACGAACGCGCTGCTCGGGTACGGCAGGAACATCATGAAGAAGGTGAACCCGCCCGCCGCCTCGGGTGTTCTGGCGAGGAGTCCGGCCGCCGCCGACAGCCAGGAGACGGCGGTGATGAAGGCGAGGAGCAGCCCGAGGGCGGCGAGCCAGCCGGCGGGGGTGGCCGACGGCCGGAAGCCGATCAGGAAGGCGACGCCGAAGACAAGGGTGGTGGCGAGGAGGTTGCGGGCCACGCTGGCGCCGACGTGGCCGGCGAGGATCGGCGTACCGCCGATGTCGAGCGACCGGAACCGGTCGATGATGCCGCCCTTCATGTCCTCGCTGACGGACACGGCGGTGCCCGCCGAGCCGAATCCGGCGCAGAGGAGGAGGACGCCCGGGACGACGTACGTGACGTAGCGCGTACCGGTGTCGATGGCTCCGCCGAAGAAGTAGACGAAGATCAGCATCAGCATGACGGGCAGCATCATCGAGGTGATGACGGCGTCCGGGTTGCGGCGGCTGAGGCGGATGGCGCGGCCGGTCAGGGTGCCGGTCACGGTGAGCGCGTCAGACATGGGTGGGCTCCTCGGGGGCGCGTGCGGTGAGGGTCAGGAAGACGTCGTCGAGGGTCGCGGTGTGCAGGGCGAAGCGCGCGATGTCCGTCCGCTCGGGGTCGAGTTCGTCCAGGAGCGCCCGGACGTGGGCGGCGCTGCCGTCGGTGGGGACGCCGAGCGTGAGGGTCTCGGGGGAGTGGTGGACCGCCCGGCCGGAGAGCCGGAGGTAGGCGCGTTCGTCGGCGAGGGCCAGGTCGAGGCGGTCGCCGGCGACGCGTGACTTGAGCGCGTCGGCGGTGCCCTCGGCGACGATCCGGCCGGAGTCCATGACGGCGATGCGGCCGGCGAGCCGGTCGGCCTCCTCCAGGTACTGGGTGGTGAGGAAGACGGTCGTGACGCCGGCCGACAGCTCGCGGACGGTCTGCCAGAGCTCCTGGCGGCTGCGGGGGTCGAGGCCGGTGGTGGGCTCGTCCAGGAAGACCACCTCCGCGTCGCGGACGAGCCCCGCGGCGAGGTCGAGGCGGCGGCGCATGCCTCCGGAGTACGTCCTGGCCAGGCGGCGGCCGGCCTCGGCGAGGGCGAAGCGTTCCAGGAGTTCGGTGGCGCGCCGGTCGGCGGCCCGGCGGGACAGGCCGGAGAGGCGTGCCGCCATCCGCAGGTTCTCGTAGCCGGTCTGCGTGCCGTCGACGGCGGCGAACTGGCCGGTGAGGCTGATGGCCCGGCGGACCTTCGATCGGTGGGCGACGACGTCGTGCCCGGCCACGCGCGCGTGCCCGGCGTCGGGCCGGGTGAGGGTGGCGAGGACGCGGACGGTGGTCGTCTTGCCGGCGCCGTTGGGGCCGAGGAGGGCGAAGACAGTGCCCCGTTCGACGCGGAGGTCGAGTGAGTCGAGGACTGGCAGGGTCCCGTAGGTCTTGCGCAGGCCGACGGCTTCGACGGCGCTTTCGCCCCTGGTGCGGTCGGCGGCGGCTCGGGCTGTGGTGCGGGTGGCGGCTTCGGTGGCGGCCTCTGGGCGGGCCTTGTCGCCCGCCTCGGCGGCGGCCTCGGTGGTGGGTCGCATGGCGGCTCCTCGAGCTCGTACCTCTTACTGCGTATGCCTTACGCGGTACTGTGTAAGGGTTACGCATTACTAGGATGGCCGTCAAGCGCGAGATGTGGAGGCGGCGGCTCATGGCGGACGACAAGGGCGGTGGCGGGACGTTCCTGCCGCCGAGCATCGAGGCCGCCTGGGGGCTGCGGGAGCGGCCCGCGAAGGGGCCCAAGCCGGGCCTGACCCTCGACGGAATCGTCGACACGGCCGTACGCCTCGCCGCGGCGGAGGGGCTCGACGCCGTCTCCATGGGGCGGATCGCCAAGGAGCTCGGCGTCTCCCCCATGTCGCTCTACCGCTATGTCGGCGCCAAGAGCGAGCTGTACGTGCTCATGCAGGACACGGCCACCGGCGCCCCACCGGAGCTCTTCCCGCCCGACGCGGGCTGGCGCGAGGCGATGGAGGCGTGGTCCTGGGCGATGCGCGAGGTCTACCACCGCAACCTCTGGATGGTCCGGCTGCCCGTCTCCGGCCCGCCCGCGACGCCGAACACGGTCGCCTGGTGGGAGAAGGCCATGGTCGCCCTCGGCGGCACCGGCCTCGACGAGGGCACCAAGCTCTCCGTGGTCCTGCTGGTGGCCGGATTCGTCAAGAGCGACGCCCTGATGAACGCCGACCTCGCCGCCGCGATCGGCGCGAGCGGCGAGGAGCCGGCTGTCGTCATGGCCCGCTACAGCCACACCCTGCGCCGGCTCGCCGACCCGGCCCGCTTCCCGGCGGTGGCGCGGATGCTCGATTCCGGGGTGCTGGACGAGGCGGACGCGCCGGACGACGAATTCCGCTTCGGTCTCGCGCGGCTCCTCGACGGGGTCGCGGTCCTGGTGGACGGGGAGGCGGGGAAGGGGTGAGCGGGCTTCGTGAGCGCAAGAAGCGGCAGACCCGGCAGCTCCTCTCCGACACGGCCGTCGCCCTCTTCCTGGAGAAGGGCTTCGACGCCGTCTCCGTCGCCGAGGTCGCGGCCGCCGCCGAGGTCTCCAAGCCGACTCTCTTCCGCTACTTCCCGGCCAAGGAGGACCTGGCACTCCATCGGTTCGCCGACCACGAGGACGAGTCCGCCCGGGTCGTCGCGGCCCGCCCCGCGGGCGCCGGGCCGCTCGACGCCCTGCGCGCGCACTTCCTGCGCGGGCTCGACCGCCGCGACCCGGTGACGGGGCTCTGCGACGACCCCGATGTCCTCGCCTTCCAGCGGTTCCTCTACGGCACCCCGGCGCTGGTCGCCCGGCTCCACGGCTACCGGGACCGGTCGGAGGCGGCGCTCGCGCGGGCGCTCGGTGGCGAGCCGCTGCCGGCCCGCCTCGCCGCCGCGCAGATCGTCGCCGTCCTGCGCGTCCTGGCGGAGGAGAACGCCCGCCGGATGGCGGCGGGCGAGAGCGCCGACGAGGTGCACCCGGAGGCTGTCGCGGCGGCCGAGCGGGCGTTCAGGAGCCTGCGGGACGGGCTGCCGTTTTAGCGACTCGGACAATAATGTAACTCGGTAACGTTATTCCTCTATGCTTGTCGGAATGACGTCACCCGACCATGAGACGAAGCGTGAGCCGGCCTTCGACCCGGACATCGACCCGGCCTTGGACCCGGCCTTCGACCCGGACATCGAACTCGCCCCCGAACTCGCCCGTGAACGCGCCCATCACGACGCCTGCCGCGCCGCCCTGGCCCGGATGGCCGAGGACGTGGCCGAGCAGGTCGTCACCGGCGAGGACGTCGCCGCCTCCGGTGCCGACGCCGAATCCCTCGGCTACCACCTCCGCAGCCGGGCCAAGGAGTTCGGCGAACAGCCGCCGGGCCCCCTGTTCTTCGGCCGCCTCGACCGCGAGGACGGCCAGACCCTGCACGTCGGCCGCCGCCGCATCGCCGAGGACCCCGCCTCCCCTCCCCTCGTCATCGACTGGCGGGCCCCCGTCTCGCGCTCCTACTACCAGGCCGGCGCCCACGCCCCCCAGGGCGTGGTCCGGCGGCGCCGCTTCGGCTGGGCCCCGTACAGCCAGGGCGACTCGGCCGATCTGACCGGCCTGGAGGACGAGTACCTCCGCTCCGGAACCGGCACCGCCGGCGAGATCGTCACCCGGGAGATCGAGCGCCCCCGGACCGGCCCGATGCGCGACATCGCCGCCACCCTCCAGCCCGAACAGGACGACCTCGTACGGTCGGGGCCCGCCGTCTCCCTCTGCGTCCAGGGCGCCCCCGGCACCGGCAAGACCGCCGTCGGCCTGCACCGGGCCGCGTACCTCCTCTACACCCACCCACAGCGCGTCCGCCGCTCCGGCCTCCTCGTCCTCGGCCCCAACCGGACCTTCCTCTCCTACATCTCCGAGGTGCTGCCCGCGCTCGGCGAGAGCGGAATCCGGCAGTCGACGGTCGACGAGGAGATCGCCCGGCAGGAGGTGCGCGCAGTGGACGGAGAGGCGGCGGCCCTGGTCAAGCACGACGCCCGGATGGCGCGGGTGCTGCGCACGGCCCTGTACGCCCGGGTCGACTCCGCCCCCGCCGGGCCGTTGACGGTTCCCGACGGCTCGTACCGCTGGCGGCTCACGGCGGACGAACTGGCGCGGATCGTCACGGCGGTACGGGAGGAGGCGCCGCCGTACGCGACCGGGCGCGAACGGGTCCGGGACCGGGTCGTCCAAGCCCTCCGGCTCCAGGCCGAGCGGCGGGCCGGGCCCCTGGGCCGGGCGTGGGCGCGCAGGATCGAGCGGGCCCGCCCGGTGTCGGCGTTCGTGGACGGCTGCTGGCCGAAGGTGACGCCCGAGGAGGTGCTCGCCGAGGTGCTCACCGACCCGCGCGACGAGGCGCTGACCCTGGACGAGCTGGAGGCCATCCGGTGGGTGCGGCTGCCCCGCTCGTACCGCTCGGCGCGGTGGACGGCCGCCGACCTCGTACTCCTCGACGAACTGGCCGGGCTGATCGAGCGTCCCGAGGGCTACGCCCATGTCGTCGTCGACGAGGCGCAGGACCTGTCGCCGATGCAGTGCCGGGCGATCGCCCGCCGCGCCGCGTTCGGCTCACTGACCGTGCTCGGCGACCTGGCCCAGGGCACCACCCCGTGGGCGGCCCGCGGTTGGTGCGAGCAACTGGCCCACCTGGGCAAGCCGGACGCCGAGGTGGTTCCGCTGACCATCGGCTACCGCGTCCCGGAGGCGATCGTCGACCTCACCAACCGGCTGCTGCCCGCCCTCGGCGCGGACGTCGCACCGGCCACCTCCCTGCGGGCCGGGGGCGAGGTGACCCGCACCGCGACGGAGAGCCTCGTCGACGGAGTCGTCGAAGCGGTCGCCAAGGCACTGACCAGGCAGGGGGCGATCGGTGTGATCGCCGCCGAGTCGATGGTCGCCCCTCTCGCGCGAGCACTGGACGGGACCCTGGACGAGGCCGACGGGCGGGTCACGCTGGTCCCCGCGACGCTCGCCAAGGGGCTGGAGTTCGACCACGTGGTGGTGGCCGAGCCCGCCGCGATCGTCGCGGCCGAGCCGCGCGGCCACCACCGGCTGTACGTCGTCCTCACCCGGGCCGTCTCCCGCCTGGACCTCGTCCACAGCGAGCCCCTGCCGGCCTTGCTCGGCGGCGCTCAGACTTCCTGAAGGGCCGTCACCAGCGTTCGTACGCCGAGAGGGGGCGCACGCCGTTGCCCGAGCGGACGACGATGATCCGGTCCTTGTACGGGAACAGGGCGGCGAACGCGTCCGCGTCCCCGATGTCGTCACGGAAGTCGCGGTCGTCCTCCTCGTCGCCGGCCCGTCCCGGCGTCGAACTCGTCGCCGTCCCCTCGTCCGGAACCGCCCTCAGGCGTACAGCGGAGCGGCCGCCGGGCGCGGTCGGCGCAGGACCGTCGCGGCGACGGCCAGGGCGGCGAGGAGGAGTCCGGTGCCGACCGCGAACGCCAGGTGGTAGCCCCCGGTCAGGGCTTCGGCGGCGGGGCGGCCCGCGGCGGTGAGGGACTCGGTGCGGGAGGCGGCCAGGGTGGAGAGGACGGCGATGCCGAGGGCCATGCCGATCTGCTGGGTGGTGTTGAACAGACCCGAGGCGAGCCCCGCGTCCTCCTCCTTCGCGCCGGACATGCCCAGCGAGGTCAGGGCCGGCAGCGCGAGACCGAACCCGGCGGCGAGGAGCATGACGGGCAGCAGGTCGGTGGCGTACGAGGCGTTCACGGGCACCCGGGTCAGCAGACCGAGGACGCCGACGAGCAGGACGAGACCGGCCAGCAGCACGGTGCGCTCGCCGAAGCGGGCGTTGAGGCGGGCCGAGACGCCGAGGGACACCGCGCCGATGACGGCGGCGGCCGGCAGCATCGCGAGGCCGGTCTCGGCGGCGCCGTAACCGAGCACCCTCTGGAGGTAGAGCGCGACGAGGATCTGGAACGAGAAGAGCGCGGCGACCATCAGCATCTGGACCAGGTTGGCGCCCAGGACGCTGCGCGAGCGGAAGATCCGCAGCGGAATCAGCGGGTTCCTCGCGGTGGCCTGGCGGACGGCGAAGCCCGCGAGGAGGGCGAGCGCGAGGCCGCCGAGACCGAGGGTGCGGCCCGAACCGGCGCCGTACTCCTCGATCTTGACGACTGCGTAGATTCCGAGCATCAGGCCGGAGGTGACGAGCAGCGCGCCGACGACGTCCGCTCCCGCTCTCAGGCCGAGGCCCCGGTCGCCCGGCAGGGCGGGGAGGGCGGCGAGGAGGGCCGCGACGCCGATCGGCAGGTTGATGAAGAAGATCCAGTTCCAGGTGAGCGCGTCGGTGAGGACACCGCCGAGAACCTGCCCGAGGGAGGCGCCGGCCGCTCCGGTGAAGCTGAACACGGCGATGGCCTTGGCCCGTTCGCGGGGTGCGGTGAAGAGCGTGACGAGGATGCCGAGGCTGACGGCGGAGGCCATCGCGCTGCCGGCCCCCTGGAGGAAGCGGGCGGCGATCAGGACGCCGGGGGAGGTGGCGACGCCGGCCAGGAGGGAGGCGGCCGTGAAGACTCCCGTACCCGCGAGGAACATCCTCTTGCGGCCGATGAGATCGCCGAGCCGGCCGGCGAGGAGGAGCAGCGAGCCGAAGGCGATCAGGTAGGCGTTGACGACCCAGCTCAGGCCGACCGGGGTGAAGCCGAGGTCGCTCTGGATGGCCGGCATGGCGACGGTGACGATGCTGCCGTCGAGGATCGTCATCAGCATTCCGGTGGCCAGGACGCCGAGGGCGAGCCGGCGGGAGCGCGAGGGGGTTTCGGTGGGCGGCATGGCGGTCTCTCCTGTCGTCGGGAGGGCAACAGGAGAGACCGTAACAGATAGTTTTGTTGCAGACTATCGTTTACGGAACGAGGTTCTGGGGGCCGGTGTGTGTCACCCCTTCTGGCGTGCCCGGCGGGCGGGCCGTGGGCCTTCGACGGGGGTTTCCAGGTGTCCCGTGACGAGCAGGTTCAGCGCGCGGAGCAGGATCTCCCGCTCGTGGTCGGGGAGGGAGCCGAGGGTGCTCTCGTGGACGTGGTCGACGATCTTCTGGCTCTCCTGGGCGACCTTCGCCCCCTTCTCGGTCACGGCGATGATCCGCGCCCGCCGGTCGGTGCTCGACGGCCTGCGTTCGGCCAGCCCGGCCTTCTCCAGGGCGTCGACGGTCACCACCATCGTGGTCTTGTCCATGTCGCCGATCTCGGCGAGCTGGGCCTGCGTCCGCTCTTCCTCCAGGGCGTGGACGAGGACGCAGTGCATGCGCGGGGTGAGCCCGATCTCCCCGAGCGCCGCGCTCATCCGGGTCCGCAGGACGTGACTGGTGTGGTCCAGGAGGAAGGACAGGTCCGGTTCGGTGCGCGTGGGTGCCATGGCCGTCATGTCCGCCAGGGTAACGAAGGTCGATCCGTAGCGGATTATCAGGAAGAGGACGACTCGGGGGTGGGGGCGGACTGGTCCCCGCGTGCGGGGCAGTGGTTCGGTCGGTCGTCCCGCCGTACGGGGAGGGGGTCACGCCGGCTGCCGGGCGCGGCGCTGGCAGGCTGGGGGCATGGGACCTGCGCGAAGCGGCGGCGACGGCGACGGGGGCGGGCGGGGTGGTACGGCGCCACCACGCCCGCTGCTGTTCCTCGACGTCGACACGACCCGAGCGAGGTGCAGCCGACCGCGAAGCAGACCTCCGTCACGCTCAGGTCACCCCGCCGCAGCAGCGCTTTCGCGCGCTCGACACGGCGGGTCATCAGATAGCTGTACGGCGTCTCGCCGAAGGCGGCGCGGAAGCTGCGGGAGAAGTGCCCGGGTGACATGAGGGCGACGGCGGCCAGCGTCGGGACGTCCAGCGGCTGCGCGTAGTCGCGGTCCATCGTGTCCCGGGCGCGCCGTAGGCGTACGAGGTCCTCCAGCATCACCCGCCCAGCATCGCACGCCGCGGACCCGCGCGCCCGGACTCGGGACCGCGAGGTCCACCGCTCGCCCGCGCCCCGGTCACCGGCCGCAACGTTTCGCCGGGCTCCGGCGCGGTGCCTCAGTCGAGACAGAACTCGTTGCCCTCGATGTCCTGCATGACGATGCAGGACTCGTTCTCCTCATCGGCGAGCATGACCCGCTCGCACACCGCTCCGAGCGCGACCAGTCGGGCGCATTCGGCCTGGAGTGTGGCGAGGCGCTCTTCACCCACGAGCCCGGTGCCGACCCGCACGCAGAGATGGACCCGGTTCTTGACGACCTTGCCTTCGGGAACGCGCTGGAAGTACAGGCGCGGGCCCACTCCTGAGGGATCGCTGCAGACGAACGCCGAATCCTGCTGCTCAGGCGGCAGCGAACGATTGAAATCGTCCCAGGTGGCAAACCCCTCGGGGGCCGGCGGTACGCCGTACCCCAACACCTCGCACCAGAAGCGAGCGAGGCGCTCGGGCTTCGCGCAGTCGAAGGTGACCTGGAACTGCTTGATCGACGACATCGGACCACCATAGGGGCGCGTACTGATCACCGCGACCGTATTTTCACACCGCCCGAACCGAACGCCACCCGGTCACGGTGCGGTCGGGCCAGCCGTGGCCACCGAGTGTCCAGCGTTGCGCGTGGGCCGACCCATGGGTGACCTGCGCTGCCGGCCCTCGTGAGGCGCGACACTATTGCAAGCGGGTGCTTGCAATAGTTAGCAGGGGGTGGCAGGGTCGGAGCATGGCATCACTCAACGTCGGCAACCTCGGCGAGTACCTCCGCGAGCAGCGGCGCACCGCGCAGCTGTCCCTGCGGCAGCTCGCCGATGCCGCCGGGGTGTCGAATCCGTATCTGAGCCAGATCGAGCGCGGACTGCGCAAGCCCAGCGCCGAGGTGCTGCAGCAGGTCGCCAAGGCGCTGCGGATCTCCGCGGAGACGCTGTACGTCCGGGCCGGGATTCTCGACGAGACGGAGCGGGAGGAGCTGGAGACGCGCGCCGTCATCCTGGCCGATCCCTCGATCAACGAGCGGCAGAAGCAGGTGCTGCTCCAGATCTACGACTCCTTCCGCAAGGAGAACGCGGCCGAGGCCGCCGCGGCCGCGGCCGACAGCGATGCCGAACCACCCTCGCACGACGACCCTCGAACCAGTACGTGACATCCGGGAGGACCACCACCATGGCCATCATCGAAGAACTGCGTACCCCCCTCTACTTCGCCGCCGGCACCGCCGACCTCGCCGTCCAGCAGGCCAAGAAGGTGCCCGGGCTGATCGAGCAGATCGCCGCCGAGGCGCCCGCCCGGATCGAGGCCGTACGCAAGACGGACCCCAAGGCCGTGCAGGAGAAGGTCTCGGAGCGGGCCAAGGAGGCCCAGGTCACCGTGCAGTCGAAGTTCGCCGAGGTCGTGGGTGGCCTGGACACCGATCTGAAGAAGCTGGGCGAGACCGCCCAGGACCTGGCCCTGCGCGGAGTCGGTGTCGCCGCCGAGTACGCGGTCAAGGCGCGGGAGAAGTACGAGGAGGTCGCCGCGCACGGCGAGGAGGCCGTCAGGGCCTGGCGCGGTGAGGCCGCCGAGGAGATCACCGAGATCGCCATCGCCGTCGAGCCGGACCCCGAGCCCAAGGTCCAGCCCAAGGCCTCGGCCGACGACGCCACGGTCGACGCCACGGCCGAGGACGCCACGTCCGCGCGCAAGGCCACGGCCCGCAAGCCCGCCGCCAAGAAGCCCGCCTCCGCCACCGAGAAGTAAGCCCGGGCACCGAGAAGTAAGCCCGGGCACCAATCAGGGTGCCCGGGGCGTTGAACCGGGTACCTTGGCCGCGAGGCGCTCCATCCACTCACGAGGCGGTGCTACGCATGTTGCGCGCGGGATTCGACTCCATCATCTGGCTGGTGATCGGCCTGGTCTTCATCGGCTTCGCCGTCACCGCGCTCGTCTTCGCGGCGATGGCACGCGAGGACGCCTACCGCGCGGCCGACAAGCAGACCAAGAAGTTCTGGCTGATCATCCTGGGCGTCAACCTCGCCCTCAACCTGCTGCTGCCGATGCTCTTCCTCCAGATCGCCGGCCTCATCGCGGCCATCGTCTTCATGGTCGACGTCCGGCCCGCGATCCGGCAGATCTCGGGTGGTGGTGGCGGCCGTCGCGGTGGATCCAGCAGCGATGGGCCGTACGGCCCGTACAACGGCGGCCGGTAGCGGCGGACCACAGCGGCAAAAAGCACGCCGAGCACGCCGAGCACGGCACGCACACACGGACAGGGTCCGGGGGCTACCCCCGGGCCCTTTCCAGTGCCAGGACCGCCACGTCGTCCGTCAGCTCCCCGCCGTTCAGCGCCCGGACCTCCGTCACCGCCGCCTCCAGGAGCTCCTCGCCCCGCAGGCCCTCCGCCAGCTGCCGGTTGATCATCTCGACCATCCCGTCCTGGCCCAGGCGCGGCGAGCCCGGGCCCGCCGAGCGGCCCTCGATCAGGCCGTCCGTGTACATCAGCAGGCTCCACGTGCCGCCCAGCTCCACCTGGCGCCGCGGCCAGCGGGCCCGCGGCAGCAGACCGAGGGCCGGGCCGCCGTCCTCGTACGGCAGGAGCTGCGCCGCCCGGCCCTGCCGGGCGATCAGGGGCGAGGGGTGCCCGGCCAGGCACAGGCCCGCCCGGCGCCCGTCCGGCGCGATGTCGACCGTGCAGATCGTCGCGAAGATCTCCTCGCTCTCCCGCTCGTGCTCCAGGACCTGCTGCAACGTGGAGAGCAGTTCGTCCCCACACAGGCCGGCGAAGGTCAGCGCACGCCACGCGATCCGCAGCTCCACACCCAGCGCCGCCTCGTCCGGGCCGTGCCCGCAGACGTCGCCGATCATGGCGTGAACGGTGCCGTCGGGGGTGCGCACGGTGTCGTAGAAGTCGCCGCCGAGCAGCGCGCGCGAGCGGCCGGGCCGGTAGCGGGCCGCGAACCGCAGGTCGGAGCCCTCCAGCAGGGGGGTGGGCAGCAGGCCGCGCTCCAGGCGGGCGTTCTCCTGCGCCCGCAGCCGCGACTCGGCCAGCTTCACCTGCACCGCGTCCGCCCGCTTGCGCTCCACCGCGTACCGGATCGCCCGGCTGAGCAGCCGTCCGTCGAGCTCCTCGCGGAAGAGGTGGTCCTGCGCCCCCACCCGTACCGCCTCCGCCGCCAGCTCCGCGTCGGCCGAGGCCGCCAGAGCCAGGACGGCGTGGCGCGGCGCGAGGCGCAGGACGTGGCGCAGCGGGGCGAGCGGGTCGTCACCGGCCGCGCGGGGCCCGGGCAGGGCCAGGTCGACCAGGACGCAGTGCACGTCGTCGGTGAGCAGCCGCTCGGCCTCGGTGAGGTTGCGCGCGGTACGGATCCGGACGCGGGTCCCGTCCGCGTCGAGCAGTTCGGGTACGGCGAGGGCACCCGCCGGGTCGTCCTCGACGACCAGAAGGGTGAGATCGGTGCCTGTCGCCGCGGTGGCAGCGCCGGGCGCCGCAGCAGAGACGATTCTCTGTCGCGGTACGGGTACGGGCATCGGTCTTGTTTTCCTTCCCTCCCCCCGAGGGCGCGGCAGGGCGACGAACGACGTCCCGCCAGACGGGGACCATAGCGTCACCCCGGCGGGCAGCGGAATGGTGATCACCACACGGGCGCCGATGTGGCGCTGGCATATGCCGTGCATGGGGAGGTTGTTGACGTTCCGGCCATGACGAACATCACGCGCCGGGCGGCCGGTCAGGGGCGGCCCCCGGCCGACGTACGGCCGTGAGCGGTGTCACTCCGGTGTCGCTCCGGTGTCACTCCGATCGCAGGTCCCGTCCCGGTCGACTCCGGTCCGGATCCGGTCCGACTCCGGTCTCACTCCGGGCGGACGACTCCCAGGATCTCCATCGAGCCCGCCCCCGCGATCGTCACGTCCCGGCCGGGACGGGGCGCGTGCACCATCGCTCCGTCGCCGATGTACATCCCGATGTGGCTGGCGTCCTTGTAGTAGACGATCAGGTCGCCCGGCCGCATGTCCTTGATGTCCACGCGCGGCAGCAGCCTCCACTGCTCCTGCGAGGTACGCGGGATGACACGGCCCGCCGCGCCCCACGCGCTCTGGGTCAGGCCCGAGCAGTCGTACGAGCCCGGTCCCTCCGCGCCCCAGACGTACGGCTTGCCGATCTGCGCCGTCGCGAACTCGACCGCCTGCTTGCCGCGCGCGGTCGCCTGCCCCTCCAGGTCCTTGAGGACGCCGGTGCCCAGCCAGGCGGTCTGCGCGCGGTGCTGCTCCTGCCGCTCCAGGTGCCGCAGCCGCTCCAGCTCCTCGGCCTCCAGCTCGGACTCGAGCTTCCTGGCCGCGGCGATCTTGCCGTCGATGTCCTTCTTGGCCTCGGCCTGCTTGACGCGGTTGGCCTCCAGCTTGGTCCAGTTGGTGCCCGCGTCCTTGGCGTAGGAGGTCAACTCCGCCTGAGTGCGGCTCATCTCGGCGAGCAGGTCCTTCGTGGCCTTCTGGCCCTGCTGGAGCCGTCCGGCGTTGTCGAGGAAGAGCTGCGGGTCGTCGGTGAGGACGAACTGGGCGCCGTCGGGCAGCCCGCCGTTGCGGTACTGGGCGCGGGCGGCGGCGCCCGCCTGAGCCTTGAGCCGGTCGATCTTCTCGCGTCCGGCCACGATCATCCGGGCCAGCTTCACGATCTCCGCGGACTGCTCCTTGGTCTGCTCCTCGGCGAGGTTGTACGCGTCGGTGGCGACAGCGGCCTGGTGGTACAGGGCGTCTATCTCCTTGCGCACCTCGTCGAGGGTCTTCTTCGGTGCGGCGGGCGGGGCGGGCGCGGCCGGTGCGGCGGGCGAGGCCGGCGGCAGGGGCGCCGCCGCGGCGGGAAGGGTCAATGCGGGTGAAGCCAGCACCGTCAGGGCGCAGACCACGGTGATCGCGGCGGTGGCGCAGCGGCGTCGGTTCACAATCTCCCCCTCGGACGGCCCCGGACGGCCTTGCGTCCCATACCTGATTTACCGTCAGTAACTTACTGGTGACCTTGGCGATAGTGCCATGCGGAACGTGAAAACGACAGGGGAGGGCCGGGCTTGC
The DNA here is from genome assembly GCF_053591435.1 of Streptomyces sp. NPDC003027. Taxonomy (NCBI): domain Bacteria; kingdom Bacillati; phylum Actinomycetota; class Actinomycetes; order Kitasatosporales; family Streptomycetaceae; genus Streptomyces; species Streptomyces sp. NPDC003027. The sequence goes on from NZ_JBSFTU010000011.1 coordinate 61,306, forward strand.
CGGGTCACTTCCCCCGACGAGGACGGTTGTCCGGCTCGTCACGTTCCCCCCGCGCCGGGATTTCTTCCGACGGCGCCGCCGCCGACCCCGCCGCCGATCCCGGTGCCAGTGCCTCCCATCGCACCGTCACCTCCCCCTGGCGCCACCGCCGATGGCCGTCCGTCAGCGGCCAGTCCGCCGCCAAGTCCCGTACGGCCCGGATCCAGCGCTGCCGCGCGCCCAGTGAGGCGTACGGAGCCGCCGCCGCCCACGCCCGGTCGAAGTCGCGCAGGAACGCGTGCACCGGCTCGCCCGGCACATTGCGATGGATGAGGGCCTTGGGCAGGCGCTCCGCGAGGTCCGAGGGGCGCTCCAGCGAACCGAGCCGGGTCGCGAACGTCACCGTCCGGGGCCCGGACCGGTCGAGCGCCACCCATACGTGCCGGCGCCCGATCTCGTCGCAGGTCCCCTCCACCAGCAGCCCTCCCGGCGCGAGCCGCCCGCACAGGCGCCCCCACACGGCGGCGACCTCGTCCTCGTCGTACTGGCGCAGCACGTTCGCGGCCCGGATCAGCGCGACCTGTCCCGCCACCGGGACCTCGAAGCCGCCGTGCACGAAGTCCAGGCCCTCGCGCGCGTACGGCTGGGCGGCGGCGACCCGGGCCGGTTCGATCTCGATGCCGACGACCTCGGTGCGCGGGTCCGCCGTGCGCAGCCGGGCGAGCAGCTCGACGGCCGTCCAGGGAGCGGCTCCGTACCCCAGGTCGACGGCGACCGGGGCGGGCGACCGGCGCAGGGCCGGGCCGTGGACGGCGGCGATCCAGCGGTCCATGCGGCGGAGTCGATTGGGGTTGGTGGTCCCGCGGGTCGTCGTGCCGACGGGGCGGGTCCCGGCGGGCGGAGCGAGAGGGGAGGGCCCCCGGGCGGAGCTCCGGGGGCGGGTGGGGCGCGGGGGCATGGAACGAGGGTAAGGGCCGCGCCACGCCGTTCCCGCACGGCAATGAATTGGCAAAACGGAAATGGATGACGAGATTCCGGTGTTGTGCCGCCTGGAGGGCGCTGTCCGCCGTCCGGTCCGCCGTGCCCGCTGTTCCTCTGTCCGCCGGGCGCGCCGTGCCTGCTCTGCCCGCCATGCCCTCGCTCCGAGCGGAAGGACCGTCGACGTGAGCCAGTACGTGTCCCGGCTCGCCGGCTCCCTGACGTCACCGTCCAGGCTCCGGCTCCCCGGCCGTCACCGCGCCCCGCGCCGGGTGGCCATGCTCAGCGTCCACACCTCACCCCTCCACCAGCCGGGAACCGGCGACGCCGGAGGCATGAACGTCTACATCGTCGAGCTGGCCAAGCGGCTCGCCGCGATCAACATCGAGGTCGAGATCTTCACCCGGGCCACCACCGGCGGCCTCGCCCCGGTCGTCGAGCTCGCGCCCGGTGTCCTCGTACGGCACGTGGACGCCGGACCGTACGAGGGGCTGGCCAAGGAGGAGCTGCCGGCCCAGCTCTGCGCCTTCACGCACGGCGTCATGCAGGCCTGGGCCGGCCACCGCCCCGGCCACTACGACCTCGTCCACTCGCACTACTGGCTCTCCGGCCATGTCGGCTGGCTCGCCGCCGAGCGCTGGGGCGTCCCGCTCGTGCACGCCATGCACACCATGGCCAAGGTCAAGAACGCGGCGCTGGCGGAGGGGGACACCCCCGAACCCACGGCCCGGGTGATCGGCGAGACCCAGATCGTCTCCGCCGCCGACCGGCTGATCGCCAACACCGCCGAGGAGGCCGACGAGCTCGTCCGCTTCTACGACGCCGATCCCGGCAAGGTCGCCGTCGTCCACCCCGGTGTGAACCTCGACCGCTTCCGGCCGGCGGACGGACGCGCCGCGGCCCGGGCCCGCCTCGGGCTGCCCGCCGACGCCTTCGTGCCGGTCTTCGCCGGCCGTATCCAGCCGCTCAAGGCCCCCGACATCCTGCTGCGCGCCGCCGCGCTCCTGCTCGCCCGCGACCCCTCGCTGCGCTCCCGCATGGTCGTCCCGGTCGTCGGCGGCCCGAGCGGAAGCGGTCTGGCCAAGCCCGAGGGGCTGCAGAAGCTCGCCGCCCGGCTCGGCATCGCGGACGTCGTCCGCTTCCACCCGCCGGTCGGCCAGGAGCGGCTCGCGGACTGGTTCCGCGCGGCTTCGGTGCTGGTCATGCCCTCGTACAGCGAGTCCTTCGGCCTGGTCGCCCTGGAGGCGCAGGCGGCCGGGACGCCGGTCGTCGCGGCGGCGGTCGGCGGTCTGCCGGTCGCGGTGCGCGACGACGTCACCGGCTTCCTGGTCCAGGGGCACGACCCGGCGGACTACGCCCGCGCGCTCGGCCGGTTCCTGGACGACCCGGGGCTGTCCGCCCGGATGGGCGAGGCGGCCGCCCGGCACGCCGGCTCCTTCGGCTGGGACACGGCGGCGTCGGGCACGGCGGACGTGTACACGGCGGCGATGCACGACCACCGGACGCGGGAGCACGGGCGGGATCACCGGGCTCATGATCACCGCCGTCGCGTACGCTCGCACCATGGCTGACGTCGTACACGCCCAGCGGGTCATCGAGGACACCTTCAAGGACGCGGAGCTGGAGTGGGAGTCCCCCGAGCCCGGCTCGTACGTCGTGAAGCTCCCCGGCACGCGCAAGCTCTTCACCACCCTTTCCCTGCGGGTGGGCCGGCACTCGCTCTCCCTCAACGCCTTCGTCATCCGCCATCCGGACGAGAACGAGGCGGGCGTCCACCGCTGGCTCCTGGAGCGCAATCTCAAGCTCTACGGAGTGGGTTACGCCGTCGACGGGCTCGGCGACATCTATCTGACCGGCAAGCTCCCGCTGGCGGCCGTCACGCCCGAGGAGCTGGACCGGCTGCTCGGCTCGGTGCTCGAAGCGGCCGACGGTTCCTTCAACACACTGCTGGAGCTGGGGTTCGCGAGCGCGATCCGGCGTGAGTACGAGTGGCGGGTGTCGCGCGGCGAGTCGACCCGGAACCTCGACGCGTTCACGCACCTGACCAAGAAGCCCACGGACTGACGCTCGCCAGTCGTCGGGGGTCTGGCCTACGGCCCCCTTGCTGACCCCTTCCCTCCATGGCCTGGCCGTGCCATGCTCGCGCCCGGCGCCCATCTGAACACTATTCATGTATGTGAAAGGGCTCGGGTATGGCAGCGGACAGGGCACGTGAGAACAGGGCACTCGGCAGACGGCGGTTCCTGGGCGGCGCGGTCGCGGTGGCGGCCGCCGCCACGACGACCGGGTTCACCCGGGAGCCCGTGCCGTACGCCGCCACCCTTTGGAAGGAGTTCGAGGCCTCTCCGTACACGCACCCCCAGATCCCCTACGTGGGCCGCGCCGGCGCACGCCGCGGCGCCGCCCGCCCCCAGGGCTCCGCCCGGGGGCGCCCCCAGCCCGGCTCGCTCCCCCGGCCGCGGGTCGTCGCCGACGTCCTCTCCCACGGCGCCACCCCCGACGGCTCGACGGACTCGGCTCCCGCCTTCAACCGGGCCCTCGCCGAGGCGGGGAAGCGCGGCGGCGGGACGGTGCTCGTCCCGCCCGGCACGTACCGGATCGACGGCCTGATCCACATCGGCCACAGCCGGGTCGTGCTGCGGGGCGCGGGATCCGCCCGTACGAAACTGGTGGCGACGCAACACCTCACCGAGCTGATCGGCCCGTACGGTTCCCGCTACGGCGGCGACAAGTCCTCCTGGTCCTGGGCCGGCGGCCTGATCTGGCTCGCCCCGCGCGCACGGCACGCCTCCCTCGTCGCCGCGATACGGGAACGGGCCTGGCCCTTCGAAGGCTGGACCGGCAACAAGCGCGACGAGTGGGCCTCCCTCACGACCGTACGCCCGGCCCGCCGCGGCGACTGGACGGTCACGGTCGACGACCCGTCAGCCCTGCGCCGGGGCCGGATCATTCTCCTCCGGCTGGCCGACGACGCCGGACACACGCTCCTCGAACACATCGCGGGCGGCGGGCCGGGAGCGGAGTCGTACGTCTGGGACGACAAGACCAAGCTGACGTCGTACGTCCCCTACGAGTGGCCGGTGCGGATCGCCGCCGTACGCGGCCGGAAGGTCACCTTCGAGCGCCCGCTCCCGCTCGACGCACGCCCCGAGTGGGACCCCCGTCTGACCACCCTCGCGGAGCCGCTCACGGACGCGGGGGTGGAGGGCCTGACCCTGGAGGCGGTCGAGACGCCCCAGGCCCCGCACCTGCTGGACAAGGGCTTCAACGGCGTCACCTTCCAGTGCGCCTACGACTGCTGGGCCGACGACGTCGTCGTCCGCCATGTCGACAACGGCTTCGGTCTCGTCGCCGCCTCCGCCTGCACCCTGCGCCACACGCGCGTGGAGGGGCGCGGCGCGCACCATCCGTACTTCTGCCGCGAGGGAGCGCACGACAACCTCGTCGAGGACTTCCGGATCGCCGCCCGTACGGTCCCGGCACCACCGGGCACCCAGCTGCACGGCATCAACGTGGAGGGCCTGTCCAGCCACAACGTCTGGTCGCGGGGGGTGATGGAGATGGGCACCTTCGACACGCACCGGGGAATGCCCTTCGCCAACGTACGGACCGAGATCACGGTCGAGAACAACGGCCGGCACGGCGGGGACGCGTCGGCGGGCCCGCTGTACGGGGCCCGGTTCGCGCACTGGAACGTGACGGTCACCAACGGGCGGGCGGGCCTCGTCAAGATCGACACGGTCGCGCCGTACAGCGCGACCGTGGGCATCAGCGAGGTCCGTGAGTTCGACCAGATCGACGTGCCCGACTTCACTGGAGACCTCCACGCGCGCGTGGAGGCGTACGGGAGGCCGGGGGCGGTGCGCCCCCGGAACCTGTACGAGGCGCAGCGGAACATCAGGCGCTGACGGCGGGCTTCCGGTCCGGCGGGGCGGGCTCGTCCCCGCCGGGTGCGGGGGACTCGTCGGCCGGCTGGTCGTCGGGGGCGCCCTGGGGCTCGGGCGTGCTCGCTGCGTCGGGCGCCTCCGGCGTGACCGGCTCGTTCGACGTGTTCGACGGCGTGTTCAGCGGCGTGTTCGGCGGCGTGTTCGGCTCGGCCTCGGTGAGGGCATTGCGCAACCGGGTGGTGTAGCCGATCGCCGCGAGCGAGCCGATCACGGCGCAGGCCGCCCACAGCACGTCCGGTCCGGGACCGTCGACGACCCAGCCGGCCAGGATCGGCGCGACGAAACCGGCCACCGCCCAGGACATGCCCATCACGCCCTGGTAGCGGCCACGGGCGTGCTCGGGGGCGAGCCTGGCGGTGGCGGCGGCGTTGGTCGGCACGTGGACCATCTCGCCGATCGTCCAGACGACGACCGTCGCGGCGAAGACGACGGGGGATCCGGCGAGGGCGGTGGCGCCGGTGCCGACGGCGAAGAGGAGGGAGGAGACGGTGAGCAGCATGGCCGGTGAACGCTTGTCGGTCACCTTGTTGACCAGGAGCTGGAAGCCGACGATCACGACGCCGTTGACGGCGATGACCGCGCCGTACGAGCCGGGGGAGAGGCCCTGCTCCGCCATGGAGAGCGGCAGGCCGATCCAGGGGGCGGTGAAGACCAGGCAGACCAGGAGGTTGAGCAGGAGGAGGGTCCGGAAGGGGGCGTCGCGCAGCACGGTGAGGACGCTCACGCGCTTCTCCTCGACGACCTTGCCCGCGGTGTCCCGCCGGGCGTCGGGGCGGGTCTCGGGGAGCCGGAGGAAGACGATCAGGGCACACAGGACGGTGGCGACGGCGTCGACGACGAAGAGGCTGCGGTAGCCGAGGAAGATCGCGGCACCGCCGCCGAGCGCGGCGATGGCGAAGCCGAGGTTCAGCGCCCAGTAGTTCAGCGCGTACGCCCGGCGCAGGTCGTTCTCGGGGACCATGTCGGCGATGGTGGCGTTGATCGAGGGCCGGACCGCCTGCATGGCGACGCCCATCAGCAGGACCACGACGGCGATGCCCCAGGCGCTGGTGACGAGCGCGAGGGCGGCGGTGGAGGCGGCCGCCGCGAGGTGCATCGTGACCATGGTGGGCCGGCGGCCCCACTTGTCGGTGAGCATGCCGCCCAGCGGGGAGCCGGCGACGCCGCCGAGGCCGTGCAGGGCGACGACGAGCCCGGCGAACCAGGCCGAGTGGCCGAGCTCCTGGGTGAGGTAGAGGGAGAGGAAGGTGAGGACGAAGGCGCCGGTGCGGTTGACGAGGGTGGACAGCCAGAGCCACCAGAATCCGCGGGGAAGCCCGGAGACGGTCGCGACGGCTGATCGTCTGAGCGAGTCGATGGACATGTGTGGCCGGCCCCCAGCGTCTGTAAGCGTCCCAATCCGGAGCCGTACCTTACGGGGGTGGGCTTGCCGATCGCCAGTGAATTGACGGGGAGCGTCGGCCGCCGGGCGTGGATTAGGCTCGGGCGCATGGCCGACGCACCGTACAAGCTGATCCTCCTCCGCCACGGCGAGAGCGAGTGGAACGCGAAGAACCTGTTCACCGGCTGGGTGGACGTCAACCTCACCGAGAAGGGCGAGAAGGAGGCGGTCCGCGGCGGTGAGCTGCTCAAGGACGCCGGCCTGCTGCCCGACGTACTGCACACCTCGCTCCAGAAGCGCGCCATCCGCACGGCGCAGCTCGCGCTGGAGGCCGCCGACCGCCACTGGATCCCGGTCCACCGCTCCTGGCGACTGAACGAGCGCCACTACGGCGCGCTCCAGGGCAAGGACAAGGCGCAGACCCTGGCCGAGTTCGGCGAGGAGCAGTTCATGCTCTGGCGCCGCTCGTACGACACCCCGCCGCCGGTCCTCGCCGACGACAACGAGTTCTCGCAGGCGCACGACGCGCGCTACGCCACGATCCCGCCGGAGCTGCGGCCCCGGACGGAGTGCCTGAAGGACGTCGTCGACCGCATGCTGCCGTACTGGTACGACGGCATCGTCCCGGACCTCCTGACCGGCCGCACGGTCCTGATTGCCGCTCACGGCAACAGCCTGCGCGCCCTGGTCAAGCACCTGGACGGCATCTCGGACGCGGACATCGCGGGTCTGAACATCCCGACGGGCATCCCGCTCGCCTACGAGCTCGACGAGAACTTCAAGCCGCTCAAGCCGGGCGGCACGTACCTGGACCCGGACGCGGCGGCGGCCGCGATCGAGGCCGTGAAGAACCAGGGCAAGAAGAAGTAGACAGCGCTTGATCAAGCCCCCTGCCTGCGGGTTCTCCGTTGGTAGGGGGCGTGTCGCTGTCAAGGGGCCATGGCTGAGCGGCCGCTGGCCATGGCTGAACCCGGCCTTCCCCGGGGCGTGTTATCCAAGACCGCGGGCGAACTTATTCGCGGGCGAAGATCATGAACGGTCGGTAGGGTCCCGGCCATGACTTCGTCGCTCCGTCTGGAGAAGATCACCCCCGAGAACGTGGACGCCGCCCTGGAGCTGCGTGTCCGGTCCGACCAGGAGAAGAACGTCGCGCCCGTCGCGAACTCGCTCGCCGAGGCGTACGCCTTCGGCGACTGCGCCTGGCCGCGGCTGATCTTCGACGGAGACGAACTCGTCGGGTTCCTGATGGCCTTCATCGACATCCAGTGGGCCCCCAAGAAGGACCCGAACGACCGCCGCAGCGGCCTGTGGCGTCTCAACATCGCCGCCGAGCGGCAGGGCCGGGGGTACGGCCGCTTCGCCGTCGAATCGGTCATCGCCGAGGTCCGCCGCACCGGGGGCCGCCAGGTGTACGTCTCCTGGGAGCCGGGCGAGGACGGCCCCGAGGCGTTCTATCTGAAGCTCGGTTTCCGGCCCACCGGCGAGACGACGGGCGGTCAGCCCGTCGGCGTCCTGGACCTCTGACGGCGTCCTGGACCTCTGACGGGACCCGGGCCCGGCACGCGAAGCCGGCACCGGCACGCGTGAACGGGAGCGGCACGGCCGGAACGAAGGCCGGAAGGAAACGAAGGCCGGAACGAAAGGCCCCGCCCGGATCCTCGGATCGCCGGGCAGGGCCCTTCGCCGTCACTGAGCCGGGCCTGGCCCGAGGCCTAGCCCGAGCAGCCCCCGCACTGGCACGGCGCGCCGGACTGGCAGCCGCAGCCGCAGCCCGAGCCGCACCCGCAGGCGCCGAGGACGGGCAGGAACACCGCGTCGCGCGGGGCCTCCTGCTGGGGATCGGTCGTGGCGGAATCAGCCATGGGGTCCCTCCTCGAAGGCGTAGGTCGCCTTTCCCCATTGCATGCCCGCTCCTCCCGGCGCATCAACGGCGCACAGAGGTGCGGCCCGCCTCCGCCAAGGGCTTACGCGCCCTCCACCGGCGCGTCCGCCTGGTGCAGCTCGTCCGCGTGCTCGCCGGTCACCAGGTACACGACCCGCTTCGCCACCGACACCGCGTGGTCCGCGAAGCGCTCGTAGTAGCGGCCGAGCAGCGTGACGTCGACCGCGGTCTCGATGCCGTGCTTCCACCGGTCGTCCATCAGGTGCTGGAACAGCGTCCGGTGCAGCAGGTCCATCTCGTCGTCGTCGTGCTCCAGCTGCAGCGCCAGGTCGACGTCCTTCGTGATGATGACCTCCGCCGCCTTCGCCATCAGGCGCTGCGCCAGCTGACCCATCTGCAGGATCGTCGCGTGCAGATCCCGCGGCACCGCCGTCTCCGGGAACCGCAGCCGCGCCAGCTTCGCCACGTGCTGCGCCAGGTCGCCCGACCGCTCCAGGTCCGCGCTCATCCGCAGCGAGGTCACCACGATCCGCAGGTCCGTCGCCACCGGCTGCTGCCGGGCGAGCAGTGCTATCGCCCGGGCCTCCAGATCGTGCTGCAGATCGTCGACCTTCTGGTCCGCCGCGATCACGCTCTCGGCGAGCTTCAGGTCCGCGTCGAGCATCGCCGTCGTGGCGCGCCCGACCGCGGACCCGACCAGGCGGGCCATCTCGACCAGGCTCTCGCCGATCGAGTCCAGTTCCTCGTGGTACGCGTCCCGCATCGATGTCCCTCTCTCACAAGCGTCCGGGGTCCGGGTGGGGCTCGGACCCCCACGCTCCCACGTTCGGTCCCGTACGCGTCCGGCTCCTCCACCCCGAATGAACCGGCGCTTTCTCCTCGGTGAACTCTGGGCGACGCACGTCAACGTGGCGAGCGGGGCAAATGAACCACCACCGTCCTCATGGTGAACTCTGGGCGACGACTGTTCGAGCAGCCACTCGGACAGCTGGGAGAGTGTCCCTCACCCCGCATAACCTGGTTGGCATGGACGTGAACGCGGCGGTCGCCGCATTGGCCGCGATCGCCGGGGTGTGCACCGGCGTGATCGCCATGCTGGCGTTCCGCTGGAGCGAGCGCGACCAGGCGCGGCCCACCCGTACCTCCCTGCACACCGACGCGGTGCTCCCGCCCGGCGTCGACACCGTGCTGTCCGTGCTGCGCTCCTCCGCGGTCGTCCTCGACGAGAGCGACTCGGTGGTCAAGGCCAGCTCGGCGGCGTACGCCCTCGGCCTGGTCCGGGGCGGGAAGCTGGCCGTCGAGCCCATGCTCAACATGGCCCGCGACACCCGCCGCGACGGGGAGATACGCCAGGTGGAGCTCGACCTGCCCCGGCGCGGCAGCGGACGCGGCGAGGCCCTCGCCGTCTCCGCCCGCGTCGCGCCGCTCGGCTCCCGCCTGGTGCTGCTCCTGGTCGAGGACCTGACGGAGGCCCGCCGTATCGAAGCGGTACGGCGCGACTTCGTCGCCAACGTGAGCCATGAGCTCAAGACTCCTACGGGCGCGCTCTCCCTGCTCTCCGAGGCCGTCATGGACGCCTCGGACGACCCCGAGGCGGTCACCCGTTTCGCCGGCCGGATGCAGATCGAGGCGACCCGCCTCACCAATCTCGTACAGGAGCTCATCGACCTCTCCCGCGTGCAGAACGACGACCCGCTGGAGGACTCCGAGCCCGTACGGGTGGACGAACTGGTCGCCGAAGCCATCGACCGCTCCCGGCACACCGCCTCCACCAAACAGATCACGATGGCCTCCGGAGGCGCCGCCGGCCTGTACGTCTGGGGGAGCCGCGGCCAGCTCGCCGCCGCCCTCGGCAATCTCGTCGAGAACGCCGTCAACTACTCACCGGCCCGTACGCGGGTGGGCATCGCCGCCCGCCGCGTGACGGCCCCGGGCGGCGACCTGATCGAGATAGCCGTGACCGACCAGGGCATCGGCATCTCCGAGAAGGACCGCGAGCGGATCTTCGAGCGCTTCTACCGCGTCGACCCGGCCCGCTCCCGCGCCACCGGTGGTACGGGTCTGGGCCTGGCCATCGTCAAGCACGTGGCCGCCTCGCACGGCGGGGAGGTCACGGTCTGGAGCACCGAGGGCCAGGGCTCCACCTTCACCCTGCGGCTGCCCGAGGCGGGCGCCGTACGGGACCGCCGGTCGTCGGCCGACGGCACAAGCACGGGCTCCGGCCACGGCTCCGGTCCCGGCCACTCCGGCTCCGGCCACTCCGGCTCCGGCCACGGCTCCCGAGCCTCCTCCGTCTCCCCCACCCCTGATCTCATGACCGAACCGCTCCCTGCCCCGGAGGTCCTTCCGTGACCCGAGTGCTCGTCGTCGAGGATGAGGAATCCTTCAGCGACGCCCTGTCGTACATGCTCCGCAAGGAAGGCTTCGAGGTCGCGGTCGCCGCGACCGGGCCCGACGGACTCGACGAGTTCGAGCGCAATGGAGCGGATCTCGTCCTCCTCGACCTCATGCTGCCGGGGCTGCCCGGCACCGAGGTCTGCCGCCAGCTGCGCAACCGCTCGAACGTCCCGGTGATCATGGTGACGGCCAAGGACAGCGAGATCGACAAGGTCGTCGGCCTGGAGATAGGGGCCGACGACTATGTGACCAAGCCCTTCTCGTCGCGGGAGCTGGTCGCCCGCATCCGCGCGGTGCTGCGCCGGCGCGGCGAGCCGGAGGAGGTCACCCCGGCGGCCCTGGAGGCCGGCCCGGTCCGCATGGACGTGGACCGCCACGTCGTCACCGTCTCGGGCGGCAAGGTCGACCTCCCGCTGAAGGAGTTCGACCTCCTGGAGATGCTCCTGCGCAACGCGGGCCGCGTCCTGACCCGTATGCAGCTGATCGACCGGGTCTGGGGGGCTGACTACGTCGGTGACACCAAGACCCTCGACGTGCACGTCAAGCGCCTGCGCGCCAAGATCGAACCGGACCCGGGCGCGCCGCGCTACCTGGTGACGGTCCGCGGCCTGGGCTACAAGTTCGAGCCGTAGACCGGCGGACCGGCCTGGGCGAGGGTGGCTCATGCCGCGAGGACGACGAAGGGGCGCCCCGCCGGATCACTCCGGTGGGGCGCCCCTCTCCGCGTCGTGGCGCGGTCCGTCAGTGGCCGGACCCGTGCCCGGCCCCCTGCTCGGCCCCGTGGGCGGCCTCACCCGTCGGGCTGGCCGTCGCCGACGCGGTCGGCGTGGCGCCCGGGGGCTTGGGGACCTCGGCCGGGCCGAAGTCCTTGAAGTAGCTGGTCGCGGGGACGACGAACGCCTCCAGGCTCACGTCGCCGGTCCTGCTCAGCTTGAAGACGACCTGCTGGGCGTCGCCGACCTTGGCGGCCTCGCTGCCGTTCTGGATCGTGGCGGAGGCGTTGCCCTTGCCGCCGATGATGACCGAGCCGCCCGCGGGGACGGTGATCGGGCCCGCGCCGGTGGCGGGCTTCAGCTGGACCGTGGCCTTGGTGCCCGGCAGCGTGATCGCGTCGAGGGTCTGCGGCGTGCGGCCGTTGTTGAAGATCGTGGCCGCGACGACGGCCGGGCCCTTCACGGTGGAGTCCGGCTGGGTGATCACGAGCGCGTTCTGGATCTTGACGTCGTCCACCGACGCGGCGGCGTTGTCCGGCCGGACGCCGAGCGTCTGCGCGTCATTGCCCGCCCCGCAGGCGGACAGCGAGGCGATCGAGAACACGATGGCGGTGGCGGCGAGGGCGCCGCGTCGAAGGCTGCGGCTCACGGCGGCGGCAACTCCTAGGACGTTCGGACGGGCGGGGGACAAGCCGGCTGAGGTCGAGCTGTGATCAACCGGCTAAGGGTGAGCTAAAGGTGCGTCAGCGCGCTTAGGTTACCGAGCCGCACTCTCCGGCCCGCACCCGACCCGCCCCTACGGTCTGTCCGGCCGCCCCCGAGGCCTGTCGGGCGGCTCCCGGCCGGGTCCGCGCCCCCTGGCACGGCACCTCGCCGCCTCGGCCCGCCCTCGCTCGCAGGGGCGGGCCGACAGGGCATTGACTCGCCGTGACACACCGTTCACATAACCGTCGTGATCAATTCGCCGACCGGCCGCGCATTTCGCGAACCCGCGCCCGCGGGAAAATCCGTACCGCCGTCCGATGATCAATTCGGGATTCGATCCAGGATGCATCCGTACGGGTGAACGATCCTCGAACGGAGTAGGTGACAAGGCGCCGCCGGAACCCGACAAACCGGTACATCACTCCTTCTTCGGAGGGTCTCGTACGTGTGTGACGCGCGCGTTTCTCTCCGTCCGCACAGCCGCTCCGACCTGCGAATACCCCCTCCGGGGAGCCCGTCGCAGCACGTTCGTGTTGCTGTTGTCAAGCCCTGAGATATGCCCTGACCTGCGAAAACGCCATTCAGAAGAAGCCGTATCCGTGTTACCCTGGATAGCCACGGAAGGGGTACCTGTCACATGACGTTCAAGGTTGGCGACACCGTGGTCTATCCCCATCACGGGGCCGCGCTGATCGAGGCCATCGAAACTCGCCAGATCAAAGGCGTGGACAAGACCTACTTGGTGCTCAAGGTCGCCCAGGGCGACCTGACGGTTCGGGTGCCGGCGGACAACGCGGAGTTCGTCGGAGTCCGCGATGTGGTCGGTCAGGATGGGCTGGACCGGGTCTTCGAGGTGCTGCGCGCGCCGTACGCCGAAGAGCCCACGAACTGGTCCCGGCGCTACAAGGCAAATCTCGAGAAGCTCGCCTCCGGCGACGTCATCAAGGTCGCCGAAGTGGTGCGTGACCTGTGGCGCCGGGAGCGCGAGCGCGGACTTTCCGCAGGTGAGAAGCGCATGCTCGCCAAGGCTCGGCAGATCCTGGTGAGCGAGCTGGCCCTCGCGGAGAACACGAACGAGGACAAGGCCGAGGCTCTCCTCGACGAGGTCCTCGCGTCCTGAGAGCAGCGATGCCGCGGTGCCCGCTGACGTGCTGTGGAACACCACAGTGCCGTCGCCGGGCGCTGCGGCATTATTTCCTCTCCCCGCACTCTCCTGGGCACGCTCCCTGGCCCGCCTCGCACCACGTCCCTCACATCCGCGAGCGCACCAGCTCGTGCACCTCACGGACGCAGACGACGCGCAACGCACGCGACACATGCAACGCACGCGACACGCAGGCCGCCGACACCGCACGGCACACACGTCGCCGCACGGCCGTAGGCGTCCACGAAAACCCATCCAGCACACGAAGAGACCCGTAGCCCCTGTCCCCTCGCGCCACATCCCCTGTGCCCGTCGCGCTACGCCCGACCGTCGTCACGGAAAGGGCCCGGTCCACGCGTCGCGCCCGGCACGGTGAGGGCCTACCCACGTCGGCCGAGGAAACAAACCTGCCGGAGTGCAACCGATGTCAGACGAAGCGCGTCCTGTCCGTACCGCCGTGGTGATCCCCGCGGCCGGCCGGGGCGTACGGCTCGGCCCGGGCGCCCCCAAGGCGCTCCGCGCGCTGAACGGCACCCCCATGCTCATCCACGCCGTCCGCGCGATGGCCGCCTCCCGCGCGGTCTCCCTGGTCGTCGTGGTCGCGCCCCCCGACGGCGCTGTCGGCGCCGCCGAGGTCAAGAACCTCCTCGACACGCACGCCCTGCCCGAGCGCACCGACTACCTGGTCGTCCCCGGCGGGGAGACCCGCCAGGAATCCGTACGGCTCGGCCTCGAAGCGCTCCCCGAGGGCATCACGACCGTCCTCGTCCACGACGCGGCCCGCCCGCTGGTCCCCGTCGACACCGTCGACGCGGTCATCGAGGCCGTACGGGACGGTGCGGTCGCCGTCGTCCCCGCCCTGCCGCTCGCGGACACGGTGAAGGAGGTCGAACCGGCGGAGCACAAGGGCGAGGCCGAGAAGGTCGTCGCCACGCCCGAGCGCTCCCGGCTCCGTGCCGTCCAGACGCCGCAGGGCTTCGACCACGACACCCTCGTCAACGCCCACGCCACCGTCGCCCTCGCCGGAGACGGCGCCACCGACGACGCCGGCATGGTCGAACGGCTCGGCGCGCCCGTCGTGGTCGTGCCCGGCCACGAGGAGGCGTTCAAGGTGACCCGTCCGCTCGACCTCGTCCTCGCCGAGGCCGTTCTCGCCCGCCGGAGGGCCAACGATGGCTTCTGAGCCCCTGAAGCTGCCGCAGGTCGGCATCGGCACCGACGTCCACGCCTTCGAGCGCGGCCGCGACCTGTGGTGCGCCGGCCTCCTGTGGCCCGAGGAGGAGTACGGCCTCGCCGGGCACTCCGACGGTGACGTCGCCGCCCATGCCGCCTGCGACGCCCTCTTCTCCGCCGCCGGCATCGGCGACCTCGGCGCCCACTTCGGCACCTCCCGCCCCGAGTGGTCCGGCGCCTCCGGCGTCACCCTGCTCGCCGAGGCCGCCCGCATCGTCCGCGCCGAGGGGTACGAGATCGGCAACGTCGCCGTCCAGGTCATCGGCGTCCGCCCGAAGGTCGGCAAGCGCCGCGACGAGGCACAGAAGGCGTTGAGCGAAGCCGTCGGCGCCCCCGTCGCCGTCTCCGGCACGACGACCGACGGCCTCGGCCTCACCGGCCGCGCCGAGGGCCTCGCGGCCATCGCGACCGCTCTCGTCGTCCGCGTACGGCCCGAGAGGGACGCCGGCTGATCGGGCGGCGGAACACCGGCGGCCGTCCGCGTACGGCCGCAGCCGCCCGCTCCCCGATCCGGCCCGATCGACGGGACACGCCCACAGAAGCCCGTGACCACGGTGAAAAAGACGCCCCGCGGTCGGGAATCGGTCGCGGGGCACTACCACACGCCCACTACCCTGGAGTGGTGACTATTCGCCTGTACGACACCAGCGCCCGGCAGATCCGTGATTTCACCCCGCTCACACCGGGCTGCGTCTCGATCTACCTCTGTGGCGCCACCGTGCAGGCCGCCCCGCACATCGGCCACATCCGGTCGGGGCTGAACTTCGACATCATGCGCCGCTGGTTCCAGTACCGCGGCTACGACGTCACGTTCGTCCGCAACGTCACCGACATCGACGACAAGATCATCGCCAAGGCGGCCGACCAGGGCCGCCCCTGGTGGTCCATCGGCTACGAGAACGAGCGCGCCTTCAACGACGGCTACCAGGCCCTCGGTTGCCTGCCGCCCAGCTACGAGCCCCGTGCCACCGGTCACGTCACCGAGATGGTCGAGATGATGCGCGGCCTCATCGAGCGCGGCCACGCCTACGAGGCCGACGGCAGCGTCTACTTCGACGTGCGCTCCTTCCCCGGCTACCTCGCCCTGTCCAACCAGGACCTCGACGACCTGCGCCAGCCCGCCGAGGAAGGCATCACCGGCAAGCGCGACCCGCGCGACTTCGCGATGTGGAAGGCCACCAAGCCCGGCGAGCCCGACTGGGAGACCCCGTGGGGACGCGGTCGCCCCGGCTGGCACCTGGAGTGCTCGGCCATGGCCCACAAGTACCTCGGCTCCGCCTTCGACATCCACGGCGGCGGGCTCGACCTGATCTTCCCCCACCACGAGAACGAGATCGCCCAGGCCAAGGCGTTCGGCGACGACTTCGCCTCGTACTGGGTGCACAACGCCTGGGTCACCATGAGCGGCGAGAAGATGTCGAAGTCCCTCGGCAACTCCGTCCTCGTCTCCGAGATGGTCAAGAACTGGCGCCCCATCGTCCTGCGCTACTACCTCGGCACCCCGCACTACCGCTCGATGATCGAGTACAGCGAGGAGTCGCTGCGCGAGGCCGAGTCCGCGTTCGCGCGGATCGAGGGCTTCATCCAGCGCGTCACCGAGAAGGCGGGCAAGACCGTCCCGCCCGCCCCCGAGGTGCCGCCCGCCTTCGCCGACGCCATGGACGACGACCTGGGCGTCCCGCACGCCCTCGCGATCATCCACACCACCGTCCGGCAGGGGAACAGCGCGCTGGCCGCCGACGACAAGGACGAGGCCATCGCCCGCCTCGCCGAGGTCCGCGCCATGCTCGGCGTCCTCGGCCTCGACCCGCTCGACCCCCTGTGGGCCGGCGAGTCCGGCGGCGGCGAGGACCTCCACGGCGTCGTCGACACACTCGTACGCCTCGTGCTCCAGCAGCGCGAGTCGGCCCGCGAGCGCAAGGACTGGGCGACCGCGGACGCGATCCGCGATCAGCTCACCCAGTCCGGCCTGGTCATCGAGGACGGCCAGGACGGGGCTCGCTGGACGCTCGCCTCCCGCTGACGCGGGCCCGGGCACCCACTGATGTGCCGCTCGGCGGACCGGGCGGCACACTTCATCTACAGACTTATGTACGCAGTCGAGGAAAACAGGTAGTCATGGCCGGGAACAGCCAGCGCAGGAACCGTCGCACGTCCAACAAGAAGGGCGCGACGGTCGGCAGCGGTGGCCAGCGGCGCAAGGGCCTCGAGGGCAAGGGCCCCACGCCGCCCGCCTCCGCCCGCAAGGGTCACAAGAAGAACCGCATCGCCGCCGCCCAGGCCAAGCACGCCGCCGCCCGCCGCCCCGCACCCCGCCGCGGCGGCCCCAAGGGCACCTCCGAGATGGTCGTCGGCCGCAACCCGGTCTTCGAGGCGCTCCGCGACGGCGTCCCCGCGACCACGCTGTACGTCCAGCAGTTCATCGACAACGACGAGCGCGTACGCGACGTCCTCAAGCTCGCCGGCGAGCGCGGCAACATCAACCTGATGGAAGCCCCGCGCCAGGAGCTCGACCGGATGACGAACGGGCTCAACCACCAGGGCGTCGTCCTGCAGGTCCCGCCGTACGAGTACGCGCACCCCGAGGACCTGACGGCGGCCGCCTACGAGGCCCACGAGGACCCGCTGATCGTCGCCCTCGACGGTGTCACCGACCCCCGCAACCTCGGCGCGATCGTCCGCTCCGTCTCCGCCTTCGGCGGCCACGGCGTCGTCGTCCCGGAGCGCCGCGCCGCCGGTATGACCGCCGGCGCCTGGAAGTCCTCGGCCGGCACCGCCGCCCGTACTCCCGTCTCCCGCGTCACCAACCTCACCCGCGCGCTGGAGGGCTTCCAGAAGGAGGGCCTCACGGTCGTCGGCCTCGCCGCCGACGGTGAGCACACGGTCGAGGACCTGGAGGCGCTCGACGGCCCCGTCGTCATCGTCATCGGCAGTGAGGGCAAGGGCCTCGGCCGGCTCGTCGGCGAGACCTGCGACTACCGCGTCCGCATCGCCATGCCCGGTGGCGCCGAGTCGCTCAACGCGGGCGTCGCCGCCGGAATCGTCCTCTACGAGGTCGCCCGCCGCCGCTCGCGCTGACCCTCCGTACGCCCCTCGAACGGCGTACACCCGGAACGGGCCCACCTCCCTGAGCTGGGCCCTTTCCCGTGCCAGGCGATCTTGACGGGTCTCGGACATTCCGAGCCCGTCAAGGCAGTGTCCTAACCCCACGTCACTCGGTTAGATGAGTGTGGACACCAGAACGCCCCGGCCGGGGTTCGACGATCAGCCCGCGCTGAGCATGGTCAAAGTGGATTCCGACCCCGCGCAGGTCATCGTGAACCACGCCAGCTTCCGTGTGCGGCTCGCGCCGACCGCCCAGCAGTCGAAGTTCGCCGCCGCCCCCCGCCTCTCCGCACTCGGCGGGGGAGCCGCCGTGGGGGCGGCCGCGGCCGTGGGAGCGGCGGGCCGCCGCCGCCCCGTCGTCTGGACCGGAAAGTCCGCGCCGGGCGACCCCGGCGCGACCGGACTGCTCCAGGCCATGCGCGAGTCCTCCGTCTCCACCCTCGAACCCCCCGCGTCCCTCGACGCCGGAGCCACGCAGGCCATCCCGCGCATCGGCGACACCATGCCGACCCCCGTCGTCCCCGGAGCCGCCGACGGACCCCCGCTGCTGCCCCCCATGCGGCGCGCCGAAGGGGCCTACGACCCGCCGCAGGGCGAGTCGTACGAGGAGCCGCCCTACGGTCCGTCGTACGACGAAGGGGACGCCGACCCGGACGACGACCGCGCCCGCTCGCACCGCCACGGCGCCGACCCGGTCCGGCACGCCTACTACCCCGGGCGCCGGATGAACCTCGGCGTCGTGCTGCTCCCGCTCCGCGTCTTCCTCGGCTTCATCTCGATCTACGCCGGCATGGGCAAGCTGTGCGACCCCGTCTACTTCGACGGCGGCGAACGCGGCTCCATGGTCAAGTGGCTCAACTCGCTCCACCCGTGGGACCTCGCCGAGCCCCTGCGCGACTTCGCCCTCCAGCACCCCGTCGGCGCGGGCCTGACCGTCGCCTTCCTCCAGGTCGTCGTCGGCGTCCTGACCGTCCTCGGGCTCTGGCAGCGGGTCGCCGCCGTCATCGGCGCCCTGCTCTCCGCCGCGCTGATCCTCACCGTCAGCTGGAAGAGCGTCCCGGTCTACGACTCCGCCGACATCATCTTCCTCGCCGCCTGGTCACCGCTGATCATCGCCGGCGCCCCCGTCTACTCCATCGACGGCCGCCTCGCGGGCGAGGCCTGGCGGACCCTCGGGCCCCGCTCCGAGCTGTGGGACCTGCGCCGCCGCGTCCTGCGCCGGGGCCTCGTCGTCACCTCCGTCGTCGTCGGCCTGACCCTGCTCGTCGGCTCGATGCTCGGCGGAGCCGTCCGCTCCACGGAGATGGTCACGGTGCCCGGCCCGAACGACGACCCGATCAACCACCTCCCCGGCCAGCCCCTCACGCGGGAGCCCGGCGAGCGCAGCCCGTCCAAGTCCGCCTCCACCCGCCCCAAGCCGTCGGAGACCGCCGGCGCGAGCGGGGAGCGCGAGGAGAAGGAGGAGAGCGCCGCGCCGAGCCAGACCGCACGGGAGACCGGCCGCGCCGAGCAGAGCCGGCCCACCGCCACGCGCGGTACGGACAGCTCGCCGAGCCAGTCGAGGCCGGCCCCGACCACCACCTCCGGCCCGACGAGCACCGGGGGCGGGAGCAGCGGTGGCTCGGGCGGTTCAGGATCCGGCGGCGGCAGCGGCTCCACGGACGGCGGCTCGACGACGGGCGGCAACCGCAACCCGATCGGCGGCCTGCTGGGCTGACGTACGGCGCAGACGGAGAGGGCGGCCCCCCGCGTGAAGCGGGGGGCCGCCCTTTTGTATGTGTACGGGGGAGGTCGCGCCCGGACATGTCGTGGGCCCCTCGGGGGCATGCTCCGGGCTATCGGGGCTGTGAGGCTGCCGGGGATGCCTGGGCGGTCCTCTCCGGGGCCCGGCAGCCTGCCAGGCGCCCTGGGAGAGGCAGTCGGGCTGTCAGAGGCGCGCCCGGCAGGCTGCCGGGCTGTCAGGTGCCGTGAAGCGGCGGTCGGGCTGTCAGGTGCCGTGAAGCGGCGGTCGGGCTGGCAGGCGCCCTGGAAAGGCTGTCGGGCTGTCAGGCGCCCGGGGAGGCCAGCTCCTTCGCCGCCTCCGTGAGGTCCTTCGCGGTGTCGATGGCCCGCCAGTACGCCCCCTGGGGCAGCGGGAAGCCCGCCAGACGGCGCTCACGGGCGAGACGGGGGAACGTGGTGCGCTCGTGGTCGCCCCGGTCCGGCAGAAGGTCCGTGAAGGCCGCGGAGAAGACGTACACGCCCGCGTTGATGAGATACGGCGACGGCGGCGACTCGATGAAGTCGGTGATGTGCCCGAAGGTGTCGGTCTCGACAGCACCCCACGGGATCCGGGGGCGGGCGAGCGCGAGGGTGGCGGTGGCGTCGCGCTCCGCGTGGAACCCGGCCATCTCCCGCAGGGAGAAACGGGTCCAGATGTCGCCGTTGGTGGCGTACCAGGGCTCCCCGGGCTCGGGCAGATGCGCCGCCGCGTATTTCAGACCGCCGCCGCGGCCCAGCGGCTCCGTCTCGACGACCGTCGTCACGCGCAGGGGGAGGACGGCGGAGGCGAGCCACTCCTGGAGCACCTCGGCGAGATGGCCGCAGGAGACCACGGCGTCCGTGACGCCCTCGGCGGCGAGCCAGGACAGCTGATGGCCGATGATCGGGGTCCCGGTGCCCGGGATCTCGACCATCGGCTTGGGGCGGTCGTCGGTGTAGGGGCGCAGGCGCGAGCCCTGGCCGCCCGCCAGGACCACGGCCTGCGTCGGGGTGGTGTGCATACCGGAACGATATGCGTCCCTCTTGAGGCTGGACTGTCGATCGGCGTGCCGGCTCAGCTGGCGTACATCACGCCGGACGCGAACGAGGTGTCGCAGACCGGGCGGGAGTAGGACTGGGCGCGCGTGGGGCCGTAGTGCTGGACGGCGGCGCGGCCGAGGGCGCGGGCGATCGACATGCAGTGCTTGGCGAGGGACGGGCGGTTCTCGACCTCGCGCTGGAGGTGGGTGAGAGCCGTTCCGGGATCCTTCTCCTGAAGCTCTGCGAGGAGCCGGTCGCGGAGAATATCCTGCGGGGCGCGGGGCTTGGCGGGGACGGAGACGTCCTCGGAGGATGCGGTGAGCATCTGGGTCCCGGAGCCCTGGCCGGCCCACGGAACGGCGGACACCGCGAGCGTGCCGGAGAGCACCAGGACGACGGGCAGGACGAGGGCGAGAGAGCGGCCGATACGGCGGGCAGTGTGCTTCACGCAGGCGAGCGTAGCGGCCCGTAGTGACATGGCGACATTTAGTCACTCTCGCGGGGGATGGCTCTCGGCGGCTTTTCGAATTCCGTGTTGACGCGGGTGCCCGAATTGGCGGGTCTGCCGGGGTATTTGTCGCCAGCCGTGGCGGGGGGTGCGGGAGTACGCGAGAGGCCCCGCGCCCGCAAGCGGGGACGGGGCCTTTCGGCGGCTGACCGGGGTGCCGGTCCCGGCGTCAGCCGGAGAGGCGCTCGCCCGTCGAGGTGGAGAAGACGTGCAGCTCGTCGGCGCGGGGCACGACGTGCAGGGTGGAGCCCTTCTCCGGCACGGCGCGGCCCCCGACGCGGACGACCAGGTCCTTGTCCTCGCTGCCGACGCGGGAGGAGCCGTAGACGTAACCGTCGGCGCCGAGCTCCTCGACGACGTTCACGGAGACGGCCAGGCCCTCCTTGCTGGTGGCGCCCGAGACGTCGAAGTGCTCGGGGCGGATGCCGACGGTGACGGTCGTGTCGCCCTTGGCGGTGGCGGCGGAGAGCGCCTCGCGGGAGACCGGGACGACGCTGTTGCCGAACTTCACGCCGCCGTCGGTGATCGGAACCTCGATCAGGTTCATGGCGGGGGACCCGATGAAGCCGGCGACGAAGAGGTTGGCGGGGCGGTCGTACATGTTCCGCGGCGAGTCGACCTGCTGGAGCAGACCGTCCTTCAGCACGGCGACGCGGTCGCCCATGGTGAGGGCCTCGACCTGGTCGTGGGTGACGTACACCGTGGTGATGCCGAGCCGGCGCTGGAGGCTGGCGATCTGCGTACGGGTGGAGACACGGAGCTTGGCGTCGAGGTTCGACAGCGGCTCGTCCATGAGGAAGACCTGCGGCTCACGCACGATGGCGCGACCCATGGCGACACGCTGGCGCTGACCACCGGAGAGCGCCTTGGGCTTCCGGTCGAGGTACGGCGTGAGGTCGAGGATCTTCGCGGCCTCTTCGACCTTGGCGCGGATCTCGGCCTTGTTGACGCCGGCGATCTTGAGCGCGAAGCCCATGTTGTCGGCGACGGTCATGTGCGGGTACAGCGCGTAGTTCTGGAACACCATGGCGATGTCCCGGTCCTTCGGCGGCAGGTGCGTGACGTCGCGGTCACCGATGCGGATGGAGCCGCCGTTGACGTCCTCCAGGCCGGCGAGCATGCGCAGGGAGGTGGACTTGCCGCAGCCGGAGGGGCCGACGAGGACGAGGAACTCGCCGTCCTCGATCTCGATCTCGAGCTGGTCGACGGCGGGCTTGTCGGACCCCGGGTAGAGCCGGGTCGCCTTGTCGAACGTGACAGAAGCCATGGTGGTGTGTCCCTTCACCGGCAGGAACGTGCCGGACGATCCGTAGTGGAAGGAAGGATGGGTCTAGTCCATCGGAGTGAACTTCCCGTGACGCTACCTTGGCGGTGTCCGATCTGTCAGCAGTCGGGGGCGGAGAGATTTTCGAGCAGGGCCGCGCTGCATGGGAATCGCGGCGCGGCCCTGGTGCTTGCGCCGGTCGGCGATGCCGAGGGCCTCCCGTTTGACGCGCTCGGCCTCGGCGCCGACCACACGTACCGGCTCCGTCATCGCCCCTCCCCGCCCTGCTGTCCGATAATCGGAACTGCACTCCAGTCCGGTCAACGAACGTGTGGGCGGGTGGTTACGGTGATCTTGAAGTTCTTGGCTGGGGGTTCGCGACGCTGTGTAGAGTGGTGGAGCCTCGCGCGCGTGAGCGTTGAGAGCGATGCCTCCTTAGCTCAGCGGAAGAGCAACGCACTTGTAATGCGTAGGTCGTCGGTTCGATCCCGACAGGGGGCTCCACCAATCTCGTGTCCCGGACCACTCAGGTCCGGGACGCTTGTGCGTTGCGGCCCCCTCAGCGGCCCGAGAGGCGGTCGGCGATCTTCGCGAGGCGGTCCGTCGTCGCCGTGTGAGTCGTGGATTCGCGGTGGTCGGCCGTGCGGTAGGCCGCGTACATCGTCTGGACGCCGAGCCAGCGGAAGGGCTCCGGCTCCCACTTGCGGACCTTGTGGTCGACCCAGGGCAGCGCGGTCAGGTCGGTGGGCCCCGACTGGCCCGAGTCCTGCTGGATGAGGTCGCGGAGAGTACGGGCGGCGAGGTTGGCGGTGGCGACGCCGGAGCCGACGTAACCGCCTGCCCAGCCGAGGCCGGTGGAGCGGTCGAGGGTGACGGTGGCGCACCAGTCGCGCGGGACGCCGAGGACGCCGGACCAGGCGTGGGCGATGCCGAGGCCGGCGAGGGAGGGGAAGAAGCGGATGAGGATCTCGCGGAGGGCTTCGACGGTCTGGGGCTGGGTGCGTCCGTCGTTGTCGGTGCGGGAGGCGTAGCGGTAGGGGACGCCGCGGCCGCCGAGCGCGATGCGGCCGTCGGCGGTGCGCTGCGCGTACATGTAGGCGTGGGCCATGTCGCCGAGGGTTTCGAGGCCGTTCCAGCCGACGGTCTCCCACTGGGCGTCGGTGAGGGGCTCCGTGGCGATCATGGAGGAGTTCATGGGGAGCCAGGTGCGCCGCTGCCCGGCGAGGGAGGCGGTGAAGCCTTCCGTGCAGCGCAGGACGTACGGGGCGCGGACGGTGCCGTACGGGGTGATGGCGTGCTTGGGCTCGATCTCGGTGACCGGGGTGGACTCGTGGATGGTGACGCCGAGGGCTTCGACGGCCGCGGCGAGGCCCTTGACGAGCTTCACGGGGTGGAGGCGGGCGCCGTGGGGTGTCCAGGAGGAGCCGACGGCGCCGGTGACGCGGACGCGGTCGGCGGTTTCCCGGGCGCCGAGGAGTTCGCGGTCCTTCTCGCCGAAGGCGATCTCGACGGCGTGGAAGTCCTTGAGGCGGGCGAGCTGGGCGGGGGAGGTCGCGACCTCCAGGACGCCCCCCTGGTGGATGTCGGCGTCGATGCCTTCCTCGGCGGCGACGCGGATGACCTCGGTGACGGTGTCGTTCATCGCCTGCTGGAGACGGACGGCCGCGTCGTGGCCGTGGAGCTTGGCGTACCGGTCGCGGCCGGCGATGCCGTTGTAGAGCCAGCCGCCGTTGCGTCCGGAGGCGCCGTAGCCGCAGAACTTGGCTTCGAGGACGGTGATATTGAGGAAGGGGACGGCCTTTTTGAGGTAGTAGGCGGTCCACAGGCCGGTGTAGCCGCCGCCGACGATGCAGACGTCGGCCGTGGCGTCCCCGGGCAGAGGTTCGCGGGGAGCGGGGGTGCCTTCCCGCGCGTACCAGTATGAAATGCCGCCGTTGACCGTGCTGCTCATGGTGCCCTTCTCCCTGGGGTGTGGGCGGGAGGTTACTTGAGCCGTCGGCCTTGTGGATACGGGCCTTCCGGCGCGCGGGCGGGGGTCGGCGGCGGCCGTCCCGTTGCGAGGACCGCCGGGCGGCTCCCGGACGAGGCGACCGCGGCGATGCGGCCGTTATTCGCGTGTGCCGGGGAGCGGACGATGTCTAGCATCGCCGTGTGCCTTCCCATGTGATCCATGTACCGGAGGAACTCGCCGAGTCCCAGGCGCGGTTCAACGGCGACGCGGGGCGCGCGTTCGTCGCCGCGCTGCCCGGCCGGGCCGCGCGCTTTCTGGACCGTTGGGGGCTGCGGCCGGCCGGACCGTCGATGTACGGCGTGGCGTCGCTGGTCCTGCCGGTGACGCGGACGGCCGACGGTGTGCGGGCCGCGCTGAAGATGCAGCTCCTGGACGAGGAGAGCGCGGGGGAGGCGGTGGCGCTGCGGGCGTGGGGAGGCGCCGGGGCCGTACGTCTCCTCGACGACGATCCGGAGACGGGGACGCTGCTTCTGGAGCGGCTGGACGAGAGCCGGCATCTGTCGACGGTGGAGGACACGCGGGAGGTGACGCGGATCCTGGCGGACGTGCTCGCCCGGCTCGTGGCGGTGCCCGCGCCGGAGGGCGTGCGCCGGCTCGGTGACATCGCCGCGCGGATGCTGGCGGACGTACCGGGGGCGGCGGCGCGGCTCGGGGCGGAGGACGCGCGGCTGCTGCGGGACTGCGCGGCGGCGGTAGGGGAGGTCATGGGTGAGCCCGGCGACCGACTGCTCCACTGGGACCTGCACAGCGACAACATCCTGGCGGCCGACCGGGAGCCGTGGCTGGCGATCGACCCGAAGCCGCTGGCCGGCGACCCGGGGTTCGATCTGCTGCCCGCGCTGACGAGCGCCTTCGATCCGGATCCGGCGGAGACGCTGTGGCGTTTCGACCTGATGACGGAGGTCCTGGGGCTCGACCGGGGGCGGGCGGCGGCCTGGACGCTGGGACGGGTGCTGCAGAACGGGCTGTGGGACGTGGAGGACGGGGAGCCGGAGCTGGACGAGGAACAGGTGTCCATCGCCCGGACGCTCTTGGCGCGCACGCGCTGACCGGTGCAGGCTGAGCGCATGATTCGTACTGCCACTCCTGCCGATGTCCCCGTCATCCACGCGATGGTCCGTGAGCTCGCCGAGTACGAGAAGGCGCTCGACGAGGCGCGCGCGAGCGAGGACCAGCTGCGCGAGGCGCTGTTCGGCGAGCGCCCCGCGGCGTTCGCCCACATCGCGGAGACGGACGAGGGCGAGGTGGCGGGCTTCGCGCTGTGGTTCCTGAACTTCTCGACGTGGCGCGGGGTGCACGGGATCTATCTGGAGGACCTGTATGTGCGGCCGTCGCTGCGGGGCGGCGGGTACGGGAAGGCGCTGCTGCGGGAGCTGGCGCGGATCTGTGTGGAGCGTGGGTACGAGCGCCTGGAGTGGTCGGTCCTGGACTGGAACACCCCGTCGATCAACTTCTACAAGTCGCTGGGCGCGAAGCCGCAGGACGAGTGGACGGTGTACCGGCTGACGGACGAGGCTCTCGACAGGCTGGGGGCGGGCGCGTAGGGCGTCTTGGGGTTCTTACGGGGCCACCACCACGTCTGTCTGTTCATGCTTGTGACTGCCGCCAGTTGCAAGAGCCCCTTCTTGATCGTCTTCTTCGCTGTGATGGCGCTTGTGACGGCATTTCTCGGTGCCCGTAAGACCTGGCGGCCGACGACGCCGAGCTGAGATCGTAACGATCCGTAAGCACCGCAGAGCGAACGCGGCAGTTGTGCCGCGCGCCGAGGGCCGCCCGGGCCTGTTGGAAGCCGGCGCTCACTCGGTGGAAGGTACCTGGCGGTCGAACTGGTCGTACGGGACCGCGTGGTGCCATGCCGCGTCGCGGACCTGGCAGGCGCGCAGGACCTCCACGGGATCCGTGACGAGTTCGACGCCGGTCATGTCGTCGCCCTCGTCGAAGTGAAGCCGTGCGATGACGCGCGAGTCGAACAGCCAGAAGTCCTCGTCGGGGAGCTTCAGCCGTTCGGCGTCGCTCCGCCACAGGTTGCGGATGTCCTCTCCCACGGCGCTGTTGCGCCGGGCGTTGTCCAGGAGGTACCGCTGTCCGAGGGTCGGCGGGTTGTCCACGATGCGTACGCGCTCGAACCGCTTGCCGAGGGCGGACTGCTCGCGCCGGGACGCGCACCACGGGTCATCCAGGTCCCATCCGGCATCCTCGCCCCGGGCGAACCGGATGTACGTCTCCGTCTCCTCGTCCGACGCGTACCGGCGGCGGGTCTCCAGCCGCCAGGCGGTGTGCTCGAAGGTGCGGAACATCCCGCCGAACTCTTCGAAGCTGATCATCGTCGGCACCCGGTCCACATCCCTCGGGGCGAAGTCGGCCAGGAGCACACGGGGCACCATCACGAACCCCTCGCCGGGCTTTACGTTGCGGAGCTGAGCCACGTCTTCGGGGTCGGTCACAGCGTCTCCCTGGACCAGGACCTCCCCCGTGTCCAGGTCTTCGTAGAGCGTCGGACAGCCGTCGTTGCCGGAGTTGGTGCCGATGAAGCGAAGTCGCCTTGCCAACGTCGTTCCCCTTTCGCCCGGATGACCCGGTCGGGCCGCGTCCAGGATGGAGCCGCCGATGACGTTCTGTCCGCCGTGATTCTTGAATATTCGCGATTCGCCGGGGGCCGACCTGCGGCGACTGGCCCAGTGCTCCAGATCGCTGGCTGCGGACAGGTGGGCAAGCAACTGCTTTACCAAACAGTGGAGTTGGCGAACGCCTCCGGATAACCTCGATCCATGCACCTCACACATCCGGGCGCATAGGGGGGCCCGGCCCCGGCGTGGACAAAGGGGGTCCCGCCGGGGCCGGTCTCTCTACTCCTGCGAGGCGGTGGCCCCCTACCGCCTTGGCGGTGAGTCGTCGGCTCGCCGTACGCCCGGATAAGGAGGTTGCAAGATGGCCGCGAAGGATAAGGAGTCATGGATCAAGGAACTGGCCTCGCGGTTCGCGGTCGCACTCGCAGTTAAGGCACTGTGGGCCGTGATCATGAGGCTGGCCCTCCGCGACGACGCCTGAGCAGAGCTGTCCGGCTGACCCTCGGAACCCCTTGCCGAGGGTCAGTTGTCTTCGTCGGCGGTCGCCAAAGGGGTCAGGCGGCTCTCCGTCACGTGCCCGGGAGAGCGTTTCGCCAGGTCATCGGTCGGAGGAGAGGCCCGTCGATAGCGCGATGCGCCTACGGGATCAGGACCACCTTGCCGACCGTGCCGCGCGTCTCCAGGGCCCGGTGGGCGGCGGGCGCCTCGGCGAGGGGGAAGGGGTGGACGGCCGGGCGGAGGTGGCCCGCCGTGGCGGCGGCGAGGGAGGCGAGTTCGAGGTCGCGGATGTCACCGCCGGCCTTCTGGAGCATGACCGGGCCGAGGACGCTCTCGGAGGTGATGCCCCGGGTGGTGAGCTCCTCCTCGGTGAAGGTGAGGGGTCCGCCGTCGTGGAGGCCGCCGCCGGACCAGCCGAAGACCAGGTGTTGGCCGCCCTTGCCGAGGAGGTCGACGGCGGCGCGGCCGGTGTCTCCTCCGACGGAGTCGAAGACGACGGTGGCCGTACGGGTCTCCCCGGAGGGAGTCCGGGGGAGGGTGCCGAGGAAGGCGCGCACCTCGTCGGGCCAGTGGGGGAGCGTGTAGTCGACGGCCAGGTCCGCGCCGTTGCCCCGGACGAGGGCGACCTTCTCGGGGCCGCCCGCGAGTCCGATGACGGTGGCGCCGGCGTTCTTCGCGTACTGGACGAGGAGCGTGCCGATGCCCCCGGCGGCCGCTGGGACGACGGCGACCGAGTCGGGACCGAGCTCGGTGAACTGGAGGATGCCGAGGGTGGTGCGGCCGGTGCCGATCATGGCGACGGCTTCGGCGTCACCGAGGGTGTCGGGGAGTTCGTGGAGCCTGGCGGCGTCGACGACGGCGAGTTCGGCGTAGCCTCCGGGGGCGAGGCCGAGGTGGGCGACGACCCGCTTGCCGAGCCAGGCCGGGTCGGTGCCCTCGCCGAGCGCGTCCACGGTGCCGGCGACCTCGCGGCCGGGGATCGTGGGGAGTTCGGCGGGGGCGGGGAACGGTCCGGTCTGCCCCATGCGAAGGGCCGTGTCGAGGAGGTGGACGCCGGCCGCGGTGACGGCGACACGCACCTGGCCGGGGCCCGGGACGGGGTCGGGGACCTCCTCGTACGTCAGGTTCTCGGCGGGGCCGAAGGCGTGGAGGCGGATGGCGTGCATGGCGGGCTCCCCGGGTCGCGTGACCGTTCGGCGGCTGATCGTTTCGGCGCGGTGATCGTTCGGTGAGCCCAGCTTTCAACCTCAAGCGCGCTTGAGGTCAAGGCGGTTGGCGCGCAGGGCCAGCGACACGGCTTCGACGGCGCTGGTGAAGGAGACCTCCGAGAGCACGCCGGGCGCCGCGACCTGGTCGCCGACGAGGTAGACGCCGTCGCCGCGGTCGATCGCGGGGCGGTCGCGCCAGGTGGTGCCGGGCCGGTCGACCGCCCCCGTACGGCCGTGGGAGACGGCTTCGCGGCGCCAGACCGTACGGTCGCGCCAGCCGGGGAACCCGAGGTCGAGCAGGCGTTCCGCGTGGGCGACGCCGTCGGCCTTGGGCCGGCCCGGGCCGATGGGCAGTTGGGCCTGGATCAGCTCTTCGCCGGCCGGGGCGAGGGACGGGTCCTGCGCGGTGAAGCGTTCGATCCAGCCGGGGGCGTCCAGGTCGGAGATGACGAACGGGTCTCCCGGGCGGCGGCGCAGCGCCAGGTCGAGGAGGACCGTGCGGCCGCTCTCCCACGTCAGGCCGGGATCGCCCAGGAGGCGGGCGGCCGCGGCGAGGGAGGTGGCGACGATGACCGGACCGTCGGCGAGCGGCAGCGCGTCGAGGCGGGACGAGGTCTCGATCCGTACGCCGAGGTCCCAGGCCCGGGCGGCCATCCGGTCGATCAGCTCTCCCCAGCCGCCGCGGATGTAGCGGGCCTCGGGAGGCAGTGCGGCGGCCCGGTGGAGCCGTTCCTGGACGAAGCGCGCGGAGAGCGAGCTGGGGTCGTGGTGGAAGAGGGCGACCCCGGCGTACGCGGCGGCGTCGCGGGCGGCCCGGTGGCCGGAGGCCCGGGTGGCCCAGGTGCGGAAGTCGAGGTCGACGGGGGCCTGTTCGGCCGTACGGAGGGTGTGGCGCAGGAAGCCGAGGGGCGGGGTGCGGCGCAGGGTGCCGTCGCGGTGGAAGCGGAACCGGACGGCCTCCAGCGGCGGGAGAGGCGCGAGTGGTCCGAGGAGTCCGCGCTGCCGGAGCCAGCTCCAGTGGGGGCCGCCGTTGTAGAGGGCGTGGGGGCCCTCGTTGGTGCGGTACGGCCCTTCGGCGGTGCGGGCGCGGCCGCCGAGGGTTTCGTGGGCCTCATGGAGGGTGACCTTGGTCCCCGCCTCGGCGGCGGTGAGGGCCGCGGTGAGTCCGGCGAATCCGCCGCCGACGACGGTGATGTGCTGCCTGTTCCGCTGCATGTGACGCTCCCTGGGTCGGTCTCACGGAGGGGACGGACGCGGGGGTGCGGGGCGTGACATCGGGGCGTTGTCAGTGGCGCACGTCACTATGGGGGGCATGGCGACACGGAGCGGCAAGAAGGCGGTGGCCGCCGTGCGGCGGCTGACGGCGGCGCGGGTGCTGGACTGTGTGCTGAGCGGGATACGGGGGGCGGGATACGGGGGTGGGGACGGATCTGGCGGGGCGTCGCTGCGCGATGGGGAGATCCTGGACGCGCGGCTCGGGGGGACGCGGCTGCGCGGGGCGGTCCTGGAGAGGGTCGTGGTGCGCGGCGGGAAGACACTCCGTGGCCCCGCGCGGGTGTCAGGGGACGCGGGGGAAGCGGGCCTGGAGATCCCAGATCGCGGGGTTGTCGCCGAGACCCTCGTGCATGTCGGTGAGGTCGGCGATCAGGTCGTGCAGGAAGTCGCGGGCCTCGCGGCGCAGCTCGCGGTGGTTGAAGGTGAGCGGCGGTTCGTCGCCGGGCATCCAGTCGGCCTCGACGTCCACCCAGCCGAAGCGGCGCTCGAAGAGCATGCGGTCGGAGGACTCGGTGAAGTCGAGCTCGGCGTACTGGGGGCGCGCGGACCGGTTGCCGCGCGGGTCGCGGTCGAGCTGCTCGACGATGTCGCACAGCGCCCAGGCGAAGTCGAGCACCGGCACCCATCCCCAGGCTGTGGACAGCTCGCGGTCGGCCTTGGGGTCGGCGAGGTAGACGTCCCCGCAGAAGAGGTCGTGGCGCAGGGCGTGGACGTCCGCGCGGCGGTAGTCGGTCTGCGGGGGGTCGGGGAAGCGACGGGAGAGGGAGTAGCCGATGTCGAGCACGGGTCGATGGTCCCACGCCGGGGGAGACGACGGGCCGGCCGTGGCGGGGACCGGCGCGCGGGGCGGGCGCGCGTACGGGGCCGGTGCCGTCAGGGGTCCGTTTGCGGGGCCGGGCCCCAGGTCCGGGTGCCGGGTTCGGGTGCCGGGTTCCCTCTGCCGTCAGGCGCCCGCGCGCGTCCCGGTACGGGCGCGGCTCGCCGTCCGGGGCCGGGCCGTTCGGGCTTGGACGGTGCGGGCGAGGCGGGGGCCCAGCCAGCGCTTGAGGCGGCGCAGCCCTTCCAGCTGGTCGGCCGCCTTGTCGATCCGGTAGTAGAGCTGGGGCGGGACGTACGGGAGCAGGGGAGAGTGCCGCTGGCCGAGCAGCGCGAACATCCGGGCCGGCTCCAGGCGCATGTAGCGGGGGAGGTTCTCGTACCACCGGGCGCTGTAGCGCGCCGCGCTCTGGGCCGGCAGGAGCTCCGCGCGCCGCCGCCGGCCGTAACGGCTCAGCGCCTCGTCGAGGTCCCGGCCGGCCCCCGCCCCGGCCCCCGCCCCCGGGGCCCCGCGCAGGGCGTCCGCGAGGGCGAGGGCGTCCTCCAGGGCCAGGGTGGTGCCCGCGCCGATGGAGTAGTGGGTGGTGTGGGCGGCGTCGCCGAGCAGGACCACGTTGCCCCGGTGCCAGGTGCGGTTGGTCAGGGTGCGGAAGTGCAGCCACCGCGCGGCGTCGTCGCCCTGCGACCGGCCGATCAGCGGATGACCGTCGAGGAGGTCGTGGAAGAGCTTCTCCAGCAGGTTCAGGCTTTCGGCCTCGCCTCGCGTGCCGAGGCCGAGACCGGCCCATGTCTCCGGGGAGCATTCGACGACACACGTGGACCGCTCGCCGCTGAAACCGTAGGCGTAGCACCAGATCCAGCCGTGCTCGGTCTCCTTGAAGGCGAAGCTGAAGGAGTCGAAGACCTTGGTGGTGCCGAGCCAGATGTACGGATTGCGGCCGGTGGTCACCGCGGCGCCGAAGTGGTCGCCGTGGGCCTCGCGCAGCACGCTGTTGACCCCGTCGGCGGCGACGACCAGGTCGGCGCCGGCGAGTTCCGGGGCGTCCTCGCCGGGGATGGCGTGCTCGAACTCGAGCCGTACGCCCAGGGCTTCGGCCCGTTCGGCGAGGAGGGTGAGCATGCGGCGGCGGCCGATGCCGAAGCCCTCGTCGCCGCGGTGGACCGTGCGTTCGTCGCGGACGATGGCGACGCCGTCGGTCCAGCGCACGGACGCCTCGCCGATGGCGTCGGCGGACTCAGGGTCGCCGGCCCGGAGCTTGTCGAGGAGCCCGGCCCAGTAGGTGACGCCCCAGCCGTAGGTGGAGCCGGCCGGGTTGCGTTCGTAGACCGTGATGTCGTGGGACGGGTCCTGCCGCTTCATCAGGATCGAGAAGTACAGGCCGGCGGGCCCACCGCCGACGCAGGCGATCTTCACGCACGCTCCCGCTATCTCACGCTTTGTGATGGAATGGTTGCGAAGCGTAGCAGTCAGGGGCGGCTCAGGGCAGGAGGCGCTGTTCCTTGGCCACGGCCACGGCGCCCGCCCTCGTGTCGACGCCCAGCTTGGCGTAGATCCGGCCGAGATGGGTCTTCACGGTCGCCTCGCTGATGAAGAGCGCGCGGGCGATCTCGCGGTTCCCCAGGCCGTGGGCGAGCTGGCCGAGGATGTCCCGTTCGCGGTCCGTGAGCGTGGGCCCGGCCGCGCCGCGCATCCGGTCCATGACGCGGCTTGCGACGGGCGGGGACAGGGTGGTGCGGCCCTGGGCGGCGGAGTGGATCGCGGCGAACAGTTCCTCGGGCCGTTCGGCCTTCAGGAGGTAGCCGGTGGCGCCCGCCTCGATGGCGCGGGTGATGTCGGCGTCCGTGTCATACGTGGTGAGGACCAGGACGTGGACGCCCGTCCCCGACGCCGCGATCCGGCGGGTCGCCTCGATCCCGTCGATGCCGGGCCCGAGCTGAAGGTCCATCAGGACGACGTCCGGGGCCAGCTTCGCGGCCATCGCGACCGCCTCCTCGCCGCTGCCGGCCTCGCCGACGACCTCGATGCCGGGCGCGCTGCCGAGCAGGGCGAGCAGCCCGGCGCGTACGACCGCGTGGTCGTCGCACAGCAGGATCCGTACCGCCGTCATGAGGTCTCCGCAGGGGGCGTGAGGGGGATCGCGACCGAGAGCACCGTGCCCTCGCCGGGTGTGGATTCGATGGTGAGCGTGCCGCCGAGCTGCTGGGCACGCACCCGCATGGCGGGCAGGCCGTGGCCGCGTACCCCGGGCTCACGGGACGGCGGGGGTTCGAAGCCGCGGCCGTCGTCGGCGATGTCGAGGACGACCTGGTCGTCGAGGTAGGTCAGGGTCAGCGCCGCGGAGGTGGCGGCGGCGTGCTCGCGGACGTTGGCGAGGGCGCCCTGCGCGATGCGCAGCAGCGCCGACTGCACCCGGTCGGGCAGCGGCACCGGCGCCCCGTCGACCCGGAACGCGGCGGACTCGCGGCCCGCGAGGGTGCGCAGCGCCGCCTCGAGGCCGCCGCCCTCGGCGAGGTCGGCGGGGGCGAGATCGTGGACGAAGCGGCGGGCCTCGGCGAGGTTGCGTTCGGCGATGGACTCGGCGGTACGGACATGGCGGCGGGCGGTCTCCGGGTCGCTGTCCCAGGTGCGGTCCGCGGCCTGGAGCAGCATTTGCTGGCTGGACAGCCCCTGGGCGAGGGTGTCGTGGATCTCCATCGAGAGCCGCTGGCGCTCGGCGAGAGTGCCCTCGCGGCGCTCGATCGCGGCCAGTTCGCGGCGGGTCCGGAGCAGGTCGTCGATCAGCGCCCGCTGCCGGTCGGCCTGGCGCTGAGCGTGCACGAAGACGGCGGTGGCGATGGCGGCGACGGCCGGCGGGGCGATGATCAGGTTCGGGTCCCAGCCGCCGTGCGAGAGCTGGACCTGGGCGGCCACGACGAAGACGGTCAGCAGCGCGACCAGGACGAGGGCGGCGCGCGGCGGGAGCGTGCGCAGACCGGTGTAGAAGAGCGGGACCGCGCACCAGGCGAAGCTCGGCGCGAGGACGACGAGGAGCATCCAGACGGCGACGACGGTGAAGAGCCAGCCGAGCCGGCGCGGGGTGGCGCGGGTGCCGAGCACGGGGCCGAGGACGTAGAGGGAGGCGAGGGCGCCGGAGAGGGCGACGATCCACGGGCCGCGGTCCTCCCACGGGTGCCGCAGCAGGAAGCGGACCAGGGACGCGCCGAGGAGGAGGAAGAAGGCGACGTGCATGACCCGCGCCAGCCAGCGGGCGTCCGGGTCCTGCTCCATCACACGCCTTTCCGTACGGGTTCTGACGGTCCTGACCTGGGTGTACGCCTCCATGGTGGCCCTGGGGGACCACGGGGGCATCAACCGATCGGCTGACCCGCGTGTCGTCCGTACCGCGCCGCGGAGGCAGCCGCTCCGTCGACCGTGGGGGCCCGGATCCGGCCGGAGGATCGATGGCAGAGCGACGCACTCAGTCATGACGCACCATCCCGCAGCCATCCCAGGGAGTTCACCGTGAAGAAGATGCTCATCGGCGCCACCGCGGCCGCCGCCCTCGCCGCAGGCACCTTCGGCGCCGTCTCCGCGAACGCCTCCGCTCCGGCCGCCGCCCCCGCCGCCGCCGTCAAGGCCGACGCCGCGAACCGGAACCTCCAGCAGACCACACACCTGACGATCGAGGCCGCGACCAAGGCCGCGCAGGCCACCCTGGACGCCGCCGAGGCCGAGAACCAGCGCGTGACGGTCGCCGTCGTGGACCGCAACGGCAACACCATCGTGACCCTCCGCGGTGACGGCGCCGGCCCGCAGTCCTACGAGTCCGCCGAGCGCAAGGCGTTCACCGCGGTCTCCTGGAACGCCCCGACCTCCGTCCTCGCCGGGCGCCTGGCCCAGGCCCCGAACCTGAAGGACATCCCCGGCACCCTGTTCCTCGGCGGCGGCGTCCCCGTCACGGCCAAGGGCGCCCCGATCGCCGGCATCGGCGTGGCGGGCGCGCCCAGCGGCGACTTGGACGAGAAGTTCGCCCGCGCCGGCGCGGAGGCGCTCGACAAGTAGCAGCCCCCCGCACCCCCGGGTGGCGCTCGACAAGTAGCAGCCCCCCCGCCCCCCGGCGGCGCCCGGACCCCGGCCGGGCGCCGCCGGATTCGTACCCCCGCCTAAGATCGTTCCGTGGAGAGACGTACCCGAGCCGCCCTGGCAGCCGCCGCGACGCTGCTGCTTCTCGTCGGCTCCGCCGGCTGTACCGGTGACACGGGCGGGCCGGTGGACGGCGCCCCCGGCGCCGCGGGGCTGCGCGACCCGTACTTCCCCAAGCTCGGCAACGGCGGTTACGACGTCCGGCACTACGCCCTCACGCTGGACTACGACCCCGCCGACGGCCGCCTCGACGCCACCGCCGAGATCACCTCCCGCGCCACCCAGGACCTGAGCGCCTTCAACCTCGATCTCGCCGGTCTCACCGTCGGCCGCGCCACCGTCGACGGCGCCCCGGCCGCCGTCAACCGGGCGGGCGGCGAACTGACGCTGCGGCCCCGCGAGGAGATCGGCAAGGGGAAGGTCTTCCGGACCACCATCACGTACTCCGGCGTACCGCGGAAGATCACCGACGCCGACGGGGCGGGCGAGGGCTGGCTGCGGACGAAGGACGGAGCGCTCGCGCTCGGCGAACCGGTCGGCTCGATGGCCTGGTTCCCCGGCAACCACCATCCGTCCGACAAGGCGACGTACGACATCACCCTCACCGTCCCGGCGGGGCTGCGGGCCGTCTCCAACGGCACCCTGCGCAGCGAGCGGACGGCCGGCGGCCGGACCACCGCCGTCTGGCACAGCGCCGAGCCGATGGCGAGCTACCTCGCGACGGTCGCGATCGGCCGGTACGAGACGAGAACCGCCACGACCCCCTCCGGCGTCGCCGTGCACACCGCCGTCGACCCGACCGTCGCCGCCGACAGCTCCGCGCTGCTCGGCCGCATCCCCGAGATCCTGGAGTGGCAGCAGGAGAACTTCGGGCCCTATCCCTTCACCTCCACCGGCGCGATCGTCGAAGCGGCCGGCGACGTCGGCTACGCCCTGGAGACCCAGACCCGGCCCGTCTTCCCGCAGGACGCCTTCGATGCCCCGACCCTCGTCCACGAGCTCGCGCACCAGTGGTACGGCAACTCCGTCTCGCCCGCGACCTGGCGGGACATGTGGCTCAACGAGAGCTTCGCGACCTACGCGGAGTGGCTGTACGCCGAGGACTTCGAGGACACCCCGGCCCAGCGCGGCTTCGAGAAGGCCTTCGCCGACGAGGCCAACTGGGCCTTCCCGCCCGCCGAACCGCCGACGGCGGAGAACCTGTTCGACCCGCCGGTGTACCAGCGCGGCGCGATGGTGCTGCACAAGATCCGCCAGGCGGTCGGCGACGACACGTTCTACGAGATCCTGGCGGGCTGGCCCGCGAAGCACCGTCACGGCAACGCCTCCACGGAGGACTTCACCGCCTATGTGGAGGACGTGGCGGGCGAGGACCTCGACGAGGTGTGGGACGTGTGGCTGTACGGGGACGGGAAGCCGGAGCGGCCTCAGTAGCCCCGGGGATCCTGGGGCGTCAGAGGGCTCGTGCGGCCCCGGGGTCGTCAGAGTCCTGTGAGCGGCTCCGGGGCCGTCAGAGGCTCTTGCGCAGGACCAGGCTCGGGCGGCCGTGTTCCAGGTCCGGGCGGCGGTCGGTCTCGGCGTAGCCGAGGGAGGTCCAGAAGGCGAGGCCCCGGGGGTTGTTCTCCAGGACCGCGAGCTTGACGCCCGTACGGCCCTCGGCGCGGAAACGTCCCTCGACCGTGCCAGCGAGGGCGCGGCCGTGGCCCGACCGGTGGGCGCGCGCGTCGACCATCAGCAGGCCGATCCAGGGGTCGGGGTCGGTGGGGTCGGGGTGGTGGTCGAGGGTGACCGCGATGCCGATCAGCCGGCCCTCGGAGCGGGCGAGGAGCACCTCGGAGCCGGGGCGGGCGAGTTCATCGGCGAGGGCGGCGGCGACCTGTTCGGGGAGGATGCCGTCGGGGTCCGGGAAGTCGCCGGTGACCGCGTGGAAGTCGCGGTTGGAGGCGTAGAGCTCGGTCAGCTCGGTGAGGAGCGGGCCGGGCAGGGCGTGGTCGGCGGAGGCGTAGGGCTCGACGATCATGCGGAAACGGTAAGGCCCCGGCCGGAGCCGGGGCCTTGGCGTACGGCGGGCGTACGGCGCGTGTCCGTCAGAGGTTGACGCCGAAGTCGCGGGCGATGCCCTCCAGGCCGGAGGCGTAGCCCTGGCCGACCGCGCGGAACTTCCACTCCGCGCCGTTGCGGTACAGCTCGCCGAAGACCATGGCGGTCTCGACGGCGGCGTCCTCGGAGAGGTCGTAGCGGGCCAGCTCGGTGCCGCCGGCCTGGTTGATGATGCGGATGTAGGCGTTGCGCACCTGGCCGAAGTTCTGCGAGCGGTTGACCGCGTCGTAGATGGAGACCGGGAAGACGATCTTGTCGACGTTCGGCGGCAGAGCGGCGAGGTTGACGTTGATCTGCTCGTCGTCGCCGCCGCCCTCGCCGGTGCGGTTGTCACCGGTGTGGACGATGGTCTGGTCCGGGGTGGACTTGTTGTTGAAGAAGACGAAGTGCGCGTCGGAGGCGACCTTGCCGGCCGCGTCGACGCCGATCGCCGAGGCGTCGAGGTCGAAGTCGGTGCCGGTGGTCGTACGGACGTCCCAGCCGAGGCCCACGGTGACGGCGGTCAGGCCCGGAGCCTCCTTGGTCAGGGAGACGTTGCCGCCCTTGGACAGGCTTACAGCCATGGGAAGTCCCTTTCGTCATGATGTCGTCGACTGTCGTCGTCACACGGGATAACGCGGAGGGGGCCTTACCGGTTCCCGTCCGGTCCGGGCGGTGGGCTTCCGCCGGGAGACCGGCCGCGAAAAGTGGGTGACGGGCGAGGCCCGTTCCGGGGAACATGGACGGCATGTCCGGTCCGTATGTCATCCGTGGCTCCGTCTCGCTTCCCGAGGCCGAGCTGATGTGGCGTTTCTCCAGGTCGTCGGGGCCGGGCGGGCAGCACGTCAACACGAGCGACTCCCAGGTGGAGCTCCGCTTCGACCTGGCGCGCACGGAGGCGCTGCCCGAGGTCTGGAAGGCGCGGGCGCTCGAACGGCTGGCGTCGCGGCTGGTGGGCGGGGTGCTGACCGTACGGGCGTCGGAGCACCGCTCGCAGTGGCGCAACCGCGAGACGGCGGCGGTCCGCCTCGCCGCGCTGCTCGCCGAGGCCACGGCCCCGCCGCCGAAGCCGCGCCGGGCGACGAAGATCCCCCGGGGCATCAACGAGCGCCGGCTGCGCGTGAAGAAGCAGCGCGCCGAGACGAAGCGCGGCCGCCAGGGCCGCGACTGGGGCTGACGGGAGCCTTCGGACGCTCCCCGGTGAGGACCCCCGGCGCGCTCCCGGCAAGGACCCCCGGCGCGTGGGCGCGTCAGGCCAGGTGGCGGTACTTCCCCTTGAAGTAGGTCAGCGGGGCGCCGTCGGACGAGGGGAAGGCGGCCGTCAGGACGCGGGCGATGACCAGGGTGTGGTCGCCGGCCACGACGCGGTTCTCCGTACGGCACTCCAGCGTCGCCAGCGCGCCGCCGATCAGGGGCGCACCGCTCTCCTCGCCGCGTGTGTACGGCACGTCCTCGAAGAGGAGGCGGTCGCTCACCCGGCCCTTCATCGCGAAGCGGCCCGCGACATGGCGCTGGCTCTCGGAGAGGACCGAGACCGCCCAGACGGGGACCTCGGCGAGCAGGTCGTCCATCCGGGAGCCGTTGCGGAGGCTGACCAGGACCAGGGGCGGGTCGAGGGACACCGACATGAACGCGGTCGCCGTCATCCCGACGTCCTCACCGCGTGGGCCGTCGTCCGGGTCGTGCGCCGTCACCAGCACCACGCCCGCCGCCAGCCGGGACATCGCCGCCCGGAACTCGTCGTTGCTCACCCCCTCAGCATGAGGGATGGCCGGGGGAGGCGAGGTCAGGGTCTTCTGCAGCACACCTCGCACGCTAGTCGCGGCCCGGCCCGCCCCGCATCGGGCCCCGGGACCAGAACGGACCCCCCGCCGGTCCTAGGACCCGCCGGACCGCCCGCCGGTCCCAGGCGGGTCCTGACCCGCCGGACCGCCCGGCGCTCAGGAACCGGCCGGATCGGCCCTGTCCGACCCGTTTGCGTTCAAGAAAGAACGGGAGCGCTTTCCACCCCACCCGCCAACCCTTCAGACCCTATTGTGACTTGAGTCACAGAGCCCAGTATTTGTTGACCCTGTGTACCGGGTGCACAGCTCGCTGTGATTCAGTGGCGGAGACAGTGCAGCAAGAGAGCCGATGAGAACCCTGGAGTTGCTGTCGAGGTCTCGGGGAGAGCGAGCGATGGAGACCGAGTCGGAGCCGTACGTCCGCCTTGCGACCCTGCGGCAACTGCATCAGGTCGTGGCCGACCTCAATACAGCGCGCAGTCTGGCGGACACCCTTCAGACCGTCGCCGACGGCATCGTCGCCGGTCTCAACTATGAGCTGGCCTGCGTCAACCTCGTCCGCCCCGACGGAGACCTCGTCGTCGCCGCCTTCGCCGGCAGCGCCGCCGCCGAAGCCCTGATCACCGGCCGCGTCGGCTCCCGCGAATCCTGGGAACGCCGCCTCTCCATGGGCGTCGCCTGGGGTGACCTGCGGTTCATCCCGCACACCGAGGGCTGGGTCCTCATCGAGGACGACGTGCCGCAGTGGCACACCGAAGGCCCGGCCCCCCGCTTCGAGGACGAGTGGCACCCCCACGACCGCCTCTACGCCCCCATGTACTCCCCCGGCGTTCGCTCCGCCCACCCGGGAGGCCCCCCGGGCTCCGGCCGCGAGCTCCTCGGAGTGATCTCCGTCGACCGGCCCCGCAACGGCCGCCACCCCGGCCCCTGGGGCCGGGAAGCGCTCCAGATGTACGCCTCCCAGTCGGCGATTGCGATCAGTAACGCGCGCCTGCGAGCAAACATGCAGCGTGCCCTCGTCCGCCTCGAACGCGAGCAGCAGGCCCTGCGCGCCAGTGAGGAGTCGTTCCGGCAGGCCTTCGAGTACGCCCCCTCCGGCATGGCCATCGCCGAGATGGGCGGCGACCAGCACGGCCGGCTCCTGCGCACCAACGACGCCCTCTGCCGCCTCCTCGGCCGGCCGGCCTCCGTCATGCGCCGCTACTCCTTCGCCGACCTGGTCCACCCCGAGGACATAGGGACCCTGCTGCGCACCTCCGCCGAAGGGGGCCGCGCCGAGCTGCGCCTCGGCCGCCGCGACGGCACCTATGTCTGGGTCTCGCTGCGCAACTCCGTCGTCGCCGACACCGCCGACGGCCCCCGCTTCCTCCTCACCCACGTCGAGGACATCGAGGAGCGCAAACGCCACGAGCTCCAGCTCGCCCACCGCGCCTCCCACGACGCCCTCACCGGCCTGCCCAACAGCGCCGAACTGCGCTCCCGGCTCAGCGCCCGGATCTGCGAACGCCCGCACGCCGCCCGCGCGGGCGAGGCGGGGGACCCCGACGCCGGTTACGACTCCCCGTACGGCCACGAGCACGGCTTCGGCTTCGACCCGGCACCCGGCGCTGCCACCGGAGGCCCGTACGACCATCACGTCCACGCCGTCGCCCCGCCGGGTGGTGAGGTCGACGACGGGACGAAGGGGCTCGCCGTCCTCTTCTGCGACCTCGACGGCTTCAAGTCGATCAACGACCGCTTCGGGCACCACACCGGGGACGCCGTTCTCATCGAGGTCGCCCGCCGGCTCACCACCGGCGTACGCGACGGAGACACCGTCGCCCGGCTCGGGGGTGACGAATTCGTCGTCCTCGCCGACGGCCTCGGTGCCGCCGACGCCGCTGACCTGGCCGTTCGGCTGCGGAACGCCATCATTCCGCCGATCCGGGTCGACGGGCGGGCGGTCAGGGTCGGGGCGAGCTTCGGCATCGGCTGGGCCGAGTGCGGCATGAGCGTCGAAGAGGTCCTGAACTCCGCCGACCAGCGGATGTACATCGAGAAGCGCTCTCGCGCCAAGGTCCACCGGCGCGCCGGATAGCCCTTCTCTTCACCCGTCGGTCACTTCCCGGTCGATCACCGGCCGGTCAAGGAACGGATCGAAGCGTTCCTCGTTCGAGGTAGGCTCGGCCGGTCGGCGACGGCTGGCGAGCATGGATAGGAGTGACCAGGGATGGCTGCCGGTAACGACGGCGCGAACACGCCCGAGGACGACGATCCGTTCGGCTACCTGTACGCGGACGGCCAGGCGGCAGGCGCACAGCCGCCCCAGGGCGGTGGCTACGGCTACCCCGGCCCGGCCGCGCAGCCCGGCGTCCCCAGAACCTCGTACAACCAGGTCAGGACGGTCGGCGAGCGGCAGTACGGCGCACCCGCCCAGGCCCATGTGCCGCAGCAGCAGCACTACGGCGGCCAGCAGCAGTACGGCCGGCCGAACCCGCAGTACGCGGCGCCCGAGACCTACCCGGGCGGCGACCGGACCCGCCAGCCCCCGATGCCGCCCCAGCGCGGCCGCGGCCCCAACACCAAGGGTCTGCTGATCGGCGCGATCGCGGTCGTCGCGGTCGTCGTGATCGGGATCACGGCCGCCGTCCTCAACAACACGGGCGACAAGAACGGCGACGGCTCCGACGCGGGCGGCACGCCGACCGGCGGCTCCGAGCAGGTCCAGGAGAGCCCGAGCACCCAGCCCTCCGCCGATGAGACCCCGCCCGAGCTGCCCCAGCAGGACGCGGCCACGCTCAAGCTGGGCGGTTCGGCGCTGCTCGCCAAGGACATCAAGGGCGCGGAGGGCGCGGACGGCGCCTATGTCACCGGGTTCAACGCCATCGGGTCGTCGGTGACCTGGCAGACCGAGGTGCCCGCAGCCGGCAAGTACAAGATGTCGGTGCGGTACGCGATCCCGGCCAAGGACGCCAACGCCACGGTGACCGTCAACGGCAAGGCGAACACCAATCCGATGAACCTGAAGAACTTCATCGGATCCTCGGACCCCAACCTCGAGAAGAACTGGCAGACCACGTGGTCGCAGGTGTCGCTCGAGAAGGGGCAGAACACGATCATGCTCTCCTGCGAGCAGGGGAACCAGTGCGACGTGATCTTCGACTGGGTGAAGATCAGCGACGACCTCTGAGTCCCGGCTGGGTTCTCAGGCCGCCTCGGCCTGCTCCTCCACCGTCACCCGGGACAGCAGCTCCTCGTACGCCGACCGCTCGAACTCGCCCGCCACGGGGGAGAGCACCGTCGCGGCCGACAGGGCGACCGCGCGGGCCAGGCGGTCCGGCCACGGCAGCCCGTCGACCAGGCCGGAGAGCAGGCCCGCGACGGCCGAGTCGCCGGCGCCGGTCGGGTTGCCCCGCACCGGGGCCGGGGGAGCCGCGCACCACACACCGTCCGGGGTGGCGGCCAGCATGCCCTCCGGACCGAGCGAGGAGACCACCGCGCGGGCTCCGCGCCGTCGGGCGTCCTGGGTGGCCCGGCGCGGTTCGCGGGAGCCGGTGAGCTGGGCGAGCTCGTCGGCGTTCGGCTTCACCAGGTCGGGACGGGCGGCGATACCGCGCCGCAGCGGCTCGCCGCTGGTGTCGAGCAGGACCGGGACCCCGGCGCCCCGGGCGAGTCTGACCAGCTCGGCGTACGCGCCGACATGGATGCCGGGCGGCAGGCTGCCGCACAGGGCCACCGCCTCGGCGCCCCGCAGCAGTGCGGCGTACCGGCCGGTGAGGGCCGCCCACTCGGCCGGGCCGATGGTGGGGCCGGGTTCGTTGAGCTGGGTGGTGTCGCCGCTCGCCGCGTCGACCACCGCGACGGTACGACGGGTGGGGCCGGCGGTCGCGACCAGCGCGTCGGTCAGGGGCAGCTCCGCGAGACGGGCCCGCAGGACCTCGCCGGTCGGGCCGCCCGCGAACCCGGTCACGACCGTGTCGTGGCCGAGGGCGGCCAGGACGCGGGCGACGTTGAGGCCCTTGCCGCCGGGGCGCTCGATCACCTGGGTGACGCGGTGGGAGGCGTGCGGGACGAGGGCCGGCACCCGGTAGGTGAGATCCAGTGCCGTGTTGAGGGTGACCGTGAGAATCACCTGCCGTACCCCCGTACCCCGTAGAAGCTCGTAGAACGCGCCCCGATCATGCCAAACGGAAGGCGGTTGGCCCAGACCCCCGGTCGACCGCCTCGCGTTCCGGCCGGGCCGGATCAGGCCGGTCGCGGCTCGACCACCCAGGCGCCCTTGCGCATCACGCCCTTGAGGTCGAACTTCTCGTCGAGGACCACCAGGTCGGCGTCCTTGCCGGGCTCCAGCGAGCCGACCCTGTCGTCGATGCCGAGCAGGCGGGCCGGGTTGGCGGAGACGGCCCGGACGACGGACTCGACCGGCAGCCGGTCGACGGTCACGGCGCGCTTGAACGCCCGGTCCAGGGTGAGGGTGGAGCCCGCGATGGAGCCGCCCTCGACGAGCCGCGCCACGCTGTCCTTCACCTCGACCTCCAGCGTGCCGAGCATGTAGCGGCCGTCGCCGAAGCCGGCGGCGTCCATCGCGTCCGTGATGAAGGCGACCCGGTCCGGGCCGGCGTGGTGGAACGCCAGCTCCAGGGCGGCCGGGTGCAGATGCGTCCCGTCGTTGATCAGCTCGACCGTGATCCGCTCGTCCTCCAGGAGCGCGGCGAT
Organism: Streptomyces sp. NPDC003027; assembly: GCF_053591435.1. NCBI lineage: Bacteria > Bacillati > Actinomycetota > Actinomycetes > Kitasatosporales > Streptomycetaceae > Streptomyces > Streptomyces sp. NPDC003027. Next base: position 104,379 of record NZ_JBSFTU010000011.1, read on the forward strand.
CGGCCCGGGCGTGCGGTGGCCGAGGGCGGGCATCGCGTTGTAGAGGTGCGTGGCGACGGTGGCGCCCGCGTCGATGGCCTCGACGGTCTGCTCGTACGTCGCGTCGGTGTGGCCGATCGCGGCGATCACGCCGTGTTCGGCGAGCAGGCGCACGGAGTCGACGCCGCCGGGCAGCTCGGTGGCGAGCGTCACCATCTTGGCCTGGCCCCGGCCCGCGTCGATCAGCTTGCGGACCTCGGCCGGGTCGGGGTCGCGCAGCAGCGTCTCGTCGTGCGCGCCCTTGCGGCACGGGGAGATGAACGGCCCCTCGAAGTGGAGGCCGGCGATCTCGCCCTGCTCGGCCAGCTCGGACAGGAGGCCCGCGCGCCGGCCGAGGAAGTCCATGTCGCCGGTGACGAAGGACGCCACGGTGGTGGTGGTGCCGTGCAGGCGGTGGGTGTGGACGCCCTTGAGGACCTCGTCGACCGTGCCGGAGGTGAAGGAGGCGCCGCCGCCGCCGTGGTTGTGCGTGTCGACGAAGCCGGGGACGACCCAGTGGCCGGTCAGGTCGAGGGCGGGGGCTCCCTCGCGGCTCTCGGAGGCGCCTCCGCCGCCGATGCGGCCACCCTCGACGATCACGCGTCCGTTCTCGACGATTCCGGTCGGCAGCACGACGCGCGCGCCGGCGAGAACTGTGCGATCGGCCATCAGGCGGATACCTCCGAGTCGGACTCGTTGCGGGTGCTGCTGTCGGGGAGGGAGAGAAGGTCCCAGGCGAGAAGGCCCGCGCCCAGGCATCCGGCGGTGTCCCCCAGGGCCGCCGGGACGATGGCGGGCAGCTTCTGGAAGGTCACTCGCTCCTCCACCGCGGCCCGCAGGGGTGTGAACAAGGTTTCCCCGGCCTCGGCGAGACCGCCACCGATGATGAGCGTGCGGGGGTCCAGCAGGGTGAGCGCGGTGACCAGGCCGTCGGCGAGGGCGTCGACGGCCTCCTGCCAGATCCGTACGGCGGTGGGATCGCCGGACTCGACCGCTTTGGCGCAGTCGGCGGCGTCCGCGTCGGGGTCGCCGGAGGCGGCGGCCCAGGCGAGGGAGACCGCGGAGGCGGAGGCGTACCGCTCCAGGCAGCCGCGCTGGCCGCAGCCGCACTCGGTGCCGCCGGGGCGGACGACGATGTGGCCGATCTCGCCGGCGTAGCCGTGGGCACCGGCCTCGATGGCGCCGCCGATGCCGATGGCGCCGGCGATGCCGGTGCCGAGCGGCACGAAGAGGAAGCGGTCGGCGCCGTTGCCGGCTCCGATGCGGCCCTCGGCGAGGCCGCCGGTGCGGACGTCGTGGCCGAGGGCGACGGGGACTCCGTCGAGGCGTTCGCTGAGCAGGGCGCGCATCGGGACGTCGCGCCAGCCGAGGTTGGCGGCGTAGACGGCGATGCCGTTCTCGGCGTCGACGATGCCGGGGACGGCGACGCCGGCGGCCGCGGCGGGCCGCCCGTACCGCTCCAGGCCGTGGGCGCGCAGTTCGGCGGCGAAACCGAGGATGGTCTCGACGACGGCCTCGGGGCCGCGCTCCCGTCCGGTGGCGCGGCGCGCCTCGTGGAGCAGGGTGCCGTCCGCCCCGACGAGGGCGGCCTTCATGCCGGTGCCGCCCACATCGAGGGCGATGACGTGTCTCACGGGGGACAGTGTCGCCTGCGGACCGCAGAAAGGTCTAGTCCACTGGGCGGGATTGTTGTGCGGGCATACAAAAGCGGGAGGGTCGCTTCCGGGTGCGGCCGCGGGCCGGGGGACGGGCTTCCGGGCGCGGCTGCGCGGGCCGGTGGGCTCGGCGGCGCCCGATGCCGGAGCGATACCCCAGTGGTGTAGACCTTATGCTTCTCCTCCTGTGAAAATCACAGCTCGACGACGAGCAGAGGGTGGGACAACGCTGTGCAGCGGCGACTCCTTGGACTGACCGCGACCATCGCCGCGCTGGGCCTGACCGCGGCGCTCTCCGGCTGCGGCCTCACCGGCGGCGACTCCGGCGACGTGACCCTCAAGCTGGTCGCCGCCGACTACGACCTCACCGGCGGCGACACCACCAAGAAGTACTGGGACGGGCTCACCGCCGCGTACGAGGCCGAGCACCCCGGGGTGAAGGTCGACGTCCAGATCGAGTCGTGGAACGACGTCGACCGCAAGGTCGCCGAGATGGTGAAGGCCGGCCAGGCGCCCGACATCGCGCAGATCGGCGCGTACGCCGACTACGCCGCCGCGGGCGCCCTCTACTCCGCCGACGAACTGCTCTCCATCCCCGTCCAGGCCAACTTCCTCGCCCCGCTGACCGCCGCCGGAGAGAGCAGGGGAACGCAGTACGGCCTTCCCTTCGCCGCCTCCACCCGGCTGCTCTTCTTCAACGAGGAGCTGTTCGAGGAGGCCGGCGTCACCAAGGCGCCGACGACCTGGGCCGAGCTCGCCGCCGCCGCGCGCAAGCTGGAGGACGACGGCGTCCCGTACCCCTTCGCCCTGCCGCTCGGCCCGGAGGAGGCGCAGGCGGAGACCATGATGTGGCTGCTCAGCGGTGGCGACGGATACACCGACGCCACCGACCGCTACAAGATCGACTCCGAGCAGAACGTGAAGACCTTCGACTGGCTGCGGACGAACCTCGTCGAGAAGGGCCTGACGGGCCCGGTCGCGCCCGGGAAGCTCAACCGCAAGGACGCCTTCGCCGCGTTCGCGCGGGGCGAGGTCGGCATGCTCAACGGCCACCCGTCCCTGATGCAGGAGGCGGAGAAGAAGGGCGTGAAGGTCGGCAAGATCGCCCTGCCGGGGGTGGAAGGCAAGGCGAAGGCGTCCATGGGCGTCGCCGACTGGATCATGGGTTTCAAGCAGAACGGCCACCGCGAGCGGATCGGCGGCTTCCTGGACTTCGTCTTCAGCGACGCCAACGTCCTGAAGTTCGCCGGGGACAACGATCTGCTGCCGCCGACCGTCAGCGCGTACGCCACGATGCAGGCCGAGCCCGAGCACCGGAACCTGCGCGAGTTCCTCAAGGAACTGCCCGGCTCGCAGCTGCCGCCGGTCGGCAAGACGTCCTGGGCGCGGGTCAGCGAGAACATCAAGCAGAACATCGGCAAGGCCGTGGCGCCCGGGGCGAAGGCGTCGGAGGTGCTCGGGAAGATAGCCCGGGAAGCGACGGCCGCCGAGAGCGCGGAATAAGTTGGGTCGTATGACCAACGTTGAAGGGCCGGGGACGGGGTGCGGCGAGGAGCCGGACGTAGTCCACGGCGAGGAGCCGGGTGGCGGTGTCCGGGGGCTCGCCGAGGAGCCGGGGGCCGGTGATCCCGCCCTCGGTGAGGGACAGGCCGCCGGTGGCCCCGGCTCCGGCGAAGGGTCCGAGGCCCAGGAGCGCGGCCTCGGGGAGCGGGAGCGGGCCGTGCTCGCGCTGGAGCGCCGGTCCTGGCCCGGGCCCGGGGCCAAGGAGCGGGCCGTCCGCGAGCGGCTGGGCCTGTCGCCCGTCCGCTACTACCAGCTGCTCAACGCCCTCCTCGACGACCCGCGCGCCCTCGCCCACGACCCGGTGACCGTCAACCGCCTGCGCCGGGTGCGTGCCGAGAAGGAGCAGCGCCGCTGAGGCTCCCTGGGTAGGGTCTTCCCATGGTGAGTCTTCCGCACCCGACCACGCCCGCCGGCCGCGACGGCCTGGCCGCGCTCCTCGCGCGGCCCGAGACGGCCGTCGTCGCCCTCGACTTCGACGGGACGCTCGCCGAGATCGTCCCGGACCCCGAGCAGGCCCGCGCCCACCCCGGCGCCGTCCCCGCCCTCGCCGCACTGGCCCCCCGGATCGCCTCGATCGCGGTGGTGACCGGCCGCCCGGCGGGTGTGGCGGTACGGTACGGCGGCTTCGCGGGCGTCCCGGGCCTGGAACACCTCGTCGTCCTCGGACACTACGGCGCCGAACGCTGGGACGCGGTCACCGGCACCGTCCAGGCCGCCCCACCGCACCCGGGCGTCGCCGCCGTCCGCGCCGAACTCCCCGGCTTCCTGGACCGCGTCGGCGCGTGGCCGGGCACCTGGATCGAGGAGAAGGGGCGCGCGGTCGCCGTGCACACCCGTCGCGCCTCCGACCCCCAGGGCGCCTTCGAGGCCCTCAAGGACCCCCTCGGTGACCTGGCGGCCCGCCACGGCCTGGTCCTGGAACCGGGCCGCATGGTCCTGGAACTGCGCCCGCCGGGCATGGACAAGGGGGTGGCGCTCGGGGAGTACGTACGGGAGGTGGGCGCCGGTTCCGTCCTGTACGCGGGCGACGACCTGGGTGACCTTCCGGCCTTCGCGGCCGTGGAGAAACTCCGCTCGGACGGCATCCCGGGCCTGCTGGTGTGCAGCGGCTCCGCGGAGGTCACCGAAGTCTCCGACCGCGCCGACCTCTCGGTCCCCGGCCCGGCGGCCGTGGTCCGTTTCCTCGCGGACCTGGCCGAGGCGGTACGCGAGGCCGGCTGAGACGCGAAGGGCGCGTCCCCGCCGTGCCGGCTGAGACGCGAAGGGCGCGTCCCCGCCGTGCCGGCGGGGACGCGCCCGGAGAGCCGGGCCGGTCAGCGCGGCTCGCGCAGGGCCTCCAGCTGGTCCAGGAACCACCGCCGCGGCGGCAGCGCCGTCGCCTTGGCCGCCAGGCGCTTGGTGCGGTCGGCCCGCTCGGACGGGCCCGTCGTCAGGGCCTCGTGCAGGGCCCGCGCGGTCTCGGACACGTCGTACGGATTGACCGTCAGCGCGTCCTCCCGCAGCTCCTCGTACGCCCCCGCCCCGGTCGACAGCACCAGCGAGCACCCCGCCTCGGACACCACGGGGATCTCCTTGGCCACCAGGTTCATGCCGTCCCGCACGGGGTTGATCAGCGCCACGTCCGCCATCCGGTACGCCGCGAGGGAGCGCGCGAAGTCGTCCTTCACGGACAGGAGCACCGGCTGCCAGTCCTCCGTGCCCAGCTCCGTGTTGATCTCCTCGGCCAGCCGCGCGACCGCGGCCGTGTAGTCGCGGTAGACCGCCAGGTCCTGGCGGGACGGGTAGGCCGAGGCCAGGTGGACGACCCGGCCCCGCCACTCCGGCCGTTCGCGCAGCAGCTCGCGGTAGGCGAGCAGGCCGCGCACCACGTTCTTCGACAGCTCCGTACGGTCCACCCGGACGATCGTCTTCCGGTCGCCGACCTCGGCCCGCAGCGCGGCCAGCCGGTCGTCCACCTCCGGCCGGTGCGCCAGCGCCCGCAGCTCGTCCCCGTCCACACCCAGCGGGTACACCCGCACCCGCGTGGAACGCGTGGGCCCGCCATACCGGCGGTGGTGCACTCCGCGCCACGGATCACCGCTCGGTGAGGAGCCCTGCGCCACCCCCTCGGCGCTGTCGATGTGCGCGCCGCCGATGAACTCCGACGCCCAGGCCCAGGTGTGGAAGCCGAGCTCGTCCGCGCCGAGCATCCCCCACAGAAGCTCCTCGCGGACGTCCTCCGGCAGCATCCGCAGATACTCGTGCGACGCCCACGGCGTGTGCGTGAAGTGCGCGATCCGCAGGTCGGGCCGGAGCTCCCGCAACTGCCCCGGCACCAGCGCCAGGTGGTAGTCCTGCACCAGGACCTCCGCACCCTCCGCCGCCTCCGCGGCCAGCGCCTCCGCGAAGGCGCGGTTGTAGTCGCGGTACGCCTCCCACATGCGCCGGAACTCCGCGTCGAAGACCGGCGCGACCGGGATGTCGTACAGATGGTGGTGGAGGAACCACAGCACCGAGTTCGCGATGCCGTTGTACGCCCCGTCGTAGACCACCGGATCGACCGGCAGCATGCGGACGCCGGGCTCCGAGACGCCCGTGCGCACGGCCTCCCGGTCCCCGTCCGAGAGCGCCGCGCACACCCAGAGCGCCTCCGGCTGCCCGGCGAGGGCCGCCGAGAGACCGGAGACGAGTCCGCCGCCGCCGCGACGGGCGTCGAGCGCGCCCGAGCCGTCCTCGCGCGGCACGTACGAGAGGGGACCGCGGTTCGAAGCCACCAGTACTGAAGCCATGTGCCGAACCTAGCCCGTCCCGTAAACGCTCAAACGTACGTATACGAGGTCGGCGCTCAGTCGCCACGGCGGCCGCGCAGGGCCGCCTTCGCCACCGCGCCCGTGCCCGCGAGGGCCAGCGCGAGTCCGCCGAGCAGCCAGAGCTGCTCGCCGTGCGCGCCGGTCTCGGCCATCGAGCCGCCGGGGCCGTGCGGGGCGGGCCGCGCCGGGCGGACCGTCGGCGCCGGGGTCGTCCACGCCGGCTGGACCCGGCCCGTCCGCTCGCCCAGCGGCTCGATCGCCCCGGCCGCGGCCGGAGCGGCCGCCATGAGGGGCAGCGAGCCGGCGAGGAGACCGGCGACCGCCAAGAGGGCTCCCCTTCGATGCGTGAACCTGTGATGCACAGACCTCATGAAAGGGAAATCTAGGCAGGAAACGTGATCATCCGACGTTCCGCCACGCGGCTAGGCCACCCGGCGGTGCGCGTACTCCGCGATCTCCAGCATCGGCGGCCGCTCCTCCGTGTCCACCGCGTACGTCCGCGGCGCGAACCCCTTCCCGCCGCCCGTCCCGTCCCGCTCGAACTGCGTCAGCCGGGGCCGCACCAGATGCCCGCGCGACAGGCGCAGCTGCGCCGTGCGGTAGATCGCCGCCGCCATCCGGCCGAGCGCCTGCCCGTCCTGATGGCGGTGCTTGCGCACCCCGACGTCGACCTGGGCGAGCGCGTCGAGGCCCACCGTGTGCAGCGCGTCGACCAGCAGGCCCAGCTCCACTCCGTAGCCGACGGGGAACGGCAGCTGTTCGAGCAGCGAGCGCCGCGCCGCGTACTCGCCGCCCAGCGGCTGGACGAAACCGGCCAGCAGGGGCCAGTGCAGATTGAGCAGCGGGCGGGCCACCAGCTCCGTCACCCGGCCGCCCTGACCGGGCGCGTCCCCCAGCGGGCGGTCGTACATCGCCTTGACGAGGTGCACGTCCGGCTCGGTGAGCAGCGGGCCGACGATCCCGGAGACGAAGTCGGCGGAGAAGTCCCGCAGATCCGCGTCGACGAAGCAGACGACGTCCCCGCCCGTCACCATCAGCGAGCGCCACAGGACCTCGCCCTTGCCGGGGGCGGCCGGTATCCGGGGAAGTATCTCGTCGCGCGCCACCACCCGGGCCCCGGCCGCCGCCGCGACCTCGGCCGTACGGTCGGTGGAACCGGAGTCGATCACCACCAGCTCGTCGACGAGCGGGACCGCGTCGGACATCAGCTCGCGGCGGATCACGGAGACGATCGCGCCGACCGTCGCCTCCTCGTTCAGCGCGGGCAGCACGACGCTGACCGTCGTCCCCCGCTTGGCCGCGAGGATCCGCTCCAGCGGACGGTCGGACACGGACCAGGACCGCCGGGCCAGCCAGCGCTCCACTTCATCCAGCAAGGTGATCTCCATCTCGCGGTTCGGACGACCATCTCAACCGTCCATGCCTTCGGTTACAGTCTTGAACAACGCGGACGCCCGACGCATGTCGGGGTGCCGCCCGCGTTCCACAACCGAATACCGCTCATCCAGAGGGGCAGAGGGAAACGGCCCGTTGAAGCCCCGGCAACCCTCCAGTCGGTCTCGTCCGCGACACAGCGCGCCAGCGAGGTCCCCGACTAGGGAAGGTGCCAAATCCGTCTCATGGCGAAATTCGCCATGGGAAAGATGAGGAGAAAGGGCCTCGCCTCCAATGGCTGTACAGACTGTCGCGAACACCGAGAACACGCCGAACGCCCAGAGCACGGTCGATCTCGGTCCCGCTTCCGGGCTTTCCTGTCGCGAATGCGGTGAAGTCTTCCCGCTCGGCCCGATCTTCGCCTGCGAGCTGTGTTTCGGCCCGCTCGAGGTCGCCTACAACCTGCCCACCGGTGACCCCGAGGCGCTGCGCAAGCGGATCGAGGCCGGCCCCGCCAACATCTGGCGCTACGCCCCGCTGCTTCCCGTCCCGGCCGACGTCGCCGACAAGCCGAACCTCAACCCGGGCTGGACCAAGCTCGTCCAGGCCGACAACCTCGCCCGTGAGCTCGGTGTCGAGCCGGGCAGGCTCTTCGTCAAGGACGACTCCGGCAACCCCACGCACTCCTTCAAGGACCGCGTCGTCGCCCAGGCCCTCGAAGCCGCCCGCGCCTTCGGCTTCACCACCCTGTCCTGCTCCTCCACCGGCAACCTGGCCGGCGCCGTCGGCGCCGCGGCCGCCCGCGCCGGCTTCCGCTCCTGCGTGTTCATCCCGCACGACCTGGAGCAGGGCAAGGTCGTCATGGCCGCGGTCTACGGCGGCGACCTCGTCGGCATCGAGGGCAACTACGACGACGTCAACCGCTTCTGCTCCGAGCTCATCGGCGACCCGCTGGGTGAGGGCTGGGGCTTCGTCAACGTCAACCTGCGCCCGTACTACGGCGAGGGCTCCAAGACCCTCGCGTACGAGATCTGCGAGCAGCTCGGCTGGGTCATCCCCGACCAGCTGGTGATCCCGATCGCCTCCGGCTCGCAGCTCACCAAGATCGACAAGGGTCTTCAGGAGCTCATCAAGCTGGGCCTCGTCGAGGACAAGCCGTACAAGATCTTCGGCGCCCAGGCCGAGGGCTGCTCCCCGGTGTCGGCCGCCTTCAAGGCCGGTCACGACGTCGTACGGCCCCAGAAGCCGGACACCATCGCCAAGTCCCTCGCCATCGGCAACCCGGCCGACGGCCCGTACGTCCTCGACATCGCCCGCCGCACCGGCGGCGCCGTGGAGGACGTGAACGACGAGCAGGTCGTCGAGGCGATCAAGATTCTGGCCCGCACCGAGGGCATCTTCGCCGAGACGGCGGGCGGGGTCACGGTCGGCGTGACGAAGAAGCTGATCGAGGCCGGTCTCATCGACCCGTCGCTGACCACGGTCGTGCTCAACACGGGCGACGGCCTCAAGACCCTGGACGCGGTGGCCGACACCTCGCAGGCGACCGCCACCATCCGCCCGAGCCTGGACGCGTTCCGCGACGCCGGCCTGGCCCACTGAGCCGACTGAGAGACTGGAGAACCCGATGAGCGTCAAGGTCCGCATCCCCACCATCCTCCGTACGTACACGGGCGGCCGGGCCGAGGTCCCGGCGGAGGGCGCGACCCTCTCCGAGGTCATCGCCGACCTGGAGAAGAACCACGCGGGCATCGCGGCCCGCGTCCTGGACGACCAGGGCAAGCTCCGCCGCTTCGTGAACGTCTACGTGAACGACGACGACGTCCGCTTCGAGCAGGGCCTGGAGACGGCGACGCCGGACGGTGCGGGCGTGTCGATCATCCCGGCCGTCGCCGGCGGCTGCTGACGCACCGCGATTCCCCGAATTGCCCTCTCCGCCAGAAACGGAGGGGGCAATTCTGCATGGTTGAGCACGGTAGAGTTGGGGAAGGCCCCTCCGCTGCTCATGCCGGACGCATATGAGAATGCGTCGACGCGCGACAAGAAGCAGCCAAAGTGTTCGAGTGTTGTGTACCTTCTGTGCACTTTGACGGGCCCGACTTGCCCCGGAATTCAGTGAAACCTCCCTTATCCTCCTTTCCGGCGTGCCCAGAATTCTCGTCCGATTGACCTGTTGCAGAGGGCAGTTGGGCAGATACATTCAGCCGCGGTCGACGCGTTCCGGCGCAGGGTCTGACCCGGGTCCGCGAAGTGCGGTCCCGCGCAAGGGCCAGTAATAGGGGAGTTAGGCATGGCTCAGGGCACCGTCAAGTGGTTCAACGCGGAGAAGGGGTACGGCTTCATCGCGGTCGACGGTGGTGCGGATGTTTTCGTCCACTACAGCGCGATCCAGATGGACGGTTACCGCACCCTTGAAGAGGGTCAGCGAGTCGAGTTCGAGATCTCGCAGGGCCAGAAGGGTCCGCAGGCGGACATGGTCAAGCTCGCCGTCTGAGCACGGCGCGATCGGCCACCACGTACGCACTCACGCCGAGGGGTCCGCATCCTGACCGGGATGCGGGCCCCTCGTGCGTTCCCGGACGGCTCGCGGGGCCTCCCGATCTGTGGGAGGCGCTTGCACTCTCCTAGGGCGAGTGCTAATCATTGGCGTTAGCACTCTGAAGGTGAGAGTGCTTACGAGGATCGGGCAGACGAGGCCCGCGGCCAGGTGGGGCAAGGAACCGCCGGGTACGCAGGCCGTCCGTCGCGGGCGTCGGCGCGGTCCTGGAGCGTTATCCACCCCATGTCCGGGAGGACCACTTCACATGGCCAAGATCATCGCGTTCGACGAGGAGGCACGGCGCGGTCTCGAGCGCGGGATGAACCAGCTCGCCGACGCCGTCAAGGTCACCCTTGGCCCCAAGGGCCGGAACGTCGTCCTCGAGAAGAAGTGGGGCGCCCCCACGATCACCAACGATGGTGTGTCCATCGCCAAGGAGATCGAGCTCGAGGACCCGTACGAGAAGATCGGCGCCGAGCTGGTCAAGGAAGTCGCCAAGAAGACGGACGACGTCGCCGGTGACGGTACGACCACCGCGACCGTCCTCGCCCAGGCGCTCGTCCGCGAGGGCCTGCGCAACGTGGCGGCCGGCGCCAACCCGATGGCTCTGAAGCGCGGCATCGAGAAGGCCGTCGAGGCCGTCTCCGCCGCCCTGCTGGAGCAGGCGAAGGATGTCGAGACCAAGGAGCAGATCGCCTCCACGGCCTCCATCTCCGCCGCCGACACCCAGATCGGCGAGCTCATCGCCGAGGCGATGGACAAGGTCGGCAAGGAAGGCGTCATCACCGTCGAGGAGTCCCAGACCTTCGGTCTGGAGCTGGAGCTCACCGAGGGTATGCGCTTCGACAAGGGCTACATCTCGGCGTACTTCGCCACCGACATGGAGCGTATGGAGGCGTCCCTGGACGACCCGTACATCCTGATCGTCAACTCCAAGATCTCTTCCGTGAAGGACCTGCTCCCGCTCCTGGAGAAGGTCATGCAGTCGGGCAAGCCGCTGCTGATCATCGCCGAGGACGTCGAGGGCGAGGCCCTGTCGACCCTGGTCGTCAACAAGATCCGCGGCACCTTCAAGTCCGTCGCCGTCAAGGCTCCGGGCTTCGGCGACCGTCGTAAGGCCATGCTGAACGACATCGCCATCCTCACGGGCGGCACGGTCGTCTCCGAGGAGGTCGGTCTCAAGCTCGAGAACGCCGGCCTGGACCTGCTGGGCCGCGCCCGCAAGGTCGTCATCACCAAGGACGAGACCACGATCGTGGACGGCGCGGGCGAGAGCGACCAGGTCGCCGGCCGCGTCAACCAGATCCGCGCCGAGATCGAGAACTCGGACAGCGACTACGACCGCGAGAAGCTGCAGGAGCGCCTGGCGAAGCTCGCCGGCGGTGTTGCGGTCATCAAGGCCGGTGCCGCGACCGAGGTCGAGCTCAAGGAGCGCAAGCACCGCATCGAGGACGCCGTCCGCAACGCGAAGGCGGCCGTCGAAGAGGGCATCGTCGCCGGTGGTGGCGTGGCCCTGCTCCAGGCCTCCTCGGTCTTCGAGAAGCTCGAGGGCGACCTCACGGGCGACGAGGCCACCGGTGCCGCGATCGTGAAGCTGGCCCTTGAGGCCCCGCTGAAGCAGATCGCCGTCAACGCCGGCCTCGAGGGCGGCGTCGTGGCGGAGAAGGTCCGCAACCTGCCCGTCGGCCACGGCCTCAACGCCGCGACCAACGAGTACGTCGACCTCATCGCCGAGGGCATCATCGACCCGGCGAAGGTGACGCGTTCCGCGCTGCAGAACGCGGCCTCCATCGCCGCGCTGTTCCTGACCACCGAGGCCGTCATCGCCGACAAGCCGGAGAAGGCCTCCGCGGCCGCTCCGGGCGGCATGCCGGGCGGTGACATGGACTTCTGATCCCGCGAGGATCAGCGGTTCTGCCGGACGCCGAAGGGCGGCACCCCCACCGGGGGTGCCGCCCTTCAGTCGTACGGAGGGTCAGCGCACGTCGACGTAGTCGCCCGTGCCCGTCGCCTGGAAGTGCGTGCCGTCGGCCGCGTAGAACAGCGTGTACACGCCGTCCCCCGTCGCCGTGTGCTTCAGGGCGACGCCGCCGTTCGCCGCCGTGCTGCCCTTGGCGACCGTGATCCACTTCGAGGAGCCCTTGGCCCGGAACCGAAGCTGCACCTGCTGCGACGCCAGCGGCTTCCAGCCGGCCACGTCCTGCTGGAGCGTGCCCGTCACGGTCACCGTCGCGCCCTTGCGGACCGGCTCCGGGGAGGCGTTGACGTTCAGCACCCGGGTCGGCGTCCGGACGATGTGGAACGTCCTGCTCACGGACTCCGCGTAGTAATCGGTGGTGAGGTGCCGCAGCCGGAACCAGCCGCCCTTGTTCCACGCGCTGATGCCGAACGAAGCCCGGACGTCGGAGTAGAAGCTCGTCGAGGCGACCTTGCTCCAGCCGGTCCGCCCGTCGGGCGACTGCTCGAGAACGACCGTCTGGTTGGACGAGGTGGACGACCACCGCTCGTACGGGGAGCGGAACTCGCCCCACACCATCAGCCGCGCGTCGGGCGCCAGGGAGTAGCCCATCACGGTGGTGCGCGAGTCCTTCGGCAGGGCGAGGGGGCCGCCCGCGGTGAACCACTCCTGGAAGAGGTCGGCCTTCCGCACCCACCAGCCGCTGCCGTCCCCCACCGGGGCGGCGACGAACTGGACGGTGAACCGTCCGTCGGCGTCGGTGCGCACGGTCTTCGGCAGCCCGTTGCCCACCCCCGCCTGCACCGGCTCGTCGGCCAGCGGGGCGCCGGCGTTCTCCGGGTCGGTGAGCCGGCCGGTGAGGGTGACGGTCTCGCCGCTCAGCGCGCGCGTCCTGTCGGCGCTCGCGGTCAGCGTCATCCGCTTGGTCCGCGCCGAGCTCCACGCGTGGTAGATCGCGGTGCCGTGCACCTCGGCGCTGTCCTCGCTGTACGAGGCGTTGATCGACTCGTACTCCCGGGTGGCCGGGACCGGCTCGCCGGTGAAGCCGCCGGTGTCGGCGGTGGTCGCGGAGCCGATCGGGCCCCCCTGCTCGCCGGTGCGCTGGTACGCGACCGTACGGCCGGTCAGCGGCACGCGGTCGCCGGAGCCGGGCTGGATGCCGAGCAGGCGGCCCTTGGGGCGCAGGTTCTTGTCGGACCAGCTCGGGGTTCCGACGCCGAAGCTCTCGAAGGACGGCCGCAGCGTGAAGTCGAGCGTGCCGGCGTCGGCGCGGACCACCGTGTTGCCCGCCGAGTCCGTCGCCGTCACGTCGATGGCGTACTTGCCGAGCGCCGGGACGGACCCGCCGTCCTCGGTGAGCTTGAGGGTGGCGTCCGCGGGCAGGGCGAAGGTGCCCCGGCTCGACGGGTTCTCCACCAGCGCCGGAATCTCGGCGAGGACGGTGTTGCCGTGGCGGACCTTGGCGGATACCGAGGCGACGGCGGCCTGCGGCGCGTCCGTCCACGCGGTCACCCGGAAGGTGCCGCGCTGCTCGGCGTCGGTGACGGCCCGGCCGATGCCCACGGTCGCGGGGACCGGCTCCTCGGCGAGGGCGGGGGTCACCGTGACGCCCAGGGTGAGCGCGGTGACCAGGCAGACGGCCGAGCGGCGGAGGTCAGAGCGCATCGACATAGATCGTCCTCGACTCGCTGTAGAAGTAACCGGACTTGGACTGGAGGAACAGCGCCCAGGTGCCGTCGCCGTAGTTGACGTTGCTGGTGGAGAAGGAGCCGGACGAGTTGGTCGCGATGTCCTTCTTCGCCCAGTACCAGTTGGGGTCGCCCTTGGGCTTGAAGACCAGCGTCAGCTTGGCGCCCGGCATGGCCTTCCAGACGCCGTTCACCTTCTGCTGCACGAGACCCTTGACGGTCATCTGCGTGTTGGTGCGCGGCCGCGAGGGGCTGATGCTGACGTTGACGATCCGGGTGGGGTTGCGGGCGAGCCGGACCGGGTCGCTCGTCTTGGTGACGAAACGGTCCGTCTCCGGGTGGTAGATCCGGTAGAGCGCGCTCGTGTGGCCCCACACCGTGAAGGAGTACTGGCAGGAGCTGTTGACGGGGGCGGACTTCATCTGGCCCCAGGTGCGCCCGTTGTCGAGCGAGACCTGGAGGGCGACCCAGTCGGGCTTCACGTCGCAGTACGTCGAGCTGCCCAGCCGTCCGGCCGCGGTGAGCCGGCCGAACTCGTCCAGCGCCATGCGCCGCTCGGTGTACGAGAAGTCCTTCGGCACCGCGATCGGCGTCACGTCGTAGACCCGGTCGTGGGCCGTGGCCCAGTACACCGAGGGGCGCAGCGTCGTGTAGACGCCGGTCGTCGTGGTCTGGACGCGGGCCGCGTACTGGAAGGAGCCGTCCGCCACCGAGTCGGCGCCGCCGATCGCCGCGGGCAGGGTGCTCTCCCAGGAGACCGGCTGGGTGCCGGTGGAGACCACCGGGGCGCCGGCGAAGGGCTGCCAGCCGTCCTCGGTCAGGCGCTCCACGCGGCCCGTCACGCGCACGTCGGTGCCCGCGTGGACGCGGTACTTGGAGGTGTCGGCGGTGATCCGGTACGCCAGCTTCTCGGCGGCCACGGCGGGCACCGGGCGCGGCTCGTCCGGGTCGACGCCGGCTGAGGGCTCGACGACCGCCGTACCGCCGGTGATCTCGGCGTCCGGGGTGAAGGGCAGCGAGAAGCGGCCGTCCGCCGCGGTGGTGGCGCGCGCCGTGCTGGTGAGCGTCGACGCGGAGAGCGGGCCGCGCAGGTTCAGCGTGACCTTGACCGGGGTGCCCTCGGCGGCGGGAGTGCGCTCACCGGTCGCCGGGTTCCAGGTCGTGGCCGTGCCGGACAGGACGACGCCGCGCTGGTCGAAGCTGGTGGTCGTGCGGTCGAAGGCGACCGCGCCGACACCGGTGTGCAGCTTGTAGCCGAAGGTGCCGCCGGTCCAGCGCTCCACGACGCCGTTGGGCAGGCGGTAGTCCACGGCGACGGGGTAGTCGCCGAGGGCGGTGCCCTCCGGGAGCCGCAGCGGCGCGTCGGTCGTCCAGGAGGTGGCGGCGGACCAGGTCAGCTCGTCGGTCGTGGCGAGGACGGCGGCGTCCGGGGCGCTGGAGGCGAGGACGCTCACCTTCACCCAGAGG
This sequence comes from Streptomyces sp. NPDC003027, assembly GCF_053591435.1. Classification (NCBI taxonomy): domain Bacteria; kingdom Bacillati; phylum Actinomycetota; class Actinomycetes; order Kitasatosporales; family Streptomycetaceae; genus Streptomyces; species Streptomyces sp. NPDC003027. The sequence goes on from NZ_JBSFTU010000011.1 coordinate 119,429, forward strand.
GCGCTGCTCGGCAGCCCGACGGTCAGCCGGCCGTCGTCCAGGGTGCTGGTGTGGCTGACGGTGGCGGCGTACGCGGACGGCGCCGCGACGACGGCGGGCAGGGCGACGCCTGCCGAGAGTACGAAGACGGTCGCCGCACGCACGAGGGCATGCGGCAACGTGCGCTTGGAGCGCAGCAAAGGGGACCCCCCACAGGTCGGAAGGCGGCGCGTTGATCGACGCGGCGCGTGGCAGCACCATAGCGCTTGTGTGTTGAACACGTTCACTCGCTTGATGGCTGTGCCGGTGTGATCATGATAAGAGGAGGGCGTCCGAGAGTCCTCCGATTTCGGCCGGGAGACGGGAGCGATCCCATGATCACGTTGCTGACGACACCATCGGAGCGGGAACTCGTCATCACCCGCACCTTCGACGCCCCGCCGGAACGCGTCTGGGAAGCCTGGACCCGCCCCGAACACGTCCGCCACTGGTACGGCGTGGCCGCGATGACCACGACCGTCTGCGACATCGACCTCCGGGTCGGGGGAACCTGGCGCTGGGGCCAGACGTCGCCCGACGGCCAGGACATCGTGTTCTCGGGAACGTACGAGGAGATCATCCCGAACGAACGCCTCGTCTACACCGAGCACTTCGAACTCATGCCGGGCCCGCCGATCCACGTCACCCTGACCTTCGACGCCACCCCGCACGGGGGCACGGCGCTGACGAGCACCTCGCTCTGGCCGTCGACCGAGGTCCGGGACCAGGCACTGGCGACGGGGATGGAGGCGGGGGTGAGGGAGGAGTACGACCGCCTGGCGGAGTACCTCCGGACGATGTGAGCGGCGGCGGGGGTCGGTTCAGCCGACATACCTTCCGTAGAAGAGCGCTCGAATCTCGAAGCTTGAGCTTCGGGCCTCAGCCGCGGGGAAGCTCGCGCCTCACGAGCGCCTTCGCGAAGGGTTCCCCGGATCGCCGGGCGTACGTCATCCGCTCCCGCACCTCGCTGAGCGAGCGGGGCCGGTAACCGGGCCCGCCGCAGCAGCTCTTGTGGAACCGGACGCCTGCGTTCAGTAGCACCGAGAGCGTGCGCCAGGCGGCGGTGTCCCTGCGCTTGGGCGGGGCGAAAGCGGAGCCGACATGGATCAGCGTCCGCGAGCAGCGCGGGCAGCGCCGCGTGTCGTGGGCGCGGTCGTAGGGCTGCTTGTACGAGGCCCGGCAGGGCAGGCAGACGTACGAGGTCCTGGAGCGGGAGCCGTCCATGGGGCGAGGGTAGGCGGCCGGGCCGGGCGTTGCCCGGGAGTTTCCGGCGCTTGGCCACACTCGGAGAGAGGGCGGCCGAGCCAGAAGCCAACGGGAAACGGTCAGACCTTGCGCCCCGCGACGAACGAGGACCAGGTGGGGTCCGGAACGCAGGCTCAGGTCCGCCTGTTGCCGCGCGTGGTGGAGTTCCGCGCCGATTGTCGTCCCGGGGGGTCGGCACCAGCTGAAAGCCCAGCCCGGGACCTGCTGAGGCGCCGCTTCCGGTTGCTAGAGTCGGGCCACTTGCTGAGGAGGAAGGGCCGGGGGCCCGCGCGATGCCCGTCCTCGCTCTGTCTGCCTTTTCTGGGAGGGCCCCTTCGTGGTGCGTCGTGCAAGAACATCCACCCTCGCGCTCGGTCTGAGCGCGCTGCTCGGCCTGTCCGGGCTGTTCGTCGCCGGGGCGGGACCCGCCGCCGCGGAGACGGGCGCCGATACGAGTCTCGTGGCGAGCGAGGTGACCATCCCGGCGCCGCCGCACATGAAGCCCGCTTTGGCCGAGGTGCTCGGTGCGGGCGCCGGTGTGCAGTGGTGGTCCGAGGGCAAGGGCCGACAGTGGTGGGATCCGGCGGCCGGCGCCTCGGTCGCCCATCCCGGATGCCCGTACGGGCGCGCCCCGATCCCCAACGGCGACACCTACGGATGCCTCGGCAGCGACACCTTCGAGATACGCGACTTCGTGACCGGATCGGTGCGGGAAAGGAACCGTCCCGAGGGGCACCACTGGACGTATGCCCACACCGCGAACCAGGTGCTCACCTGGGTGCCCGGCGCCGACGGCACGGAGGCGAGCCTGCACCTCCTCGGGGTCGGGGAGGGGGCACCGGCCGATGCCGAGGTCGATCTGCCGGTGCGGATGCCCGAGGCGCCCACCGTGCTCGCCCAGGACCGGGAGAGTGCCTTCCTCAAGTACCGGGACGGCGAGCGGTTCGGCTACGGTCTGGTCGACTTCGCTTCGGGTGCCTTCCGTCCCACGCCGCCCGACCCCGCCACGCCCTCTTATCCGCGCTACTCGCTCACCCAGGACTGGCTCGTTCACTACGAGGAGTACCGGCGGGACCCGGTACGTCTGGTCTCCCGTGCGGACGGCACCACCACCCGCGAGGTGTCCATCCCCTCGTACGAGCACCGGAAGGCGGTGCAGACGCTCGGTGACTGGCTCGTCGTGGCCTTCGACGACGACTACGGCTCCGTGACGCACCCACTGCGCGCCGTGCATATGACGAGCGGCGAGGCGGTGACGGTGCTCCCGCGCGCCTCGGAGACTCTGGTCGCCGGTGCGGACGGCAGCCTGTACGCGGTCGGCGGCACGGACTCCAGCCACTGGGGCGTTCAGCGGATCACCCTCGACCCGACGGGCGCACTGAGGGCGGAGCCGATCGAGCGGGTCCCGCCGAATCCTGCGAAGCGGAGCTATCTTCACTTGTCCCAGGGGGAGTTGGCCTACAACGAGGACAACGGCTCCACGCGTACGGCCCAGGCCCGACAGATCTCTCTGACGGAACCGCTGTCGGCGGCGCCCGAGTCCTCCTGGTCCTGCCCCGCGCCGGGCGGTGGCGGGTACTGCGAGCGGGGATACCGGATGGGAGACGGCCGGCTGGTCCTTCTGGAAACCGAGGACGACGGGACCTGCGTCGACTGTGTGACGGTCGTCCGGGTGTGGGAGGCGCGCACCGGCAAGGACGCGAAGGTGTGGCGGCTCCGGGCCCCTGCCGTTCGGCCGCACTCCATTCGCACGGGTTCGGGGCACCACCTCCGCGCCCTGACGCGGGACGGCAAGAACATCGTCTTCGACATCGACACGGGCAAGGTCGTGTGGGTGGAGTCGGACCCTGCCGTCCTCACGTCCGCTCTGTGGGGCGGCACGCTGTGGAGGTTGAAGGGCACCGGGATCATCGGCGTGGATCTGGCCACCGGAGCCGTCTCGGAACCAGTCGGCACGGGCACCACCTGCAAGGTGGAGAGGTTCCGGGTGGCCGGGGACTGGGCGATGGTCAACTGCCTGTACGGCGGTCAGGGCAGCGTCCTCGTCAACCTGATGACGAAGCAGCGGATTCCCGTGGGCGGGCTGATCAGCTCACTGGCCGACAACAACAGCCTCGGCCAGGGATTCGTCGTCGCGCGACTGGACACCGAGACATCCGGTATGGGGCAGCTGCGCGTGATCGACGTGCGATCCGGTACCGCTGTCGTCGAGACGCTGACCACAGAACTGGACGAGTTCCCGAAGTTCGCCTCGCATGTCGACCCGCTGACCGACTCCCTCGCCTACGTCGACACGAAGCAGACCCTGCACGTCGTCTCCCTGCGGGGCATCGCCGACCGATCGCTCGCCGTCATCGACCGGTTCACCGAGCCGGTCTGGAACAGCGATACCGGGACGCTGTGGGAGGGCGCCTGGTGGCTGTCGAAGCCCGCCGCCTCGTGGCGGGTCGCCCTGGCGGACAAGGCCACCGGTGCGGTCGTACGCGAGTTCACGGGTGGCCAGGTCGGCAGCCGTTTCACCGTCGGGTGGGACGGCAAGGACGCGGCCGGCGTGCGCGTGCCGAACGGTGCGTACACCTGGATGGCGACCGCCCGGCCGCTGAGCGGTGGCCCTGATGTCCGGGTGAACGGGGAGTTCACCGTGAAGGGTGCGTCCGGCGGATACCGGCCGGTGACGCCGACCCGGGTGATGGACACCCGCAGCGGGCTCGGAGTGGGCAGGGCGAAGGTCGGGCCCGGCGCGACGGTCACCCTTCAGGTGGCGGGGAGCGGTGGCGTGCCCGCCACGGGGGTTTCGGCCGTCGTGCTGAACGTGACGGCGGTCGGCGCGAGCAACTCGACCTTTGTGTCGGTGCACCCTGCCGGCGAGGCCCGGACGAGTGCCTCGAACCTCAACGTCGTACCGGTCCGGGCCGTGTCGAACCTGGTCGTGGTGCCGGTCAGCGGCGGCAGGGTCAGCTTCTACAACAGGGCCGGCACAGTGGACCTGCTCGCGGACGTCGCCGGTTACTACACCGACAACGCTCAGGGCGCCCGCTTCAAGCCGTTGGCGCCGGTCCGGGCCATGGACACCCGTGCCGGTGTCGGCGTACCGAAGGCGAAGGTCGGGCCCGCGGGCACGGTGACGCTCCAGGTCACCGGCCGGAACGGGGTGCCCTCCTCCGGGGTGTCGGCGGTCGTGATGAACGTGACGGCGACGAACGTCACCGCGCCCACCTTCGTCTCGGTCCATCCCGACGGCACGGCCCGGACCAGCGCGTCGAACCTGAACCTCGTGGCGAACGAGACCCGGCCGAACCTGGTCGTCGTCCCCGTGGTGAACGGCAAGGTCCGCTTCTACAACCACAACGGGTCCGTGGACCTGCTGGCGGACGTCTCCGGCTACTACACGACCAGCGGCACCGGTGCCCTCTTCCAGCCGGTGACGCCGGCGCGTGTGATGGACAGCAGGATCGAGCTCGGTCTGTACAGCTCTCTGCAAGGCCCCGGCCAGGCCGGCCTCTGGATCGCGGGCAAGGTGGGCGTTCCTGCGGCCGGTGTCTCGGCGGTGGTGATGAACGTGACGGTGACGAACGTGTCGAAGCCGACCTTCGTCTCGGTCTTCCCGGCGGGTACGGCCCGCACCAGCGCGTCGACCCTGAACGCCGGGGCCGGGCAGACGGTGCCGAACCTCACCATGGTGCCGCTGGGCGCGGACGGGGCCGTCACGCTCTACAACCACAACGGGACGGTCCACCTCGTCGGCGACGTCTCCGGCTATTTCGTCGGCTGATTCCGACGGGACGACGAAGCGGCTGAGGGCCGCCTCCGGTACGCACCGGAGGCGGCCCTCGCCCGTTCCTCGCCGCTCAGACCTTCGCCGGTTCCGGGCTCGGCGCTCCCGAGACGGCCGATGCGGAGGCACCGGCCGCTTCCGTCTCCGTGTCCACGTTGAACTCCTCCAGGAGTTCTCGGCTGAAGCCCCAGAAGTACGTCGCCACGAAGCCCACCCCGTAACCAACGAGGAGCCCGCCCGCGTAGATCGCGATCGTCCCGCCCACGCCCGTGTTGCCGTCGAGGAGCGGGAAGAGGGCCCAGCCGGACGGACCGATGGCGGTGGAGCCGACCTTGTCACCCAGCATGTTGAAGAGACCGACGAAGCCGCCGCCGAACGCGCCTCCGACGCAGGCCGTCACGAACGGCCGGCCGAGGGGGAGCGAGACGCCGTAGATCAGGGGCTCGCCGACGCCGAGGAGGCCGGCCGGCAGGGCGGACCTGACGGTGCGGCGGATGGAGCCGTTGCGGGGGAGCTTGACGTAGACGGCCATCGCCGCGCCGACCTGGCCCGCGCCCGCCATCGCGAGGATGGGCAGGAGGACGGTGAAGCCCTGCTGCTCGATGAGCGTGGTGTGGATCGGGATCAGCGCCTGGTGCAGGCCCAGCATCACCAGCGGGAGGAACAGCCCGCCGAGGACGAAGCCCGCGCCCGCGCCCGCGTGTGCGAGCAGCCAGTCGGCGAAGTCGCCGATGGCGGTGGAGACCTCACCGGCGACGAACATCAGGCCGAAGAGGGTGACCAGGCCGGAGACGAGGACCGTGAGCGTCGGGGTGACCAGGACGTCGAGGGACTCCGGCACCCAGCGGCGGCACCACTTCTCGACGTACACGGCCAGCACCGCCGCCCCCAGCGCGCCGAGCACGCCGCCCTGGCCGGGCGACAGCGTCTGGCCGAAGGCGTCGATCTTCGTGACGCCCGGGAAGACGATGATGGCGGCGACCGCGCCGCCGAGGATCGGCGTACCCCCGAACTCCTTCGCCGTGTTGTAGCCGACGAAGACCGCGATCAGCGCCATGAAGCCGCTCGCCATCGCCGCGAGCGCGGGGGTGATCCCGGGGAGCAGACCGAGGTTGGTCAGCAGGCCGTTGAGCCCGGCGATGATGCCGCAGCCGATCAGGGCGGGGATCAGCGGTACGAAGATGTCGGCGATCCGGCGGAGGAAGAGCTTGAAGGGGGTGGCGTTGCGTTCCTTCTGGGACGCCTTGATCGCCGCGCCTCGCGACGCCAGATCCGGGACGGGGGCCGCGGCCAGCAGCGCCTCGAACTCCGGGGTCACCCGCGCCACCGTCCCCGGGCCGAGGACGATCTGGTACGTGTCGTCCTCCACCACGCCCATGACGGCGGGCAGGGCCCGCAGGGCCTGGTCCTGGACGAGCGAGCGGTCCCGCAGCCCGAGCCGGAGCCGGGTCATGCAGTGGGCCACGGAGCCGATGTTCTCCGCGCCGCCGACGAGCGGGAGGATCGCGGCGGCGATGGCGCGGTTCTTGTCGTCTGTGCTCATGTGCGGGGGTGCCTCGCTGTGCGGGGGTGGGGGGAGAGGAGCGTTCAGCCGGCCGGGGCGTGCAGCGCCGCGCGCAGATGGCCGTGGGAGTCGGCCAGGCGCCGCCCGGCGGCCTCGGCGTCGATGTCGGCGAGGATCATCAGGATCGCCGTCTTCACCTCGCCGTCGGCGGCGTCGAGCGCGGCCTCGATCCGCTCGTCCGGCGCGCCGGTGGCGAGGGAGACGATCCGCCGCGAGCGGGCCTGGAGCTTGTCGTTGGAGGCGCGGACGTCGACCATGAGGTTTCCGTACGTCTTGCCGAGCCGGATCATCGTGATCGTCGAGATCATGTTGAGGACCAGCTTCTGGGCCGTGCCCGCCTTCAGCCGGGTGGATCCGGTGAGGAGTTCGGGGCCGGTGACGACCTCGATGCCGTGCTCGGCGGCGGCGGCCAGCGCGCTGCCGGCGTTGCAGGACAGGCCGATGGTCAACGCGCCCGCCGCGCGGGCGTGTTCGACGGCTCCGATCGCGTACGGCGTACGGCCGGAGGCGGAGACGCCGACCACGGTGTCGTCGGCGGTGAGGCGCAGCCCGTCGAGGTCGGCGGCCGCCAGCTCCCTGGAGTCCTCCGCGCCCTCGACCGACCTCACCATCGCCGGCGGGCCGCCCGCGATCAGGCCGATGACCTCGGAGGGGTCGGTGTTGAAGGTCGGCGGGCACTCGCTCGCGTCGAGGACGCCCAGCCGGCCCGCCGTGCCCGCGCCGGCGTAGATCAGCCGGCCGCCGCGGGCCATCCGTTCGGCCGTCGCGTCGATGGCGGCGGCGATGACGGGCAGCTGGGTGGCGACGGCGGCGGGGACGGTCCGGTCCTCGCCGTTCATCAGCGCGGCGATCTCGGCGGTGGGGAGCCGGTCGATCTCGGCCAGTTCCGGGCGGAACGCCTCGGTGGTGAGGGTGGCCAGCTGCGCCTGAAGCTCGGAGTACGTAGAAGACACGTGCGGCTCTTTCGGTGCTGTGGGTCGTCAGCGGGTGCGGGGGGAGTGCCGGTGGGCGAGGGCTTCGTAGGAGGCCGCGAGCGCGGGGGCCGCCGTCTCGTACGTGCGCTGCGTGACGCAGGTGAACAGGCAGTCCACCACGAGGAGTTGGCTCGTACGGGACGACATGGCGGCGGGGCGCAGTTCGCTCTCGCGGGCGGTGGAGGTGGTGAGGATGTGGTCGGCGTACTGCGTCACGGGGCCATCGGGGCGGCCGGTGATCGCGACCGTGGTGGCGCCGTGGTCGAAGGCGACGCGCAGCGGTTCTATGACGTCGCCGGTCGATCCGGAGTGGGTGATGGCGATGGCGACGTCGCCGGAGCGCAGCTGTACGGCGTTGGTGACGGCGAGGTGCGGGTCGCTGTGCGCGTGGGCGAGGAGCCCTATCCGCAGGAGCTTCTGGCCGAGGTCCTGGGCGACGAGGCCGGAGGCGCCGACGCCGTAGATGTCGATGCGGCGGGCGCCGGCGAGGGCGGCGACGGCTGCGCCGAGCTGGACGGTGTCGAGTCCGGCCGCGGTGTCGGCGAGGGTCTGCTGCTCGTCGTAGGCGAGCTTGGCCACGACATCGGCGATCGGGTCGTCGACGGCGATGTCGGCGGTGACGGACGGGGCCCGTCCCGACTGCTGCTGGGCGGCGAGGCCGGCGAGGGCGAGCCGCAGGTCGCGGTAGCCGGGGTAGCCGAGGAGGCGCGCGGTGCGGACGACGGTCGCCTCGCTCGTGCCGGTGAGCTCGGCGAGACCGGTGACGGTGAGGGCGGCGCAGCCGGCCGGGTCGCCGGCGACCGCCTCGGCGACCCGCTGCATGGAGCGGGTCATGGACGGCGCGAGGGTGCGCACCTTGGCCGCGAGCGCGGCGGGCGCGGGCGCTCCCCGGGGTCCGGAGCCGCCGCCTCCTACGGGAGCCGCCGGGCTCGGTACGGACGCTCTGGCGCCGCCTCTGAAACTTTCCTTCACTTCATTGGTCACAGCTGAAAGATATTTTCGGGCACGGGGGTCGTCAAGACCTCGTCCGCCCCCGGATGCGGTGGGGGCCTTCGCCGGTGAGGCTGGTGGGGTGACAATGAGTCCATGGACGACATCGACCCCCTGGAGCAGGCCCTCCATACCGCCCGTGCCCGGGTCCTCGCCGATCTGGCGGCGCGCGAGGTGGCGGCGGCCGAGGTCGTCTCGATGGTCGAGGACGCGGTGACGCACCGGCGCTGGTGGGCCCAGCAGTGGCCCGAGGGCGTCACGTACGTCGCGGGGCTGGTCGCGCAGGACGTCCAGGACGCGCTCCTGGAGCGGTACGGCCGCTGGCCGCTCTGCCCGGTCTGCTCGTCGGGCGACCCGCACGCGCTGGACGTCGAACCGGAACTGGGTCCGGACCCGCACTGGGTCTGCGGCAAGGCGGGCGTGGTCGTGGCCCCGGTCGGCGGGCTGAAGTGACGGCGGCGGGCGTGACGGCGCCGGGCCGGGCGGCAGTGCCAAAGGTGCCGGCGGCCGACGTGGTGAGGGGCTGACATGGCCCTGTACATCGATCCGCCGACCTGGCCGGGCCACGGGCGCATGTGGTCGCACCTCGTCAGCGACGTCTCGCACGAGGAGCTCCACGCCTTCGCCGCCTCGATCGGTGCCCCGCCCCGCGCCTTCGAACGCGACCACTACGACATCCCGTCGGACCGGTACGCGGACGCGGTGGCGGCGGGCGCGATCGAGGTCGGCTCCAAGGAGCTCGTACGGAGGATCACGGAGGCGGGACTGCGCCGGCCGAAGGGCCGGCCGGCGCCCGGGGAGAGCCTCCCGCGCTACGACGTGTAGTAACCCGCCACGTCCGCGAGGAGATCGACCGTCCCCGCGTGGTTGTAGAAGCTGACCTTTCCGTTCACGACGGGTACGACGACGAGGTTGGGGATCGTCTGGCCCGCCGTGAAGTTGAGGTTGGACGCGCTGGTGCGGGTCGTCCCGTCCGGGTAGACCGAGACGAAGCTGCCCGCCGTCGGGGCGGTGGCCGTGACGTTGAGGACGACGGCGGTGACCCCGGTCGCCGGGATGCCGGGCTTCCCCGTCACCTGGAGGGTGACGGTGCCGCCCGGGCCGACCTTGGCCTTCGGGACGCCGAGTCCGCTGCGGGTGTCCATCAGGCGGCTGGGCGTGACGGGCTCGTACGTGGAGCCGGTGCCGTCGGTCGTGTAGTACCCGGCGACGTCGGCGAGGAGGTCGACCGACCCCGCGTGGTTGTAGAAGCTGACCTTTCCGTTCACGACGGGGACGACCACCAGGTTCGGGATGGTCTTGCCGGCCGTGAAGTTGAGGTTGGACGCGCTGGTGCGGGTGGTGCCGTTCGGGTAGACCGAGACGAAGCTGCCCGCCGTCGGGGCGGTGGCCGTGACGTTGAGGACGACGGCGGTGACCCCGGCCGTCGGGATGCCTGCCTTGCCCGTCACCTGGAGGGTGACGGTGCCGCCGGGGCCGACCTTGGCCTTCTGGACGCCGAGTCCGCTGCGGGTGTCCATGAACCGGGTGGGAGTGATCGGCTTGTACGTGGAGCCGGTGCCGTCGGTCGTGTAGTAACCAGCGACGTCGGCGAGCAGGTCGACCGACCCGGCGCGGTTGTAGAAGCTGACCTTTCCGTTCACGACCGGGACGACGACCAGGTTGGGGATCGTCTGGCCCGCGGTGAAGTTGAGGTTCGAGGCGCTGGTGCGGGTGGTGCCGTTCGGGTACACGGAGACGAAGCTGCCCGAGGTGGGGCCGGTGGCCGTGACGTTGAGGACGACGGCGGTGACCCCGCTCGCCGGGATGCCCGCCTTGCCGGTCACCTGGAGGGTGACGGTGCCGCCGGGGCCGACCTTGCCCTTGGGGACGCCGAGTCCGCTGCGGGTGTCCATCAGCCGGGTCGGGGTGATCGGCTTGTACGTACCGGGACCGGCGGTGGGCGGCGTGACCGTGAGCGAGCCGCGCGGGTACTCCTTGCCGTACGCGAGGACGCTGACGCTCCACGTGCCGGCCGGGGCCTTGCTCAGGTCCACCGTCGCCTTCAGGGTCCGGGCGTCCTCGGAGACCGAGACGGTGGTGGCCGTCAGCGGCGCCGGGCCGCCGTACAGCTTGACCGTGGTGCTCTTGCTGAGCGCCGTTCCCTGCACGGTGAGGGTCGCGACCGTACCGCTCTGGGCGGTGGTCGGGGTGACCGTGTCGACGGAGGCCTCTTCCGGGCCGCAGGGCTGGTTGACGCAGCTCAGGGTGGCGCGGTACGAGGTCCGGTCGGTGGCCTCCGGCAGGGAGAGCACGAAGAGGCTCTGGCCGTCGGCCTCGTAGGAGGACCCGGCGTAGCGGTCTCCCTTGCTGTTGTAGAACGTGGGCTCCGCGATGGACGTCCCGCCGTCGGCGGCCGTGACATGGGCCGTGAACCGGTCACCGGCCACGGTCGGCAGCACGGCGCACGCGGCGGTGCGCTCCTCGGAGAGCGTGCCGGTCACCGGCCCGTACCCGGACGCGACCGAGCTGGTGGACCGGGGGCACTCCGGCGCGAGCCCGGATACGGTGAAGACCCGCCAGGCGTCGAGACGGTACGACTCCGGCTGCGTCCAGTCCTCGGGCGCCTGCGTGACGACCTGGTAGCTGGTGGAGCCCGTGACCTTGCACGCGTGCGCCTCGAGCCAGCACTGGGTGTCGCCCTGGTCGTTCATGACGAGGGTGTGGGTGGCGTTGCCCGTGTCGCGCGCGTTGATGACCAGACGGTCCGTCGCCGCGCCGGTGGTGATCCGGTGGCAGCGCAGCGTGCCGTTCTCGCCCGAGGAGGCCTGGACGGCCGGGGCGCCGATGGCGGTCGCGGCGGAGGTGGCACAGCCCTGGGCGGTGGCGGTCACGTCACGGTGGACGAGGGTGTGCGTGGCGGGCGCGTTCTGGCCTTCGAGGAGGACGGTGTACGCCTTGCCCTCGGCGAGCTTGCAGCTGCTGAGGATGTCCGTGCGCACCTGCTGACCGGGCATGGGGTGGGTGTAGCAGGACGCGGGGCCGTTGCCGTCGGTGTCGATCAGGCGGACCACCCAGTCCGGGAACACGTCCGGCTCGTCCGGGAAGGCGTACCGGAACCGGAACAGCTCCGCGGTGGAGTGCGCGTCGGCCGGGATGGTCAGGCAGTGCGAGAAGACGCCGTCGCCGGTCTCCAGGCGTACGGCGGCGGTGTCGTCGGCGAAGGAACCGGCGGGCAGCACCGGGCACTTGGCCTGCGGCGTGTCCGTACGGACGAAGTGGACGCCGTACGAGCCGGTCGCCGTGGCGTCCGCGGCGCGGACCGTCGCGCGGAACGGCGCCGTGCCGGTGAGGGCGCAGGAACCGTACGAGAGCGCGCTCGCCTCGCACTGGGCGGTGCCGTTCGCGTCGACGACCTCGACGGTGACGGCGATCCCCTCACCGCCGCGCGAGGTCAGCGCGGCGATCCGGGCGCCCTGCGGGGTGGGCAGCTCCAGGCAGGCGGCCTGGCCGGGAGCGGTGAACTCACCCGCGTACCGGCCCTCGGAGACGGCCGCGCACTCCTCGGCGGCGAGCTGCTCGGCGGCGGGCCGCGTGGTGGCGGCCTGCGCGGTGGCGGACCCGACCGGCAGCAGGAGCGTGCCGAGGACGGCGAAGAGACAGATGAGCACGGTGGATACGGAGCGTCTTCCGGACGCCGATGCCGTTGGCATGAACCCCCCAAGGGTGTGTGCGACGGATGATCGTCGCACACACCCATGACAGGGCCGCCGGGGGCGGGTACTCAGTAGGAGTAGGCCACGCCGTGCGTCGCCGCGAGCGTGTCCATGGCGTACCCGTCGTGGATGTTGAGCGGGTTGCCGTCGACGTTCCGTACCTTCAGGGTCATCCGGATCTGGGTGCAGCCGCCGAGCTGGGACTTGGTCAGGCGGAGGGTGTTGGCCGCCGTCTGGTGGTGCTTGGCGTTGGTGATGTTCCACTGAGAGACCGGGCCCTTGATCGGGCCGCCGCACAGGGCGCCGTCCGGGTCCCTGGGCTGCGCCTCGACCCAGGTCTCGGCGCGGGTGTAGGTGTAGGCGGTGGTGCCGCCGGGGCAGATCGGGGAGTCGGCGATGCAGGTCGACAGCGCCGCGTCCTGGTAGACGATGATGTTCTCGTCGGTGGGGGTGTTGGTGGAGCCGCTGGTCGAGACCGTGGTGCCCCGGTCGACCACGGTGCCGCTGCCGGCGAGCAGCGTCCAGCGGGACATCGAGGAGTAGGTCTTCCTGGCCAGTTCGGCTCCGGCCGGGACGCGCATGGTGACGGTGCGGCCGTTCACGATGATCGAGGAGTACGAGACGATCGACAGGCGGCAGGTGTAGCTGCCGTCCGCCGGGGCGATGAACAGCCAGCGGAGGCCTGCGGTCAGCGAGGTCTCGGTCGGCGGCACCAGGTTGGCGGCCCAGTAGGAGCCGGCCTCGGTCCCGGTCGGCAGCGCGGTCCCGTCGGCGTTGTGACAGCGGATGGCGAAGGTGTTGCCGATGTTGTCACCCGACGAGAGCGCCGAGACGGGCTCCGTCGAGAAGTACCGGGACCAGAGGAGCGATCTCTCCCCGGCCGCCGCGGTGAAGGTGATCTCCGTACCCGGTACGTCCTTGTACGTCTCGGCCTTCCGCGTCACCTGGTACTCGAACTCCGCCGAGACGGCGGTGGCGGGCGGGGCGCCGAGCACCGAGCCGCCGAGCGCGAGGACGAGCGCACCGGCGGCCGCCGCGACGGCGCGTCGCGACGCCCTGAAGATTCTGAACCCCTTGTGTCGCGCGGGTATCACTGACTCCCCTGCTTCTTGTGCGCCTGCCCCTCCCCGTGGGTGGGGGGGGGCGATCGGCGTCACAGTGCCGCAGCGGGTGACGGGTCAGTCCACGCGGGCCATGCTCGTCGCCTCGTTCTCCTCGCTCTTCGGGCGCGCTGCCGAGGTGGCGACGATGTGGCTGCTCGCGGTGCGCCGGTTCAGGCGGAGGGCCAGCGCGACCGTCGCCAGGGCCACGGCCGTCATCGCCGCGCCCGCCCACGCCGTCGCCGCGAAGCCGAGGTTCGCGTCGATGACGGTGCCGCCGAGCCAGGGGCCGCCGGTGTTGCCCAGGTTGAAGGCGGCGGTGGTGGTGGCGCCCGCGAGCGTCGGGGCGGCGCCGGCCAGGTTGAACATGCGGGCGTTGAGGGCGGGGGCGGTGTAGAAGGCCGAGACGCCCAGCAGGAAGGCGAGCAGGACCGTCGCGACCGGGCTGGAGGCGAAGAGGGCGAGGGCGACCAGGAAGAGCGTCGAGGCGGTGATGCCGCTGAGCAGCACCCCGAAGAGGTGCGCGTCGGCGACGCGGCCGCCGATGTACGTACCGATCAGCGCGCCGATGCCGAAGAGGCCGAGGATGCCGGAGACCCAGCGGGTGTCGATGCCGGCGACGTCGGTGATCACCGGGGCGAGGTACGAGAAGGCGCAGAAGACGCCGCCCGCGGCGAGCGCGGTGATCACGACGGAGAGCAGCACCTGGCGGTCGCGGTAGATCACCAGCTCCCGCTTGAGCCGGGGCTTGGTCTCCGGCAGCGGGATGTGCGGGATTCGGGTCACGACGCCGACGAGCGCGACGGCGGAGGCGGCGCCGACCGCCCAGAACGCGGAGCGCCAGCCGAGGTGCTCGCCGAGGAAGGCGCCCGCGGGGACACCGAGGACGTTGGCGATGGACAGGCCGCCGATCATGACCGCCATCGCCTTGGCGCGGGCGCCGACCGGCACCATGGCGATGGCCACGGCGGCTCCGACGGCCCAGAACCCGGCGCACGCGAGGGCGCTCACGACGCGGGAGGCGAAGAGCACGGCGTAGTTGGGGGCGAGCGCTCCGGCGACCTGGCCGAGACCGAAGACGGTGATCAGGGCGACGAGCGTGGTCTTGCGGGGCAGCCGGAGGGTGGCCACGGCGAGCAGGGGTGCGCCGATGACCATGCCGATGGCGAAGGCGGATATGAGCAGCCCGGCGCGGGGGATGGAGACGTTCATGTCGTCGGCGATGGGCGGCAGCAGCCCGGAGAGCATGAACTCGCTCGTCCCGAGCGCGAAGACGGACAGGCCGAGGATGTAGACGGCCAAGGGCATGCGGGCGGGTGCGGGCGTGGGGGCGGAGTCTGTCGTGCGCTCGGGTGACGTTGACGGCATGACATGGGTCAACGGGGGGTTTGAGCCTGACATTCCCCCTCGGACGTGCCGTCTCGCGATGCGGGACGGGCGGGAGGGGGGTGGCCGGGAGAGGCGCTTCCGACGGGATGGAAGGCGAGCAGGAAGGGGTGCGGTGAGTGTGCTGGGCGCCCGGGCGGGGCTGTCGCTCTCCCCGCGCGGGCGCCCGGAGCCTACGTCCGTCGGGTGCTGCGGCTGCCGCAGGCCCGGCATGTGCGGGCGCCGCTGCTGCCCGCCGTACGCGGCACGGACGTCGTGCGCCCCGCGGTCACTCGGTACCCCGGCGGTGCCCGTCCTGGAGAAGGTCGAGCACATCGGGTGGCGGCGGGAAGTGCGGCGCGCACTCAGGGCACGCGTACACGTTCCACCCGGGCCCGGAGTTCTGGTGCACCTCGCCGACGAGTACGGGTGTGTCCGTGATATGGCCGCATCGCACGCACATGCGCACGGGTTTGCGTGGCGGTGCGCTGGGCGTCTTCTCGCTCACCAGGCCACCCCCGCTCCGTGCACGTCCCGGGTGTCCAGGTCGATGCCGAAGTCCGCCGCCATGACGAGGCTGAGGCGCCGCCACCGCTGACGGGCGCGTTCCTCCTGCCGCTCGTACTCGGCCAGGTAGGGGCGGATGAGAGCCGTGCCCTCCCCGTCGATCCTCTCCACGAGCCCGTACGGGGATCGGGGCCGCTCGGTCTGTCCGCGAGCCTGCACCTGCCGGGCATGGGAGCGGGTCGGGCGGGCGCCTTGCGTCCGCCGGACGGAAGCGGGGGTGACGGGCGCAGCGCCTGCCCGGCGCCGCCCGGAACCGGGCGCCAGTACGCCTGGCAGCCACGCGAGCAGCGCGGCGATAAGGTCTCGCATAGCCGAAGCTCCGTTCTTCGGTCAGCCCCTGGGGAGCGGCCCTTGCCCGGCCGCCCTGGGGGCGTTTCTGTGTCGGGCGCCACTCTAACCGTAGTTATCCACGGTTATCTACGGATGCGCAGAAACCTGTGGTCACCCAGGCTGAGTCCATGGACCTTGATCGCACCCGGCCGCTGTGGAGACAGATCGCAGCAGAGATCATCCGACGCATCGAGGATGAGGCCTACCCGCCCGGAAGCCGTGTGCCGTCCACCCTGGAGATCGCCCAGGAGTTCGGCGTGGTGAACGCGACAGCGGCGAAAGCGATGCGGCACGTACGGGAAGAAGGGTGGACGCGGGGTGAGGTCGGGCTGGGAACGTTCGTCGTCGACCCTCTGCCGTCCGGCACTGCCGCCAAAGGTGACGAGCCCGCCCACTGATCGTGGCGCCCGGATCTGAACGTACGGCTCGGTCAGGGCCCGCGCCCCCGCCTGCGTGCGCGGCCACCCGGCCTCGCGCACGCCGATGCCCATCTCCCGGACGGCTGCCCGACTCTCTGGTAGATGTGGCGCGAGCCGGGGGCCCTTGGCTCGGGCACCCGGTACCTGGAGAGGTCCTTCTGCGCGGCCCGTCTCGCGGGCTTCTGGCGCGGACCGCCCTTCCTTCCGAGAGTCGCGCCCTCCGGTGACGCGTCAAGGGCGCTCCTCGTTCCTCGTCGCGTCGCTGTGCGATGGCCTGCGGCCACCCTTGACCCGCCCCCTCCGGCCGCGTGAAAACTCTCGGAGGGCGGCCCGGGGGGTGGCGGCGCCGGGGGCACGTCTGCGGTCGCGGCCGGTGCGGCGGGCGCGGGCCGGTGGGTGGGATTGCGCGGCAGTGGTGTGGGGTGGCCGGGCTGGGCTCAGCGTGTTGCGCCCGGTGGGCGGTTGGGCTTCATGCCCCGCTGGTCACCACCGGTGGGGGTGAGGCCCCCGGCCGCACCCTGCCCCGAGAAGAGCCGGATCGGGCCTGCCGAGAAGCACCACCCCCGCCGCGCGACGAACCACAACCACGCCCTACTCCCCGTAACCCACTCCACGAAGGGAATGAAGTGGGGCGAAAGCCCCACCCCCGGCCGGTGACGGCGCGCTCATGGTTCGCCACGCCCCAACGGGGGTCGATGACGGCGCACTAATGGTTCGCCCGGTCCCACCCCCGGCCGGTGACGGCGCGTTTGTGGTTCACCCGCACCACGCAACCCCCACACCACCACCGCGCACACCCACCCACGAACCCGACAGCCGCTCACGGCGCTACCCGCCGACACCGCCCCCGCGCCTGGCCCCCACCCCCCGGCCGCCCTTGAGCGGACGGCGCAGGGCGCCACACTCGGAGAGAGGGCGGCCACCCGCCCGAGACTCGCGGGCAACGTCCACCCCGACCGGCCCCCCCCGGGTGCGCCCGATGTCGGTGTCTTGGCCGTCTCCGTCGAGTTGGCGGCCCGCCCCGCCCCGCCCCGCCTACGCCGTCAGCCGCTCCAGCTCCGCCTCCACGTTCCGGCGTGCCGTCATCTCCCAGGTCGCCGCCCCGTACGGCGTCCGGTACAGCGCCGGCAGGGCGAGCAGCTGGCGCAGGACCGCCGCGCGGCCTTCGCGGAAGGTGTCGTCCGGGACGAAGGCGTACTCCTCGCGGACCGCGGTCGCATACCCCGTGTAGGTATCCGGGTCGGTCGCCAGGATCGCGAGGTCGGCGTCGCAGAGGATCTCGCCGTTGGTGTCGCCGGGTGCCGGGTCGTGGGTGATCGTGAGGCGGACCAGGCGGGCCACCTCCGTCACGTCGCGGGCCGGGAGGCCCGCCTCCGTGAGGGCCTTCTCGGCCAGGGTCGCCGAGCGTTCCTCGTTCTCCGAGCGGTCGGGGCGGTAGACCGCGTCGTGGAACCAGGCGGCCAGCCGGACCAGCTCCAACTCCGCGCTCCCCGAAGGGATTTCGTCGATGCGGTCAAGGACCGCCCGCAGGTGGTCGACCGTGTGGTACCTGCGCTGCGGCTCGGCCCAGCGCGCCAGCAGGTTCCGGCCGTACGGAGCGGGGTCCGGGCCCTCGCGGTCCGCCCTGGCCGCGAGCAGGGTCGAGGTCCAGCGGTGGAGGAGCTCCTGCTCCCGCTCGTGTTCTTCGTAGGCGGTCATGGACGGCATTGTGCCTGCCCGCGACCGCGGAGGGCTGCCTTCCAGGCTCTTCCTCATCTCGCCCTTACATACCCCCCACGGGTATGCTACGGTGCTCCGCGAAGGTACCCCCTAGGGGTATATGCGAGAGAAGGAGCAGGGCAATGTCAACCGTCAATCCCCGGCGCTGGTGGGCACTTGTCGTGCTCGCCGCCGCCCAGTTCATGGTCATCATGGACACCTCGATCATCGGCGTCGCTCTCCCCGAGATGCAGAAGGACCTCGGCTTCTCGCAGAGCGAGCTCCAGTGGATCTTCAACGCCTACGTCATCGTCTTCGGCGGGCTCCTGCTCCTCGGCGGACGACTCTCCGACCTCGTGGGGGCGCGCAAGATCTTCGTCTCCGGCTGGGCGGTCATGATCGTCGGCTCGGTCCTCGCCGCCGCCGCGCAGACCGCCTGGGTCGAGATCGTCGGCCGCGCCGTCCAGGGTGTCGGCGGTGCGCTCATCGCGCCCTCGGCCATGACGCTGCTGATGATGCTCTTCATGCACGACCCGAAGGAGCTCGGCAAGGCGATGGCGCTGTACGGCGCCGCGGCCCCCGCCGGCGGCACCGCGGGCGTGTTCCTCGGTGGCGTGTTCACCGAGTGGATGAGCTGGCAGTGGGTCTTCATCATCTACATCCCGATCGGCCTCGCCACCCTCGCCGCCACCAAGCTGCTGCCGAACGTCGAGTCCCGCCGCGGCTCCGTCGACGTCCTGGGCGCCGTCGCCGTCACCGCCGGTCTGGCGCTCGCCGTGTTCGCCGTGGTCCGGGCCCCCGAGGTCGGCTGGGGCTCCACCGGCACCGTCCTCCAGCTGGCCGGCGCCGCCGCGCTGCTCATCCTCTTCTTCGTGATCCAGAAGGCCGTCCGCGAGCCGCTCATGCCGCTCAGCGTCTGGCGGGTCCCGCGCCTGGGCTCGGCGAACCTGGCCATGACGCTGCTCGGCGCCGCCTGGATCCCGATGTGGTACTTCCTCAACCTCTACCTGCAGCAGGTGCTGAACTACGGCGCCTTCGAGTCCGGTGCCGCGCTGCTCCCGATGACCGTCCTGCTCATGATCTTCATGACGGCCATCACCGCCCGCCTCATGGGCCGGTTCGGCGCCAAGCCGCTCATCGCCGGCGGACTGCTGGTCCTGGCGGCCGGTCTGGTCTGGCTGGCGGCCGTCCCGCCGACCGGCACCTTCCTCGTCGACGTCCTGCCGGCCTCGCTCGTCGCCGCGCTCGGCATGTCCCTCGCCTACATCCCGGCGATGATCGCCGCCATGTCCGGTGCCCCGCAGGAGCAGGCCGGTCTCGCCTCCGGCATCGTCAACACCACCTACAACGTCGGCTCGGCGCTCGGCCTCGCCGCGCTGACCGCCGTCGCCATGTCCCAGGGCGCCGACCAGCTCGGCAACCTGCCCGCCCTCACCGACGGCTTCTCGGCCGCCTTCATCGGCGCCGCGATCGTCGCCGCGGTGGGCGGTGTCGTCACGCTCCTCGTGATGAAGAGCGACAAGGCCCTCCTGGCCGCCCCGGCCGCCCCCGCCCCGCAGGGCGACAAGGTCTCCGTGTGACGCACGCGGTGCGTTCACCGTGCGCGCCCAGGGGCCGCCCGATGTCCACGACGGACATCGGGCGGCCCCTTCTCCGTAACCCGGCACATCTCCGCACTCCGGAAAGGGAGTTGGCATGCGAGACCCCCTGGACATCAGCACGCGGGCCGTCCATGTCGTCAACGAGCCGCCCGACCCCGGCAGCCGGCCGCTGTCGGTGCCGCTCGTGCAGTCCTCGGCCTTCGCCTTCGACTCGGCCGACGCGCTCGCCGAGGCCATGGCCGGACCCGACGGCCGGTACGTCTACAGCCGCCGCGGCAATCCGACCGTACGCGCCCTGGAGAAGACCCTCGCCGGGCTGGAGGGCGGCGACTCGGCCATCGCCTTCGCGTCCGGCATGGGCGCGATCAGCGGGGTGCTGCTCGCCCTGCTGCGCCCCGGCGACCACGTCGTCGCGCAGCGGTGCCTGTACGGCGGGACCTACGCGGTCCTCTCCGACCTGGCCGAGCGGTACGGGATCGAGGTCAGCCATGTCTCCGGTGACGACGCCGCCGAGTTCGAGGAGGCCGCCCGCAACCCCCGCACCCGGCTCCTGGTGATGGAGACGATCGCCAATCCGACCGGTCAGGTGCCCGATCTGCCCGGGATGCTGGCCGCCGCCCGCCGGCTCGGGATCACCAGCGTGGTCGACAACTCGCTCGCCTCGCCCGTGCTGTGCCGGCCGCTGGAGCTCGGGGCCGACATCGTCGTCCACTCCACCACCAAGTACCTCTCCGGTCACTCCGACGTCCTCGGCGGGGCGGCCGTCTTCGCGGACGGGGGGCTGCGCCGGGCGGTGTGGCCGCGCACGGTCGAACTCGGCGCCTGCGCCGACCCGTTCGCCGCCTGGCTGACCCTGCGCGGGATCGCGACGCTGCCCCTGCGGATGCGGGAGCACTGCGCCAACGCCGCCGTCCTGGCCGGACGGCTCGCCGCCCGCCCGGACGTGTCGGCCGTCCACTACCCGTGGCTCGCCGGCCACCCCTCGTACGGCACGGCCCGCACGGTCCTCTCCGGGGGTGGCGGACTGCTCTCCTTCGAGCTGGCGGGCGGCCGGGAGGCGGGCCGGGCGTTCATCGAGCGGGTGCGGATCGCCCGGCTCGCGCTCTCCCTGGGCGGGGTCGAGACGCTGGTGACCCATCCCGCGTCCACCTCGCACCGCGAGCTCGGCGCGGACGCGCTCGCCGCGGCCGGCATCGGCGCCGGTCTGGTGCGGGTGTCCGTCGGCATCGAGGGGGTGGAGGACCTGTGGAGCGACTTCGAGCGCGCGCTCGGTGACGGCGGGGGTGAACGGCCGGGCGGCTGGGGGCATATGAGTCTTCTTTTGGGTTGACAAAATAAACGAGCCATTCGTAGATTGGGTGATGCCAGGGACCGACCACTTTTCAGGTCAAGGGGGGCGCGTGATGCGCTACTTCGAGGACTTCCGGCCCGGCGATGTCCATGAACTGGGCACCGTCACCGTCACCGCGGAGGAGGTGCTGGAGTTCGGCAGGCGCTTCGATCCGCAGCCCTTCCACACGGACCACGACCTCGCGGCCCGCTCGCAGTTCGGCGGGCTCATCGCGAGCGGCTTCCACACACAGGCGATGTTCATGCGGCGCTATGTGGACGGCATGCTCGCCTACAGCGCCTGCATGGGATCGCCCGGGATCGACGAGGTGCGCTATCTGCGTCCCGTGCGACCCGGGGACGTCCTCACCGCCCGGGTGGAGATCCTCGGCTCCACCCCGTCGCCGTTCAACCCCGCCACCGGCACCGTGAAACCGCGGTGCACGCTGGTGGCCGCCGACGGGACGGCCGTGTTCAGCATGATCCTGCACAGCATCTTCCGACGGCGCCCCGCCGGTTCCGACGCCGGCCATCTGTCGTCGATGCCCGCGGCCGAGGACCCCGTCGCGTGCGCCCGTACGAAGAGCCGCGCACCGGTCACGAGCGCCTGACACACCAGACGCCCGGCTGAACACGGCCGTCCGAATCTCCGACACCAACGAAGGGGGACCTCCTGTGGAGGCCGTATCCCGCACCGCCCAGTGGACCGCCGCCGCGCGCGCCCTGGAGACCGAGCGCGAGGACCGGCTGTTCGCCGATCCCTACGCGCGCACCGTCGCCGACACGATCGGCTTCGAACTGCTCGAGCGCTACGCCGGCGGCGGCACCGTGCCGTTCCTCGCCATCCGCACCACCTACCTGGACCGTGCCGTCGTCAAGGCGGTGGAGGAGCGCGGCATCCGCCAGGTGGTCTTCCTCGCCGCCGGCATGGACACCCGGTTCTTCCGGCTCCCGTGGCCCGACGGCGTCACCGTCTACGAGCTGGACCGCCCGGCCCTCCTGGAGGCCAAGGCGGAGATGCTCGCCCAGGAGCCGGCGCCCGCCGGCCGTACCCGGATCACCGTCCCGGTCGACCTCACCCAGGACTGGACCGGCCCGCTGAAGGAGGCCGGATGGAAGAGCGACGAGCCCGTTCTGTGGGTGGTGGAGGGCCTGCTGTTCTTCCTCCCGGAGGACGCCGTACGGACCCTCATCTCGACGCTGTCCGCGCACGCCGCGCCCGGCTCCGTGCTGCTCGGCGACGTCATCTCCAGGGCCGCCCTGGAGAACCCGCTCGCCCGGCCGTTCCTGAACGCCCTGCGCGAGGACGGCAACCCGTGGCTCTTCGGCACCGAGGAGCCCGAGGCGCTGCTCGCCGCCTGCGGCTGGGACGTCCGCGAGGTCAAGCAGCCCGGTGAGGACGGCGCCGACTTCGGCCGCTGGCCCTACCCGGTCCCGCCGCGCACCGTCCCGCGCGTGCCCCGCTCCTTCCTGTTCACCTGCGACCTGCCGACGTACGAGGGGGACACGGCCGCATGAGTGCCCACGACTTCCACCAGAAGGTCATCACCGACGCCGGAGCGGCCGTCCGCGGTCTGACCGTCGCCCTCGGCGAGCGGCTCGGCCTGTACAGGTGCCTCGCCGAGAACGGCCCGCTCACCGCCACCGGGCTGGCGCGCAGGACCGGCACCGACGAGCGGTACATCGAGGAGTGGCTGCACGCCCAGCTCTCCGCCGGTTACGTCGAGCGCCACCCGAGCGCCGCGACGTACACCCTGCCCGCCGACCACGTCGAGGTGCTCGCGGACCCGAAGGCCGTCACCTTCGCCGCCGGGTTCTTCACCGCCCTCAAGGCGCTGTACGCCACCGAGGACCTGCTCGTCGACGCCTACCGCACCGGCGACGGCGTCGGCTGGGCCGAGCACGACGCGGCCCTCGACACGGGCATGGGCTCCTTCTTCCAGCCCACGTACGAGCACAAGCTGGTCCCGGACTGGCTGCCCGCCCTCCACGGCGTCACCGGCAAGCTCGCCGCCGGCGGCACCGTCGCGGACGTCGGCTGCGGTGTCGGCCACACCACCCTGCTGATCGCCAAGGCGTTCCCGCAGGCCACCGTCCACGGCTTCGACTACTCGGAGGAGGCCATCGCCATCGCCCGGCAGCTGGCCGAGGAGGCCGGCCTGTCCGACCGGGTCGTCTTCGAGGTCGCCTCCGCCGACGACTACCCCGGCACCGGCTACGACCTGGTGTGCTTCTTCAACGCCCTGCACGACATGGGCGACCCGGTCGCCGCCGCCCAGCACGTCCACAAGTCGCTGGACGCCGACGGCACCTGGATGCTCGTCGAGTCGAACGTCTCACCGGCCGACATCGACACGAACACGCCCGCCGCCCGCATGTTCATGGCCCTGTCCGCCGTGATGTGCCTGCCCGTGGCGGTCGCCCAGCGCGGCCCGCACGCGCTCGGCAACCACTCCGGCGAGAAGGCGTTCCGCGCGATCGCCGAGGAGGCCGGCTTCACCCGCTGGCGCCGCGCCACCGAGACCCCGGTCAACGCGGTCTACGAAGTCCGGCCCTGAAGGCCCCAGGTCCCCGCACCCCGAGTGCCTTCACGTCCGCCCCGTGCGCCTGAGGGCGAGTGAGCCGAAGGGCGCCGCGCCCGTCGACGCACGCACAAGGCGCCCGGAGGTGAACCGAGCCCCGAAGAAAAAAGGAGCGAGATCATGGGTGTCGCCGCCCCCCTGCCCGTCACCGACCGGTTCATGGAAGTCCTGGAGCGGCTCAGCTCCCGGTCCATCGAGGAGTACTACAACCCGTACCAGCAGTTCGACTGGCCCGAGAAGCTGGAGGAGAAGCAGCTCTGGATGACCCCCGAACTGCTCACCGTGTACGGCACCCCGTACTACGACGAGCTGGGCGAGGAAACCATTCAGCGCCTCTCCAAGTGGGAGTCCATCAACTTCTACAGCCTCAACGTGCACGGCATCCGCGAGCTGCTCATCGAGGTCGTCGGCCGGATCCACATGCCCGGCTTCGAGGTGCCGTCGGACTTCTTCCACCACTTCATCGGTGAGGAGAACGAGCACATGTGGTTCTTCGCCGAGTTCTGCCGCCGTTACGGCGACAAGATCTACGGCTCCACCGCGATGCGCGCCGACTCCGCCTGGGAGCCGGAGGTGGAGAACTTCCTGGTCTTCGCCCGGATCCTGTTCTTCGAGGAGCTGGTGGACCACTACAACACGCGGATGGCTCAGGACGACTCCCTGTGCCACACCATCCGCGAGGTCAACCGCATCCACCACCAGGACGAGTCCCGCCACATCGCCTTCGGCCGCGAGCTGGTCTCCCTGCTCTTCGCCCGGATGCGGGAGGCGGTGCCCGCCGCGCGCGTCGCGGAGGTGGAGACCTATCTCAAGCGGTACGTGGTCTTCAGCATCAACTCGCTGTACAACCCGCACGTGTACCGGGACGCCGGCATCGCGGACCCGCTGGCCCTGCGCAACGCGCTGGTGGCCGACGAGCGCCGCCGCCCGTACGAGCGCAAGGCGATCCGCAAGCCGCTCGCCTTCTTCCTGAAGACCGGGATCTTCTCGGACGACGTCCTGCCCGTCGTCTGAGCCCGGATCGGCAGATCATCCGAGAGATCACCCGAGAGGTGAATCCACCATGACCGTGACGACCCCCGCGAGTGCCGGGGAGACGAGGGGCCTGCCGTCCCTCGGCCCCGAGGCGACCGCGCTGCTGCGGCTCCTCGACGACACCTTCGAGAGCTGGGGCGTGTCCGCGGGCGCCCGCCCGATGACCATGCCCCCGCTGCTGCCGGCCGCCGACCTGGCCCGGCTCGACTACTACGACAACTTCCCGCACCAGGCCGTCGTCGCCGCCCCGCTCGACCTGGAGCGCCGCGACGCCTCGGCCTTCTGTTCCGACACCGGCTGCTTTCCGTGCGACGCGCTGGAGCCCGCCGCGCTCGGACTGCCCTCGGCGTCCTGCTACGCCGTCTACCTGGACCATCAGGGCCGGCGGGTCGCCGACGACACCCTGGTGACCGTCTGTTCCTGGTGCTTCCGCAAGGAGACCCACTACGAAGGCATGCGCCGCCAGCTCGGCTTCCGTATGCGCGAGATCGTCGCCATCGGCGCGCGCGAGCACGCCGAGACGCATCTGGCGGACTTCACCGCCCGCGTCCAGGCCTTCGCCGAGGCGCTCGACCTGCCGCTGCGCAGGGAGGCCGCCTGCGACCCGTTCTTCGACAAGGGCGGTTCCAAGGCGCTGCTCCAGCGGCTCACGCCGGTGAAGTACGAGTTCCTGTACGAGGACCTGGCGATCGCGTCGGTCAACACCCATCGCAACTTCTTCGGCGAGCGCTGCGACATCACGCTCGCGTCGAGCGGCGGGCCCGCGTTCACCAGCTGCGTGGCCTTCGGTCTGGAGCGCTGGCTGTCCGCGCTGACCCGCCGGCACGGCGACTGGGAAGCGGCGACGCAGGCGGTCCTCGACGCGAACGCCCGCATGCGGGCCGACGCGAGCGTGGCGGCCGGGCCGGTGATCTGACGTGCCGGCCCGTCCCGCCGCCGCCCCGCCGGCGGGCGGCCTGGGCTGGGCGAACCTCGGCATGGACATCGTGTCCGTCAACCGTGTCCGCAGGCTTCTCACCGAGTACGGCGAGACGTTCTTCGAGCGGATGCTCACCCCCGGCGAACTCGCCGACTGCCGTACCTCCTCCGGGCTCGACGTCATGAGCCTGTGCGGGCGGATCGCGGCCAAGGAAGCGGCTTTCAAGACCCTCCGGGTCAGGGGCAGGTTCCTGCCCTGGCCGGACATCGTCGTACGGCGCTCCGAAGGCGGCTGGCCGCTGGTGGAGCTGCACCGGTCGGCCGCCGAGATGGCCGCCGAGTCCGGGATCACCGAGATCACCGTGTCCATCAGCCACGACGTGGACTACGCGGTCGCGGTGGCCGCCCCGATCATCGTCGCGCCCCCCACCCCTTCCGTACACCATCACTAAGGAGTCCCACCATGGCCGACGGCCTGCAGCAGGTGAAGAACTGGATCCTCGAGCGTCACCCGGAGCGCGACGACATCGCGGCCGACCTGGACCTCATCGAGAACCGGCTCATCGACTCGCTGTCCTTCGTCGAGTTCGTCTTCCTGCTGGAGCAGGAGAGCGGACAGTCGATCCAGATGGAGACCCTCGAGGTCGACTCCATCCGGACGCTGGCCGCGATCGAGTCCCACTTCTTCGCCCCCGCCCGTGCGGAGGTGGGCCAGGCATGAGCCGGCGCCTGTTCACCTCGGAGTCGGTGACCGAGGGCCACCCCGACAAGATCGCCGACCGGATCAGCGACACCATCCTCGACGCGCTGCTCGCCGAGGACCCGTCGTCGCGGGTGGCGGTGGAGACCCTGCTCACCACGGGTCTCGTCCATATCGCCGGCGAGGTGACCACCACCGCCTACGCCCCGATGGCGAAGCTGGTGCGCGAGGCGATCCTCGACATCGGCTACGACTCGTCCGCCAAGGGCTTCGACGGCGCCTCCTGCGGGGTGTCGGTGTCCATCGGCGCCCAGTCGCCGGACATCGCCCAGGGGGTCGACACGGCGTACGAGAACCGCGTCGAGGGCGGTTCGGACGAGCTGGACGCGCAGGGCGCGGGCGACCAGGGTCTGATGTTCGGCTACGCCTGCGACGACACCACCGAGCTGATGCCGCTGCCGATCGCGCTGGCCCACCGGCTGGCGCGGCGGCTGACGGAGGTCCGCAAGAACGGGACCGTGCCCTATCTGCGGCCCGACGGCAAGACGCAGGTCACCATCGAGTACGACGGCGACCGGCCGGTCCGGCTGGACACGGTGGTGGTGTCGTCCCAGCACGCCGCCGACATCAGCGTCGAGGGTCTGCTGGCGCCGGACATCCGGGAGTTCGTCGTCGAGGCGGAGCTGAAGGCGCTCGCCGAGGAGGGCGTCAACCTGGAGAGCGACGGCTACCGGCTGCTCGTGAATCCGACGGGGCGTTTCGAGGTGGGCGGCCCGATGGGTGACGCCGGACTCACCGGCCGGAAGATCATCATCGACACGTACGGCGGCATGGCCCGCCACGGCGGCGGCGCGTTCTCCGGCAAGGACCCGTCCAAGGTGGACCGCAGCGCCGCCTACGCGATGCGCTGGGTGGCCAAGAACGTCGTGGCGGCCGGGCTCGCCCGGCGGTGCGAGGTGCAGGTCGCGTACGCGATCGGCAGGGCCGAGCCGGTCGGTCTGTTCGTGGAGACCTTCGGCACGGGCACGCTGTCCGACGAGGCGATCCAGGACGCCGTCGGACAGGTCTTCGACCTGCGGCCGGCGGCGATCATCCGCGACCTGGACCTGAAGCGGCCGATCTACGCCCGGACGTCGGCGTACGGCCACTTCGGCCGCGAACTCCCCGACTTCACCTGGGAGCGCACGGACCGGGTGGAGGCCCTGAAGAAGGCGGCGGGGGTTTAGGGGGATGCGTATCGCTGTCACGGGATCCATCGCGACCGACCATCTGATGACCTTCCCCGGCTGGTTCACCGAGCAGCTGCTCGCGGACCGGCTGGACCGGGTCTCCCTGTCGTTCCTCGCCGACAACCTGGAGGTAAGGCGCGGTGGAGTGGCAGCGAACATCGCTTTCGGACTCGGCGTGCTCGGCCTGCGCCCGGTGCTCGTGGGCGCGGTCGGCTCCGACTTCGAGCCGTACCGGGTCTGGCTGAAGGACCACGGTGTGGACACCGACTCGGTGCGCGTCAGCGAGTCGCTCCACACCGCCCGGTTCGTCTGCACCACCGACCGGGCGCAGAACCAGATCGCCACCTTCTACGCCGGAGCGATGGCGGAGGCCCGCGAGATCGACCTGCGGGACGTCGTCGCCCGGACCGGGCGGCTGGACCTGGTCCTGGTCTCCCCGGACGACCCCGAGGCGATGCTGCGGCACACCCGGGCCTGCCGCGACCTCGGTATCCCGTTCGCCGCCGACCCGTCGCAGCAGCTGGCACGGCTCGGCCGGGACGAGGTACGCGAACTCGTGGACGGCGCGCGCTGGCTGTTCACCAACGAGTACGAGACGGCGCTCCTCCTGGAGAGGTCGGGCTGGCCGGAGGCGGAGGTCCTGCGCCGCGTCGGCACCTGGATCACCACCCACGGCGAGGCCGGTGTCCGGGTGCGCGGCCAGGGCCGGGAGCCGCTGGCCGTGCCGGCGGTCCGGGTGCCGGGGGTCGTCGACCCGACCGGGGTCGGGGACGGCTTCCGGGCCGGGTTCCTCGCAGGGACGCTGTGGGGTGTGCCGGAGCGGTGCGCGGCGCAGCTTGGCTGCGCGGTCGCCGCGACCGTACTCGACTACGTGGGGACGCAGGAGTACCGGCTGCACCGGGACCCGCTGCTCGACCGGATCAGGACGACGTACGGGGTCGGGTGCACGGCCTCGCTGGTGACCCATCTGAGAGGACTGTCATGAGGCGGTCGGCGCGAGGTTCGCTGCGCGACGAGTTCGCCACGAGGGTCGTGGTGGCCGACGGGGCGATGGGCACGATGCTCCAGGCCGCAGACCCGACGATGGACGACTTCCAGAACCTGGAGGGCTGCAACGAGATCCTGAACGTCACGCGCCCGGACATCGTGGCCTCCGTCCACGACGCCTACTTCGCCGTCGGTGTGGACTGCGTCGAGACGAACACCTTCGGCGCGAACCTTGCCGCGCTCGCCGAGTACGGCATGGAGAACCGGGTGTACGACCTGTCGGAGGCCGGCGCCCGGATCGCCCGCACCAGCGCCGACGCCCACACGGCCGCCGATGGACGCCCCCGCTGGGTCCTCGGCTCCATGGGCCCCGGCACCAAGCTGCCGACCCTCGGCCACACCACGTACGAGCCGCTGCGGGACGCGTACCAGCAGAACGCCGAAGGGCTGATCCGGGGCGGCGCCGACGCCCTGCTGATCGAGACCTCGCAGGACCTGCTCCAGACCAAGGCGGCCGTCGTCGGCGCCCGCCGGGCCCTGGAGTGGTGCGGCCTCGACCTGCCGCTGATCGTGCAGGTGACCGTGGAGACCACGGGCACGATGCTGCTCGGTTCGGAGATCGGGGCGGCGCTCACCGCCCTGGAGCCGCTCGGCATCGACATGATCGGGCTCAACTGCGCCACCGGCCCGGCGGAGATGGCCGAGCACCTGCGCCACCTCGCCCGCCACTCCCGTATCCCGCTGTCCGTCATGCCCAACGCCGGTCTGCCGGTGCTGACGTCGGACGGCGCCCACTATCCCCTGTCGCCGGCCGAACTGGCCGACGCGCAGGAGGGTTTCGTACGGGAGTACGGCCCGGCGCTCGTCGGCGGGTGCTGTGGCACGACGCCGGAGCATCTGCGCCGGATCGTGGAGCGCGTCCGGGGGTCGGCCGTGCCGGCGCGGGTTCCGGAGGTGGAGGCCGGCGCCTCCTCGCTGTACAGCCATGTTCCCTTCCGCCAGGACACGGCGTATCTGGCGATCGGTGAGCGGACCAACGCCAACGGCTCGAAGAAGTTCCGCGAGGCCATGCTGGAGGGCCGCTGGGACGACTGCGTCGAGATGGCCCGCGACCAGATCCGCGAGGGCGCGCACATGCTCGACCTGTGCGTGGACTACGTCGGCCGTGACGGCGTCGCGGACATGGCCGAGCTGGCCGGGCGGTTCGCGACCGCGTCCACGCTGCCGATCGTCCTCGACTCCACCGAGGTGGACGTCATCAAGGCGGGCCTGGAGAAGCTCGGCGGGCGGGCCGTCATCAACTCGGTCAACTACGAGGACGGGGACGGGCCGGAGTCGCGGTTCGCGCGGGTCACGACGCTCGCGAAGGAGCACGGGGCGGCGCTGATGGCGCTGACGATCGACGAGGAGGGCCAGGCCCGTACGGTCGAGCACAAGGTCGCCGTCGCCGAGCGGATCATCGCCGATCTGACCGGCAACTGGGGAATCCACGAGTCGGACATCCTGATCGACACGCTGACCTTCACCATCTGCACCGGGCAGGAGGAGTCCCGGCGGGACGGCATCCACACCATCGAGGCGATCCGCGAGCTCAAGCGGCGCCACCCGGACGTCCAGACGACGCTGGGCCTGTCCAACATCTCCTTCGGGCTGAACCCGGCGGCGCGGATCGTGCTGAACTCCGTCTTCCTCGACGAGTGCGTGAAGGCGGGTCTCGACTCGGCGATCGTCCACGCGTCGAAGATCGTGCCCATCGCCCGGCTGGAGCCGGAGCAGGTGGAGGTCGCGCTGGATCTCATCCACGACCGGCGTGCCGAGGGCTACGACCCGCTGCAACGCTTCCTGGAGATGTTCGAGGGCGCGACGGCCACGTCCCTGAGGGCCGGGAAGGCCGAGGAACTCCTCGCGCTGCCGTTGGAGGAGCGCCTCAAGCGCCGGATCGTCGACGGCGAGAAGAACGGCCTGGAGGCGGATCTCGATGCCGCGCTGGCCGGGCGCCCCGCCCTGGAGATCGTCAACGACATCCTGCTGGACGGGATGAAGACGGTCGGTGAGCTGTTCGGCTCGGGTCAGATGCAGCTGCCGTTCGTGCTCCAGTCCGCCGAGGTCATGAAGACGGCCGTGGCGTATCTCGAACCGCACATGGA